>JAOHMI010000042.1 GCA_028101965.1 Bacteriovoracaceae bacterium
ATTTGCTCAAATTTCTTGATGAGCTCTTTGACATCGGTCTCTAACTTTCCACTACCTTTGGCGATCCGCTTAATTCGGGAATCATTAATTAATTTATGATTTTCTCTTTCTTGATTAGTCATAGAGGAAATGATAATTCGCATTTTTTTCATTTCATCTTCAGCGGGACTGAGATCACCCATATTTCGCATGGCATTTCCCATTCCAGGAATCATTTTTAATATATTTCCCATGGAACCAAGCTTTTTCATTGAGTCCATCTGAGTAATAAAATCATTTAAGGTAAACTTGTTTTGCTCCAGCCTTTTCAGCATTGAGTTTGCTTCATCTTCAGAAATTGCATCTTGAGCTTTCTCAACTAGAGTTAGAACATCACCCATATCTAGGATCCGTTTGGCCAATCGATCTGGATGAAATAATTCTAAATCAGTTAACTTTTCACCGGCAGAGATAAAAGTTATTGGAACTTGAGTGGCATAACGAATACTAAGGGCCGCTCCACCTTTTGAGTCAGAGTCCATTTTAGACAGGACGACCCCAGTCACACCGATTTGCTCGTGAAAGCTTTTAGCCACATTCACGGATTCTTGCCCAGTCATAGCATCAGCAACCAGAAGAACTTCGCAATCTCCAACATTCTTTTTAACTGTGGCCAGCTCGCCCATTAATTCTTCATTAACCTGAAGACGACCAGCGGTATCGATAACCACAACTTTTTTTCCGAGCTTTTTCGCTTCGGCTAAACCTGCTTGAACAATATCATTCACTGATTGTGAAGTATCAGAGTCGAAGTACTCAACATCGAGGGCATGGGCATGTTTGAGAAGTTGATCCTTTGCAGCGGGACGAAAGTTATCCGCTGGAATTAGATATATATCTTTTTTAGCTTTATTCTTTAGATAATTTGCATATTTTCCCACAAAGGTGGTCTTACCAGCACCATTGAGACCAACGACCATGACGACGAATGGACTCTTAGATTCGTAATTATAATCCTTATTCTCTTCACCCATTAAAGATGTGAGCTCATCATGCATTATTTTAACAAACTGCTCACCAGGCTCAACTCCACGAAGAACTTTTTCTCCCAAAGCTTTCTCTTTAACCTTGGCGATAAAGTCCTTTACCACTTTAAAGTGAACATCAGCTTCAAGTAAGGCGGTTCGAACTTCCCCTAAAGTTTCTTCAATATTCGATTCAGAGATTTTTCCTTTTCCTCGAATATGCTTAAAGGCGTCATTAATTTTATGCGATAATGTATCAAACATACTAAGTCCCTTTTACGATCTGAATGATAAGGATCTATCTTAGCGGAAAATGATCAAAAAATTAACCTGAAATCCAACATTTAAGTATTTTCTATATTATTAAGTTTTATAAACGAACAATCTAAGGTTCATGCCCTTGAATGAAATAATTTTAAATCATCAATTCCTGGGGGAATTGTTAATACTTGGTCCACCCCTAGGCATTCTAAACGTTGAACCATTTCTTTATTGGGTGCGGAATACCAACCAGCACATAAAGTATGAGATTTTAATCGCTTACCGGCCTGCATATCCTTATATGAATCGCCTACCACTAAAACTTCTTCACTATTAAAGTCATCTGGAAGCATCGAAATTATCCCTTCAGGATCAGGTTTATATGCATAGGAATCAGATCCAAGACAGCAAAAATCAGTAAAATATGAAATTAACCCTGTCTGCTTGAGAATTTCCAATGAACTTTTTCGGTCACGCATAGTCCACAAATAAAGTGATTTTCCGTTTGCATCTAAATCCGCGAGCAAGCGCTTGATTTCAGGCAAACAGATAATCTCTTGGTAACTGGTTTCCACCAATGTGCCTTCTAAATCAAATACAAAATATTCTATACTTTTCACCATTGCCCCTTAATTTTTTTGAAAATTCATTGTAAGTTTTCACTAATGAATATCAAACCTTTTTCAATCGAACTGCAAGCAAAAATTCACTTGCTCATGAAATACCGCCGGCCCATTAAATTGGGAGAAGTAGAGATGAGCAGTAAATTAGTCTTAGCACCAATGGCACAAATCACACACCTCCCTTTTCGTCTCCTTATGGGTCAGTTAGGTGCCGGTATGGGAATATCTGAACTGGTTTCCGCTAAGGGGATCAATTATAAGAATGATAAAACCTTGCATATGCTCTCTACCAGCAAAGATGAGACGACTAAAGGCTTGCAACTTTTTGGAGAAGAGATTCCCGCAATGATCGAGGCAGCGACGGTGGCAGAAAGTTATGCTCCTGAATTTATCGATATTAATATGGGATGTCCCGTAAACAAGGTTACTAAAAAAGGTGGAGGTTCAGCTCTTCTTAAGAGAACTGAAGGCTTATCTGATCTCTTTTCTGAAATGAGAAAATCCATAAATATTCCCTTAAGTATCAAAATTAGAACTGGCTGGGATGAAACTTGTAGAAATGCACTAGATATATGTCAGATTGCTTATGATTCTGGAGTGGAATTTGTCTCTGTCCATGGCAGAACAAGGTCGCAACTTTATAAAGGTCTGGCTGATTGGGATTTTCTTGAGAATTTAGCTAAAGACTCTGCTCTTCCCATTCTTGGAAATGGAGATTTAGTTAATCCTGGAATGATTTATCAAAAATCTCTCTCCACCAATTGCCATGCTTTAATGATTGGTCGAGGGGCTTTAAAAAACCCTTTTATTTTCCTTGAATCCCTTGTTCATGAATCTGAAAGAAAAGAAGTTATTTTCACTCCTCGTGATTTTTTAGAAATTTATTTCCACTATTACGATTACTTGGCACAACACTTTGATTGGGAACCCAAGATAATGATTACCTTAAAAAAGCAAATAATGTGGTGGTCCTATGGGTTAACAAATGCCTCACATTTCAGAGAAAAAGTTTTTCCATGCAAGAATCTTGAAGAGCTCCATGATTTAGTTGGTAATTACTTTGAAAGCTTTAGCTCAGATCCCTACTTATTCAGGCAAAAGCTCCACTTCGATCAATCATTTATGACCGCAGGGCATGGATAAATTTTAATCTCCGCCTCAACTCCAAAATGGTCAGACGGATAAATTTCTCGAGTTCTTCGGCCCAAAAATCGTTTGATAACTTTTTTTTCATTTAAGACCACTTGAGAGGATTTAAGACTCACACAACTCTCTGTTCCAGACTTTATAAATATGTAATCAAGCCTTGCTGATTCAAAACTATCCTTATCTGGATTATAATGGGCTTGCTGATTAATTCTACTATCCCATGTGTAGGGATATTTATTTGGATCATTTCTTGTCGCTTCTTTCAATACATCTTTATACTCATGAAGAAGATCCATTAGATAATTATACTGCTCTGGATTTTTGTCATGAATATTGTAATCTCCCGCTAATATTACAGGATACCTTCCCTTCCCAGAATTTTTATCCACAAAGTTTTTCAATAAAATAAGCTGCTTTTTTCGAATGGGGAAATCACGATCATGGGCTTCGAGATGAGTATTATACACATCAATGATAATGCCTTCTTTTGTTTTGACCCTTAAAAAGTAAACTCCCTTTTTGGCCAAACATTCTCCGCTTCCGCACAATTTTCCAAAATGCTTAAAGTCAGTTTTTAAAATTTTCATTTCTTTAAATAATTGAAAAAGGCCAGCATTGAATCGAAACCTACTCGTTTTAGGATATCTTGCAACATAGTTTCTTGGTAAATATTTTCTTAATTTTTTAGCCACTCGATAAGTGAAGAGTTCTTGTAAGAAGACCATATCGTATTGCTGGTTGAGCAAAAACTCTCCAATCATTTTTCGTCTTTGTTTAGCATATTTTCTTTTAATAGGGATAAACCAAGTATTGAAGTTAAGTATTTTCAAAGTAGTTGACTCAGCTATTGGAGAAGAATATGAATTCGAGTTAATAAGACAGAGCAAGGAAAGGAGCTGTAGATACTTGAATATTCGCATTTAGACGTCCAGTTTTTTTGTTAGTTTTGGTTTTTAGGATTTTAACAACAGATTGAACACCTAATTGAATATTTTTCTTTCATCAATGGATAAAGCGAACAATGCAATGCGTCTTTCTGACACTATTTTTTTAAATACTTACATCAAATAACCGATAAGTATTATGTGAAAAGGGGAATTCATCATTTTTTAGTTTTTTATTTAGTTCTAAGCCTTGGCTTGGCCACTCCTCTATTTCCTACTCCTTGTAATAAAGCGAAAGCTGATTTAGACAATTCATTAAACAGGTTTTCAAATATTCTCAAAACTTACGACGAAAGAATAAATAAACGATCCTACCTAGACCAACGAAAATTAAATAGCGATCTCATGCAAGAGAGCTACTCTAGAGATGAAAAGAAGTTCTTAAAAAAGAATAAAAAAATAGAAGCTCAGCATTTAATTTCTTCCATTAGAGTCATGGAGTTTGTCCACGATGCTAAAAAAGGAACCTTTTTTGATACAACAGATCGGTTCGAAAAATTCTTGAAACGAATTAATGAATTAAAATCAAACAAATTCTTTGAAGGATATAATGGCAAAGTTTTTATGGAATCATTAAAAACGATTGGTGGCTGTCTCGAAAATAAAAAAATAAGTGATAAACAAAATATCCAAGATTGCATCAAAAATAAATTTGGTACAGGTTACAATGACCCTAAAATGGATGCGCTTAAAAAAAGCGTTAAGGCCATTGAGGATGATTACACAAGACCCATTGAGACCGGAAAAATTGGAAAATTGGAAAAGCATAATGATCTTAATTTTAATGAATTGATTCGTTATCAATATTTAAAAACTCTCACTGACTATCACGCTATTATTAGCCTCGATGATTGCGAATCACCTTATGGACAGGCAGAGATGAATAGCTTTCTGAGCCGTTCCATTTGTGGTCTCACCACTAAAGGAAATCAATTCGACAATAACACCAAGAAAATAAATACGTTTATTAGCGGTACACATGATGTAATTGTTAAGCTTCTAAAGTCAAAAACCACCTCTGGTTCCAATCCTATTCTTGGAGATAGTGATGGTGATGGAATGAATGATCCTTCTAGCCGGCCATCTTTCAGAAATAGAGGAAGACGAGACAGAAGTGATTTTGAAAGAGAACGGCAAGCAGAAAAAGAAAAAGACATGGATGAAGTTGTAAGTAATTATGCTGCAAACGATTATGTGGAGAAAACCGCAGCTCCTCTAGACCTCGGACTTTCAGGACAAGGCCTTGGAACTGTCATGGCAACACTTCCTTACTTTCTTAATATGTTTAATAATCAAGGTCAGAATAACTTCTATCCAGGAATGAATTATAATTACTATGGCGGTGCCCCGGGAATCGATTGGTCAACAAATTCGATCCCCTTGTTTGAAGACCCTTGGTATGATCCAACGAGTACTTACTTATTTCAGCAGCCTTATTGGAATGGGTATACCGATCACTTGTACGGCGGTAGCGTGTGACCGGTATAGTTATGACTAATTACTCCATGCTGTTACGGTTCTTAAGAGTCCAGACCTTTTTACCTTGAACACCATTATAATCAGCAATCTGATTTCGACCAATGATCAAGTATTGAGCTTTATACTTAGAACCAGCTTTTGTTCCATAAACCCGAATAATACCTGTATTCGGTTCAATTCTGTATTTCAATTGATAGCTATCATTATTTGAAAGGTCAAAAAAGTTTCCATTGTCATCAAAACGAATATGGTGAAAACAATCTTTATCACTCGCTTGAGTTACTTCGCCTGTATCCCCATCAACTTTTGGCAAACAATTTCTCGCCTTAGAGGTTTTTACTCTTTCAAAAAACATCACATCACTAAATAAAGGAGCATCATGAATATAATCAGTATTAGAATAGTAGTTCCCTGAAAGGTCTTTTATTTGGTTCGAGTTATTTGGAAGAATTTTGAAAAACATTTCCGCTATGTCTGAATCCGCGTAACCAATAAAATGAATATAAGTAATTGGACCTTCAGTGGTTTTAAAAATTCCATGCTTATCTTCGAGGCTACCATATCTTATATTGTATCGCCCACGATGAGTTACATCATCATGAATAATATAAGCTTCACCCGAAGTTCTATCAACATTTGTAGCTTCAATTCCAATCGTTCTCAAACATTTAGTTGAATCACCAACTACTTCGCCATCACTGTCAACATGAACGCCTTTTTCACAAACGCCCTTTTGATCAACAGGGTGGGTCCATTCCATTTCATCTTGAACTAACAATCTTCTATATAGATCGCTAGGAATTGTATCACTGGTTGTAACTCCTCCTTCATAGAGAAGATCTTGGCTTTGTCCAGCGAGATCAGTTTTCTTCGTTTCATCCTTCTTCTTTTTCTTAGAAGATCGATACACACACGAAGTGGCGATAAGGCTTAATAAAAGCGCATTGATTAATAAACTCTTCACAGGTTTACCTCCAAAAAAATATAATTTGCTTTAACAAATTGGGTGTCATTTTTTATTAATTTCTAACAGGATAAAAAATTTTTTGAAGTAAGAGTGTAAAAGATCCGTATTTTGAAAAGGTTTTAGAACTGTCTAATAATTAGTCGGCCGTCTATGGATCTAACTAATTTGCAGATATTTATGACGCCGCCTCTTGTGAGTCTTCTAATAATTTTAAGCACATAGCAATATCATTGGGTTCAAGAATTTCAGCCATTTATAATAGAAGACTATCTTAGGTTTTCGGCAATTATTGCCGATCAGCCCTGTGAGCAGGATGGAAGCTCGCTGACTAAAGGGAATTAACCAACGATGAAGAATGGGTTCACAATCTTTTTTAAATCAATCTCAGTGTACTTCTGCGTCTCCCTCTTATTAATCTCATGTCTTCCTCGTGATAAAACTCGAAATGTCTTTGATGAGGAAATTGTTGAAGAAACTAGTGAAGGAGTTGATACCACAGTTACAAATACCTTATATCCATTAAGTTTTTTTCATCAAAACTCCTATATTCAAAAAGTCGTGGTGGATAAAGGAATTCAAACTGATATTTATTTACGTGGTACTAATGCTAGTGAATACTTAGGAAATACTGATTCAAATTTAAGTGGAAGTTACTGTATGCGGATTAAGTTCTTTGGCCCCGTTAGCCAAACAGTCAATGACCTCTATATGAAAGCGACGCCAAGTAAAGTCTATAACTCAACCAATAAAGCCTTTGAATACTATTTTCGTCTAAATACAACCTATGCCAATAACACAGAAAACAATGCATGTTTATTAGATGAAGAAGTTTATAACCCCAATACAAACAGTACTAACTTAACCGCGCTCCCGGTCACCAGTGTCTCGGCCGTGACAAATGTCTGCTCCGGTTGTAATGACTTTCTTACCAGTAGTACAATTCAAATTTTCACCATCGCAGACTCGACCTCAACTCCTGGGACAAACGCGCTTTATGAAATTGACCGAACAATAATCGACCCAACAGCCTTAGAGTTTAAGATCAACCAAAATAACGATACAAATAATAATAACTCAAATGTCACTTGTACTAATATTGGTTGCCAAGCCCAAGGGTTTGATTGCTGTAATCAAAATCAATGTGTAAACGAAGGACAGGTAAAAACGAATGGAGTGAATTCAGACCAATCTGGCTACGCTCTTGCGGAATTAGAAAAAATTGCCAACCCACTCTGGTACTTAAATTACCCTCAATTTTATCATGCTTGTTTTACCATCCCTAATCAAAATGATAACAATAATGGAACCACTGGTGGTACCGACACTACGGCCGGGAATGAAAATGAAGCGCAAATTCGCTTAGATGCTCTAATCGAAGATTATGAATGTATTGAAGAGCTATCCTCTAATTCAGCCGCAGATCCATTTCATACAGAGCCCTATAATGGGACTCCAAGTGACTATACTGAATGTAACGTCACCACCTCAACAGATGATATGTATTATCAAGTTGTCATGGAAAGACTCTATGAAAACTGTGGTTGTGGACTAACCGACTTTAATGAAATGGTAAGCCTCTGCCCTGCCTATACTTATCAAACAGTTTTAGCAGAAGATGGTGTAACCATTGCCAATGTTTTATGCCTAACTCCGCAAAATGAACAAGGGCAATTTGAATGGGAAGATCTCTCTGTGGCCCTCTCATCAAAGGCCTCCCCTCAAAGGTTTTTTAATACTGATGGAGATGAAGTTCGCTTAGACCAAGAGTTACCTACAAATACTACACAAGAGGGAACCGCATTTAGTTATTTGGATACAACTAAGATTTTTCCCGATGCCAACGGTTCGAACTTTAATATGAACTCAATTACTGGTCAATTAACCACAGACCTAAGCGCGGCCATTCCGGCCAAAGTCATCGATGTGGAGATTGATCAAGTTTATCATCTCATGACAACTAATGGGAATTTCACTTTCTGTGAAGAATGCGCTCGCGATTATTGGTTTCAAAATTTTTCCGCCTATCCCATGACTCCGCAAGGAGTGGGGTTGCGATTTCATGGTTACTCTACAGATCGAAGTACTTGGGATGGAAACTTTACTCGTGGAGATTACGAAGAAACTCATTTTGGACGGGCATGTTTTGTCCCTCCAACCATGCTTCCCTTTTCCCATGGGTCCAATAGTGATTCTCAAACGCAAAGACTTAATCGATTGAAAACTCAAGCCACCTTATTCGTGAATGGGTATCAGAGAGATTGGTACGGATTTAATCGAGGAGCTGTTATCGGTTCATTCGATGGAGTTAAATGGTTTGCCATTGGAAAAGCGAGAATAGTTCGCGCTACCAGTAACCAAATGTATCTGGCCATCAATGCACCCTATTCTGATTTGGCCTTAGACACGCAACATACTCTGGCCATTAAAGAGTATGATGGGATTTCAACTGGTGCTCATTATGATTATAATCCAGACTTAGATTTTTATCATCCCTTGCAAAATGAAGCAGGCCTGTGCCAAGCAAATCATTACTGTGCCACTGATGCAGATTGTATTACTCGCTTAGGCTGGGAATATGCTTGTGTCGACGTGGGTAAATATAAAACAAAGGTTCCTGAATTTATGCCAGATGGTGCAGTGGAAACAGCTAGTTCAGCTGAAGAAGGTAGCATCGCCAATTATTTACAAGAAGGTGAAATTCTAGGAGACTCCTCTTTAAGATGTGTTTACCGTGGAGCCGGTTCCATTTGCCGACAAGATTTAGATTCAATAAGTGAAGAAAGTGAAAGAAAAGCCTTTGCTTGTGGACCTAATTTTTATTGTGCCTCTTTAGATGACCAAGAATTTAATAATCAGGTGGCCAGGTATGGAACAAACCTAGAGTCAGTTCCCATTTCTCCAAATCATCTTTATGGTTATGGAGCTAAACGATTAGGACGTCCTTTTTACTACGTCACAGATCAAGCTTTAAATAGTTTAGATTCAACAGTTAAAACTATATTGCAAGAAAATATCGCCCTATCCACAACCACATCAACTGCCAATATGGGCCTTTGCCGTCCTGGGAAATCTCTTCCCGATTACGCCACCTCAATTACAGTCACAAATAACGATCCTCTGAACCAGCATGATAGTAAAGATGCAGGCTTCGGCACTGACTATATATCTCAAGTGGGATCATGTAACTCGACTTTGTACCTCCCTGGACGCCATTCCAGTTGTCCAATTTTAGATAGCGATGGAAATATCTATACTCTGTCTGATTCATATTTATCACTTTCTTCTAGCTTAAAAGAAATTGTCTTAAATAATAGTTCAAGCGCGCAAAACATGTGTGCTTTAGAGTCACTGGAAGATAACACTAATTATGGATACGGAATTTCAGATGAGGAAACGCTTAAGAACTCATCTCCTTTTGCCAGTATCGAAGGAGCAAAACTAACCAGTTCAACCACAGTGATTGCTCCGCAAATTTCAGTCAACGCTTGTTTAAGAAAAGCCGGTCAAGTTTGTCACACCAACTTAGACTGCGGTCCCAACAGTTTGCACGCTTCTCAAACAGAATTATTCGATTTAAGTTATTTTGGTAACCAAGCAGAAAAAGACTATTATTCAGAACATCTTATTTGTGGACAAGGAGATGAAGTTCCCAATCAACTATCTGATGATTTTTGGGACTATGACATGACGGAGAACCTTTGCTGCCGAGCTGTGGGTGAAGATATCACCATGTATTCAGAAGACGATGACAATGATTTTGAAGGAGATCTGTTTGGAGCATTCAACCCCAGTGATCCTCAACGATACTCTCGTTATTCTGTATTAGGTTGGAGCAATATTTCACAATCCGGAAGTCAAATAAAAGCCAGTAGTGGTGTTTATAATATTCCTTCAGGAACTCTGACTGATATTCTCAATCCTTATCAATGGAAAACCATCAATGATACCGGAGCAAAAACATGCTGCGGCGGTGGATGGATTCGAAAATTTGAAGATGGTTCTAACGACTGGACCGTAAACCGACTCAATATTGATGTGAGTAACTTTCGCTGTCTCAATTATCGAACACCTTATATATCAGAAAATACTGTTACTAATATTGATCCAACTTACACAGGAGCTTTGGCTCAATCATTTTTTCTCACGGATCAAAATAAACTGTGCTTAGACGGATCAAGCTCACCTATTAACGATGGATGCGCGCAGATTGGCTTAGATGACACCTCCACCGGTTTTCTCGAAATCCAACCTGGTTTTGATGATTGGGCCAGTGATGATACTAAAAAAGCTAAGTACTCTCCCGGGACTTTTTATGATCCTGACTTTAATGAACTTCTGTGGGCCTTTAGAAGCCCAGATGTGGCAGATGCTTTTGGTTTAAAGTATATGGATTATTCTCAAGGAATTGATGATTACACTAAAGGATTTATTAATGTTTACTTACCAGCGCATATAACTGGAGTCGATACCACAACAATCAGCATTCGTGAGCTTAATGGAAGTTCTGTTTCCACTTCAATTCTGTGCGATGATATAAATGTGCAAGGCACAGGGGATACTTTTTTTACTGATCTGCAAACGGCAATTACAGCAGGTACTGTTGAGGCTAATATGGATGGAGATACTTTAGATTTAAATTTGCCGATCCCAGGTTATAACTCTGGTATTCTTAATACTTTAGAATGTGCTGCAGTTTACGACCCTGCCAACAAACAACTTTTTGTTATCATCAAAGAAGAAGCAGATGGTGTCACTGAAGAAAAAGACTATAGCTTTGAACTTGAGTACACCCCTGCCGGAACAGCGAGCTGGGTAAACAATACTGATAACAGTATTAATTATGAAACACTCTCTTCAACTGGGGGGAATTTCCTTTACTACTCCAAGCGATTGGCCAAACTCGAACTTAATGGTATTCCTCAAACCACCTTTGCCCCGCTTTACTGTGTAAATGATTTTGAAAAGTTAGTTCCGGGAATTTTTGATGAAAGTATCTTAACGATGGACGATTTTCAGGGACTGGCCAATGCCTTTGACGATACAAATATCAGTGCACCTCATAATACCAGTAGTAATACTCCAATTACTGGATACACCGGAGATCAATCTGTGGTCCGTTCTGAATATGTTGAATCTCCACAAATATTTTCTGAAAATGATTTTATGTGCTGCCAGAAGCTAGGTACAATCACCACCACCCCTGGAAACTGCTGCTCGGGTTATTCCGTCAGTGCGGGAATCAATTCAATTTCACAAAATCAATATGAATGTAAACTTTTTGAAGGGACGGACTTAAGTGTTTATTTTAACCGCTTCGTTTCCGGAGAAGGTATTGGAGAAGATGAACCAGGCGGTGGGCTTGAAGATACTGACTTTGATGCTACCACAGGCGAGCCCTTAATTACTTCTTCAGTACTAGAAAAATTAAATGCCTTAGGCGAAGAATATTGTGAGTCGGGAACCACTCGCCGAGGTGGTGCTTTTGGTAGATTTCCTCCAGAACCAAAAAACTTGCAATCAACTTCATCTAGTGTGGTTTACTCCATCGTTGATTCAACAGGGGACGTTGCTTTCACTCAAACTGCTGATGGGGCCATTGAAACTGGTTACTATGCTTTTCAAGTTGGTTTCCGTTGGAATCATCATGTCTATTGTGATATTCCCGACAATAATTAAAGCTCTAGCTTTTCAAATTGATATGATCGCTCTTCATCAGTCAGAGTACTGTCAATAAAATTATCTATAATTTTTTTTCTCTCCTTAGTAATGGCAGAAAAAACAGTTCTCTTATTTTCTGATCCAAATAAGACTCCAACGATAAAATCTTGATTCTTCTCTTGAACTCTCAAGCTTGAACCAGAGTCTCCTTTAAAAGTTGTCATTGTTGAATAAATTCGATTCGTTTCCATTTCAATTTTGTTTGCGACTCTCTCATACATGGAAAATGAATCAAAATTATAAACACCTGGCAAACCGGCCATGAAAAACTTTTGTTCTTGCTTAATCTCTTCCACAGACTTAATGGGTAAAAAGTGTTTAAAAATCTTCTTCTTATTAAACTTAATCAGCACCATATCGTCTTCTAGAAAATTTAGATTTGAAAGGTTGGTAAAGACTAAAAAATCATTAATCTTTAGTTTTTTAGACTCTCCTGAAAGGAGAGATAATTTTACTTCACTTCTTTTATGAAGCAAGTCATTCATGGATTGTCCAAAATGTTCACTAGGTATTATTCGTGGATAAAAACAATGAAGGGCCGTTATACCGACATTTTCACTTATAGCAGTAAAAGAGCATTGACCTTGGGAGTTTTTCATCTTTCCTATCGCATGATGAGCTTTCATAGCTTTTTTAGGATGAATTGGATTTAAACCCTTAGGGATTTCTCTTCCTACCCTCTTTAACATATAGTCCGTTAAGCATTGACCCAAATCGATGATCGGTTTATCAACACATTTTTCACGCTCAAAATTAAATGATTGGATCATTTTCTGATTGAGGTGCTCACGCGTATGTTCCGCGGACACTGGATTCAAGATTTCCACTTCAAAGATAAAGTTATCCAAAGCCTGCTTCTCTTTACGAGAGCAGATTGAATCCACTTCACTTTTTAGTTTTCTCCAAGAGGAGACTGGGCCGTGAGAAAAAATCTCTTTTAGACAATTGGCAAAACTAAGACAGGGAAGAATACAACTGAATATTATTTTCCTCTTGATCTGTTTCATGAAGTAGCTCCTCAAAAAGATGACAATACTCTTTTAGAGTTCCTTCACTTATACTGTCAAAAGAAATTTGATCGAGTCGATCAAAATTTCCAGTTAACCCCTTCTCACTGGCTTTTAGTTTTAAATATTCTTTCGCCGTTCGACCATTGCCGTCCGTAAAAGGATGGATTGAGATAAAAGTTTGCCAAAAATACGCAAAACTTTTAGCAACTTCCCCCTTTGTTTCAGCTAAATCATACAGCTGAAAGAAGTCATCTAAACAAACCACAATAAACTCTTGTACTAAAGCAGGTTTTAAAAATCGGTAGTTGGTTTTTGCACTACTGCTGTAAACTTCTTTTTCTCTGAAGTCCCCGTTTCCCTGATGATTAATTCTTCTGTTTAGCATCTGAATTTTCAATAATTCTATGCTTAATTCCCTATTCATAAAAAGGGGTATACCCGAAGAAAAAAAGTCATCATAGAAAAAAAGCTTACCGCACAAAAATTACAACGACATGAACTAACTCATTAATAAAATGTCTGAGTCGAACAAAGAATCGATATTCCTAACAGGTGATCAAGTAGTTACTTATGCCTTACTTTTTTTGTCACTTAATCTTAGTGTTGCAAAGTTCCCATTAAATGTTTCAACCGTTATAATCATAAACACATTACTCAAAGGACATGTATGAAAGAGTTAGATAGTAAAAAGGTTAGCGAATCTCAAGTTATAATGAGAGAGATGGTTATGCCTGGTCAAACAAACCCGCAAAATACTATTTTTGGAGGAGTTGTCATGAGCTGGATCGATGTGGCCGCAGCAATGTGTGCCGCTAAACACTCCCATAAGGCCGTCGTCACTGCTCATATCGACAATATAGACTTTATCAACCCTATTAAAGTAGGAGAGCATGTCATCATCTCTGCGTCCGTAAACTATGTGGGAAATACCTCAATGATTGTTGGGGTCAAAGTCGAATCAGAAAACCCTATCACTAGAGAGTTTAAAAAAACCACCAAAGCCTATTTAACCTTTGTTGCTCTAGATTCAAATTCTCGCCCCACAAAAGTACCTGGACTCATTCCTGAATCAGATGACGAAAAAAGGCGTTACAAGAACGCCCAAGAAAGAAAAGAGTCGCGCAAACGACTCTCTCAAAAATTAAAATAGATTATTTATTTTTATGAGTAATTTTCATTACTATTTGATTTCGCTCTGGATGAGTGTAAACCTGAATCATAGAAGGATCGAAATAATTTGTGACATTATTCATTGATGGAACTAACGGTTGATAAAGAAAGTTACCAAACCAGTTTAAATATTGTTCATATTCTCTACCTGAAATTTCAAATATAGCAATAACACTTGGAGCTTCCACTTTTGAATCATTCATCTTTAAAGAAAGAATAAAATTATCACGGATAGTTTGAAGTAAAACTTGTGGATTAGTAAAAATATTATTGAAATTTAAGTAAATCGTTCCACAAATTGACTCTCGGTAAGTATAAATACGATCGGCCCAACCTGGTCCTGATATTTCTGCATCATTATAAAAATAGTAATCACAGTTTTCATCGGGAAGATAAGAATCATACCAATGGGCGTTTTTCTTAGACTTCCATCCGCCGCCGGATTTTGCAACAGCTTTTTCTTGAAACCACTTTATTTGCTTTCTTGCCATTCTCTGATAGTTTGGATTATTTGAATTCGTTGCTTTTTGTAGACTTTTAGTTTCTGCATGGATTTTATCAAAGTCTGATTGAGCTAAAATTCCCGTAAAAATATCTTTTGAATTAGCCATATTGTAAAAGCCAGAAGTGGAAAGATTAAGTGCGTTCACGTTATCAAACTTCAGATTAGTTACTTTGTGAGACATTTCATGAGGCTTGGTATAATCAGGTGCCGTATTAGAACTTAAAATATCAGTATGCTCCACCACCGCTGATTCGATAGAAAATTTCATTAGTGAATACATAGATTTTTTATGATGAAACTCCTCTCCTGAAAAAAAGTTACCGGTATTTAATGCATAATTAAATAAATTAAATTTTCGAAAAACTTTTTGTCCTAAACTCCAACCATGAATTTCAGCTCGATGCAGCTGAAGTTCACTTTGATCATTACCAGGATTTAATGGATAATAATAATCCTCAATCCATTCACCACCTTTACGAGTTGACCATGTTTGTGCACTTAAGAATGTGGTAAAAACCAATCCTATTAATACTAGATTCTTCATCATACGTTTCTCCAATAACTTTGAATGCTAATGGGGCAATCCCCTAATT
The DNA here is from genome assembly GCA_028101965.1 of Bacteriovoracaceae bacterium. Classification (GTDB taxonomy): domain Bacteria; phylum Bdellovibrionota; class Bacteriovoracia; order Bacteriovoracales; family Bacteriovoracaceae; genus JAOHMI01. The sequence continues at coordinate 15,424 of JAOHMI010000042.1, forward strand.
AAACAACAACATAGAACAATCTAGAAAAGTCTCTACCAAAAAGTGAGTTCCTTATAAAAATTAGGTACTAAGCAAATATCAGATATTCTAAATGAATTTTTTTCATGGAAAAATATAAACACTCTTAATTCTAGATTATTTTCTAGATTTAGATAAAGTTCTAACACCCCATTATTTAGAAAAGATAGAAGAAGAACCTATGCCAACTCAAAAATTACAAATCTTTAGTTTGATCTCATTATTATTATTTTCATCATCGACTACTGCTCAGACAAATTTTCAAAAATCACTTTTAGACAGACTCTCTGGTTTAGCTAAAGGAATTCATTCGCATAAAGAGGCTTATGAATATTGTTACTCCTTAGAGAACCCTATTGAAAACCAAGCTCCTGACCAAATATCATTTCAACTGCTTAATTGTGCTGAATTGTCGAAGAAATACCAAGAGATAGAGCCATCCATTGAAGAATTCGAGCAACATTCCTTAAAACTCTTTAAAGAAGTAGAAGAAGAACTAGCTCAAAGCGAAAGTTTTCTTCAATCCGCGAAAGAGGATATCAATAACTTCTTTAATAGTAATGCACAATATGCATCCGTTTTTCTACTCGCAACTGAATCAAGTACTGCTTCCGCAGGTACAGCGATCGCAGGTGGAACTGCTTCTGGAATTACTTCTACGACTCTCAGTATAAGCCTTCCGCCACTGGTTTTACTCGTATTACTAACCTCATATATTAACAAAGTAAATTTTCACTTCTCTCTTTCGCAGTGGAATATTATAGATTACTTAGAAGCTACCGCCTGGGAAATAAACAAAGCTTTCCAAAGAAATTTCAATTCAGCTATTGCCCTATCGACCTATGTCTCACCTCTTATTTCGATTGATGGTCTATTGATCTCCCTAACGATTAATAATGCGACAGGAGTTGCTGAAAAAATTTATGATGATCATGTAAATGGTGGTGAGAACAGTTTCATTGAGGACTTTTTAAGTAATGATAAAAATTTAAATTTTAAGTCTCTTCCCTGCATTCTGTCATACAAAAACTATTTAAGTAGCAACTTGTGGCATAACCGAAACAAAATGAATGAAGAAAGTGTCTTGGATACAATCTCTAACAAGACTAGTATACCGGGAATAGCTGAAATGCAACTACATTTAGAATTTTATCATGCCGCTAAAAAGTTATTATCTGGAGCAAGTATGACTAAAACTTTTATAAAAGCCAATGCTTGTCTTATGGAGTGCATGCTAAGTTCCCAGATATTAAATGGCCCCACTCCATGGCCGCATCACTTCTGTCCAATCAAAGATTACTAGTCTTAAATTAAATTTTCGAACCACATACAAGCATTGCCTACGCTCGATAGTGATAGATCTAAATGAATCTAGCGAAATAATTAGAACAAATTTGTCTAAAAGTTTCTCACAACCAATTCTTTCAATTGATCAATTTAATTAGTTTCGAAACAGCAGATGAACCGGAGTATTTCTAATCTTAAAATGATTACGAATTCCATTTACTAAATAACGGCGAAAATTTGTGGGAACACCTTTTTTTCCATTTCCAAAAAGTATAAAGGTTGGAGGGTCAGCTTTCACCATAGAGGCGTACTTCACGCGATATTCCACATGACGACTTTTCGGCAGATAAAAACTATTTCTTCCCACAAGACCCTGAATACATCGATTAAGCTCGCCAGTTTTAATTGCTCTCTTTCGTACTAAGAGAGTTTGAACCAAAGATTTTTTTAGTTTACGAATACTAGTTCTCTCTTTTGCAGAAATGTGGATAATTTCGCAGGCATCCAACCAAGGCAGTTTATCTCTAAGATCTAATAGAAATTCTCGTTTATTTATTTCATTTTGAAAAATATCTGAATGAAGATCAATTTTATTTAAAGTTATGACAACACTTTTCCCTTTCTCAAAGGCAATATCACAAAGACGCCGATCATGGTGGGTTAACCCAATTCCGACATCCACCAAACAAATAACCACATCTGACTCAGAAATAGCTCGAAGAGATCGATAGACCGATTTTTCTTCGATAGTTCCATCCACACGGCTTTTTCTTCGGATTCCTGCGGTATCCACTAACCTCACACTTTTCCAATTTGATAATCGCTCAAAATCATCATCGGAAACGGTTTCCTCAGATTCTATATTTTCTATTTCGGTACTCTCAGCGGAAACTTCAAGTAATTCAGTTTCATCAACCTCAGCTACATCATTATTATCTTCTAAAGCAGCTTCCTTCTCCATGGTAACAAGTAGTTTTTCGTAAACTTTTTCTTCTTCTCTCGCTTTGAGATCCTCTTGGATTTCTTGACGCTCTTGACGAATTTTAGAGAAGTCACTTTCAAACTGCTTTAAATCTTTTGCCGAAGATTCAAAATCCAGATTAATAAAAGTCTCAATGGGGTCCGCTGTTGTTCCGGCAACCGGACTAACTAAAGATCGTTCAGCACCAACTAAGGTATTTAATAAAGTTGATTTTCCTGCATTTGGAGCACCAATAATGGCGACATTCCCCACTAATTGATAATCAGGAAGAACGCCTTTTTGCAATTTCTCATTCGTCGGCAAAACTTCATTACTTTCGTGTTGCTGCTTGAAAAATGAAATTATACTTTCTTTTAATTCAAGAAAACCGGTTGAATGCTCAGCTGATACTTTAAGAAAATCATCTAATCCAAGAGAATAGAAGTCTCCTTCATCCCCTGCTTGCTTATCCGTATCATACTTATTGAGTAAAGTTAGAAAAGGCTTTTTAGCCTTCCGTAAATATTGACAAATATCTTCATCCAAAGGATTAAGACCCTCTCGAACATCCATGACAAATAAAATCAAATCAGATTCTTCGATGGCCAATTTAGCCTGTTGTCCCATGATATGGAAGAAAGGTTTAGCGTCTTTTGAATACTCAAGAGGATGATCTTCTTTATCATAAGTCGGATAAAAACCACCTGTATCCACTAAAACATAATTAAAAACTTGTTCTTCACCTTTTGAATAATCATCTAAACTAGCTAAAGCATAATGACGATCCCGAGTTACCCCTGGGCGATTAAAAGTTATGGCCTTATGTTGCTGATGCAAAAGACGATTAAAAATTGAACTCTTTCCAACATTTGGTCGACCAATTAAACTAACAACAAAGTTTCTTTGATAAGCTATTTTATTTTTCATGTGGTTCTCCAAACTCGAGCTGAATCTTTAGCTCGTGGTAATCCAATCTCGGACAGGACAAAGTTATTCTTAAACCAGCGAGGGCTTACTTTAACATGAAGATTCAAAGAGACGGAATTTCCGACCAAGCTCTCAATCCTCTTTTTTGCTTCATCTCCGATTTGCTTGATTAAAGCTCCACTTTTACCAATCACGATTCCTCTTTGAGAGGGACGATTTACTAAAATTGAAGCGGATACTTTAGTGTGAACTCTTTCTTTCTCTTGGAAGCTATCATTATATTCATCAATGACAACGGCCGTTTCATAGGGAATTTCTTCTTTAAGGACATTAAATAACTGCTCTCTAATATATTCCGTGACAAAAAATCTTTCTTTTTTATCTGAAAAGGCACCTTCAGAATAATAATGGGGCCCATATTCAGCGATATCAACAATAAAGCCATTAATCTCGTGAATATTCTTTTCTTCAGGAGCCGATACAAAGAAGATTTTTTCTAAATTAGGGATATATCTTTTTGACTGCTCTAAGATTTCTTCTCTATTTTTTTCCATGAACCCTAGCTTCTCAGGAGACATTTTATCAATCTTAGTGAATATGAGAACAGCTGGTCCTAAATCTTGTTCAAAATCTTTTTTAAAAGATTTAATTTCTTCTATAAAGTCATATTGAGAATCAATTAAAATTAGGTTCCAGTCAGTTCCAAAACATGCTTCACGAGCTTGTTCGTTCATTCTTTTATTAAGCTCTTTTCCACTACGGTGGATACCAGGGGTATCAACCAGCACAACCTCTGTGTGATCGATAGTAAAACAACTCTTTACCCTGTTTCTTGTAGTCTGAGCACGATCAGTAACAATATTTAAATCGAAACCAATCAAAGTATTTATCAAGGTGCTCTTCCCAGCATTGGGACGACCAAGAATAGATAGTGTTACAGACTTATTCTTCGGGTGCTGATTAGTTAAAAGCATAGTTTCTTCACCTTTCCTCTATTTGTTTCTTCTCTATATTATAATTTCATTTTTTTGATTAATTTCGATTAAATATTCTTGTGCTAGTTTTTTATGCCCTTTTTTCTTAGAAGCAAATACTCCTTGCTTAAGTATTTTTCCTTTTAACTTCAACTGACAAGAAAACCTTTCTTCACCGGCTTCCATTAATTTTTCCGCACTATATTCAGGAAAAGTTTTATACTTCGACAGAAAATACTCTTGCAGGGTAGACTTTGCATCACTGATTCGTGCTTCTTCAAAATCAATTTGATCCATTTTGGTCACTTTTAAAATATTCTTGATAAAGCGATAGCTAATTTCAAATCCATAATTAAGATAAACAGCTGCGAGAAAAGCTTCAAAGGTGTCTGCCAAGAGAGAGTCTCTTTCATAGCCCTTTTTTCCTAGCTCCCCTCTCCCTAAAAAAACCAACTGGTCAAACCTTAACATCCTGGCAAAATTAGCTAACTTCTTCTCATTCACTAATGTATTGCGAGCCTTAGAGTAATCACCTTCATTACTTTTAGAGTATGTCTTAAACAAGAATTCACTTATAACTAACCCAAGTACTGAGTCACCTAAGAACTCTAACTGCTCAGCGCTTTTACTTATGTCTAGCTGGCAT
>JAOHMI010000043.1 GCA_028101965.1 Bacteriovoracaceae bacterium
GGAATTTGTCCACCCTCAATTGGAGAAGGCCCGTCAAATTGGAAAACGCATAATAATCTATGCTGAGTGCCACAATTAACCAAGGTAGAAGGTACTAAATCTAAAAAACTATTTTTTGTATTGTTGAGAAAGGCAACCCTACCAAAAACACTAAATCCATTACTGGTCCAACCTCGACAAGTATCTCCTTTGCCCCCTTGACCAACGTCCATATTCTGAACAGAATCATTCCCTGATGGATCTGCCCCTGTCCAAACAGAATACCCTGTGTCTGGAGTAAACGAACTTCCTGTGGCCGTATTGTATGGAAATTTTGTCATATTCATTCCGCCATTTAACCATAAATAATCAAACCTCGAAGCAATTTGAGACCATCGACCACATATTCCACCTCCGGCCATTTCACAAACCCAAGCTGGGTTAGCCGTTTTTAAAGGATTCCATAGGACTTGATTAAACTTTCTCAATCCATGAAGATTAATAATTGCTCTCACATTTTCATTTCTCACAGAGGAAAATTTCGACATTCCACTCGCTTTTGCTTCAGCTGCACAAATTAAATCTGGTCCAGTATTTGATTCATCTCCAGGCGTGAACATTTGCCCACTGTAAGTTCCCGCTGTTACAAAAACTCCATAATTGCTAAAATCATCTGGCCCGGCTGGAGGCGAAGGCGGAGCAGGAGGTCCTGGAGGAGTTGGTGGACTCGGAGGAGTCGGTGGCCCTGGAGGAGCTGGTGGCCCTGGAGGAGCTGGTGGCCCTGGAGGTGCTGGTGGTCCTGGAGGTGATGGTGGTCCTGGAGGAGTCGGTGGGCCAGGAGCTGGAACAATAACTTGAGTTCCCACTGCAAAACAATGCCACTCATGAGGAATGATGCTATTACAAGCAGTACTGGAACCATCATCAAGCCAGCTTGCTCCAACTGGCATAGAAAAAGATCGGTTAGTCACATTAGAAATACTTGTATCACTCCAATCAACACAATTATTACCTTTGGATCCATCTGCATTACAACCAGATATTATATTGGTAGGAGCTGCCGGTTGCTCCCCATCTAGGTTCCTGACATGTGTACTAGGAAAACTAAAGAAAAACTGAGACCAATCACCTCCTGTATAGATCATCCTTCGGCCAGTAATCTCATCTGGAGTGTAGATGTTAATTAATCCTGAAGAATAATTTCTGCGGCAATCATGCCCACTTCCACTGACAATTGCTTGAGCAGTTGTCACACCAGCAATAGTTTGCGCAACGATATCTGACGTACATATTGAATCCATAAAGTTAACAGTGTTTGCTTGACCTAGAAGAAATGGTAATCCATAGGCCGTATCAATAGTCCATACTAAAACTTCATTTTGATATAACACTATTGGAGGCATAGGAGGAACAGGTGGCCCTGGAGGTGCTGGTGGACCGGGGGGAGCCGGTGGCCCTGGAGGTGCCGGTGGGCCTGGAGGAGCTGGCGGTCCTGGAGGAGCTGGTGGGCTGGGCACTGGAGTCATTGGATTAAAGCTTGTGGTAACTCCGCTCCAGCGATTTCGATCTATATTAACAGTGTTCTCGTCCACGATAGCACCAATCGCTACTGCGTCCGCGGTAATTGAAAAAGTTTTAACATCAATCGATATGTTTTTATCTAAAAAGTCAGCATTATCTAAACTGCCATAAACTCCTGAACCGGGAATTAATTCATACCGGCCGTATCGATTAACAATGGGACTAACAGTGTGACTTCCATAGAGAGTTGCGGCCCAAATCGCGTTAATTCCAGCCGCATTAGATTGCCCAATTTGAACTTGAACTGGTGGCGGACTTTGTGAAAAAACATTCTGTATCAAAAGAAAAAGGAGGAAAAATTTTTTCCAAGTTAAGGGCATAAATTTTCGTCCATGATTTTTTCTTTGCATAAAGCTTGGACAATCTTATTATTTTTTTCTTCCGCTTGATCCCATCGTGATTCTAAATTTTCAAACCGCTCCCACAAAGAGACAACTTCATCAAATAATTGCATTAACTTTTCTTTTAATTCGAATAAGGATTTTACTAGAGGTGCCACTAAGCCGGAATAACCGATCCCCAAGAGCGTTTCACTTTTATTCTCCCTCCCTGGACCTTCTGATACCAATCGCGGAAAAACTTTTCTCATTTCTTGAGCAATAAAACCATAATGATTTACATTATTTTTTTTGAATTTAAATTCAACTGGATTTAACTTTAAAACTCTATACAGCATGGATTCTAATGGAAAAATTTTTGTTTTTAATCTTCTGTCTGAAGTTTCATTAATTGCACCATCGACTTCTCCTGTCACATCAATCTCTAAATCTCCTGCCCCTGTTCCGGCTGATTCATTATTAAAACTGACATAAAACCGCGCATCATCTGCGCGAAAACCAGCAACTAAGTTTCCGCCACTTTCTCCTTGATTAAAAAAACCAGTGTCAATAGAACCAGGAGTTGCCGTGGCACTCGGCACTGCCCCAGAAGCACGATGATAAAACATGACCGAACCTCTATCAAGAAATTGTATGGCCGCAAAACCATACTGATCATCGGCCGTATTATAGGAAAAATAATCACAAGTCGTTCCATCATCTGTGCAAAGAACCTTTAAATTATTCGAGATCCAAGAGCTATTTCTGGAACCACCTAAATCATTAGAAGTCTGAGCAGGAATAATATACCCAGTTAAGGGAAAGACAGGATCATTCGCAGAATAACTAACCCAAGAACCCATTTTAAATTCCAAGTGACCATCTTCTGTCACCAAGAAATTATTAAAAAGGTTATCTTTATCTAGACCTCCTCCAATAGTAAAAATGGATTGCTCTTCAGGAGTCGATATATTATTGGGAAACTTCCCAAAGCTAACTTCACCTGAGTTGAATAGCCTAGCTCCTTCTCCAACGGCCAAGCCATAGTTTGCGTCGTGTGCAGCAGAGTGGGCTAAACCTATCAAAGCCGTTCCACCAGTATCTGCGTAATTTTCGTTTCCTGATCCAAAAATAAAATTATGTGATCCGTTCACCCCAGGTGCTAATTCATCATTATTAATGATATTCGCAAAACCAAAAATAACATTTTGGTCTCCCGCTTCTTCAATACTATTAGTGAATCCAAAAATAAAATTATAACCAGTTTCTGAAGTTGAATAGATTGAGTTATTCTCTCCAATTAAACTGCTGTACATTGAAATATCATAGACTTGATTTCTCTCTCCAAAAAGCCAGTTGTACGCTCCTGTTGTTGCGCCAACACTATAGTCAGGAAGAATATTAGTTTTGTCTCCAAAACTGGTATTAAAACGAGGTTCAAAGCGCATGATTTCATAGAGATCATCATCCCCCCATAAAACTTGTAAATCGTTAGGGGCGAGTTCATCAACTGGGTCCATATACCACTTCACAGCATCATCACTCATTCCAGCTTTCACCATAAAGGCAGCGTTGCCATCAATATTTTCTGTATCGTAAGTCAACCCTGCGGTGTCATAGTCATAAGTGAAACCGTTCATGGAAAGAATATAAGAATTGTCGGGAGCTCCAGTGGTAAGAATAGAGACGTGAGAAAAATCATTCACTGCTGGATTCACATTCATTGGAGATTTGGCCATTAAAGAGTACCGTCCTTGTAGTTTGGTTCTCTTATCGGCTTTGCCCGTATCCACATATTCTCCCATAATTACTTGATTGGGACAAACAGTCATTGGATATTCTAATTCGCCTGCCCCACCGCCCCAATCATGTGCGAGAAAAAAGCATTCAGTATCAGCAGTGGCCGGATTTGGAGTTGAGCCTATACCAAAGGACTCACCTGTACTGGCCACTCCCCCCCAATCTAATTTTATGGAATGATTTATATTTGTTCCAACTAAAGGAATAGTCCCATCCCCTAACCAGTTTCCAGTCATGTTCATATTCAGTGCGGCCGTATCATTTGTTATGGGATCTGCATCCGGTGGGCCAATAATTAATCCCCCTGAACCATTAAAAGGAGCCCAATTTAAAAATCTATTTCCGCTATCTTCCACCACATTCCAAACAGCATCTTCCGTCCCTGAGCTGGAAGGATTACAGGATTGAATGGTTGAGGGCGAGGCTATTTGATCAACTGAACAGGATAATCTGATAGTTTCTTGTCGATTGCCACCATAAGCTTTTGCATTCCCTGAAGAACTTTGTCTCGTTTGAATTTCAATAATTAAGTCGCAATAACCAGTGGTGGAAGTTCCAGCGGCCCCATCTTCTGGTAAATATTGCTGCAGAGTCATCGTCCCGACTGCTAAATTGCTTCCAATTTCAGTGGTATCTGCCGTAACAACCGTCGTACCAGCTTCATCTTGAATCGTTGCAACGACTCGATTAGCAGAAACATCCAGGGTACCAAAGTTTGCCACACAGGCATCTTGAGATCCTAAATACACCATAGTCATAGTCTTTAAAAATTCTCGGCGTTCATCCTTTGCCTCGCGAGTTTTAACACGCTTAAGTCCAACTTCATTCATTTTCATCATGGCCACAGAAATAACACCCGCTAAAGCAAAGCCCATTAAGACCATGACAATGGACACCCCCGCTTGATTATTAGCCAATCTTATTTTTGACATAAGTCTTCTCTTTTTGTGTGAGACAAGTGACAGTATTGTTTTAATAATTCGTTATTTTGATTTTCTAAATCGATAGTTTGATCCTCAAAGTGATTTAATGATTCAACAATTTCATTGAACTTAGATTTCATGTCATCCATTAAATCCACCAGGATTTGCATTCCTTTTACCGTAAGACTAAGTAAATGATTTATATGAATATTAAAATAACCATCTTTATTTTTTTTAACAGAACGAGGAAAAATCTTTTGAATCTCTTGAGCAATCACCCCATAATACTTACGAGTCGTATTTGAAATATAGCGAAAACTTACCGTGTGAATTTTCTTAATTTTATCCAGTAAACCTTCCTCGGATATTGGCTGAATATCTTTTTTCAATTTACGATCGGATAGATCGTTCCAGCAATTGTTTGGACCTATTGAATTATCACACTTCAATTCATAAGTTGATTGAATCGTTAAATCTCCATCCACATAGAGTGCCCCAGGTGTAGAAATTCCTGAGATACTAAAATGCATAAAATTGGTTCCTGATAGTAAATTGGTAGAGTCACCTATGGTTGCTTCAGACCGATCTGTATTTCCTCCACTAGTGGTATCATCCACTATTAATGTCACTCCATAAACATCTTCCATAGCAATAGCTGAATAACCAGTGACCGCCGTATCTCCAAAGGTCACATAGTCACAAGGATTTGTTCCATCACACCGGCGCCATAAATTGTAGCCAAGCAAAAAAGCATTATCAATTCTTGCAGTGGTATGGTTTGGGGCCATAACAAAAAGATCTCCGGGAGGTTTATCAGCAAACTGTGTATAACCTGCTTCATGCATAGAAAGTCTTAAAGCTCCTGAGTTATAGTAAGTCAAAAGATTTCTTCGGTTCAAATCATCTGTTCCATCCCCAATAGATAGACGAACAAAGTCTGTTGTCGTTGACTCTGTATCATTAAATGCACCAAATGAAACTTCGTAAGGATTGATGATATCGATGTCTTCACCAAATGCTAAACCATAATCAGCACTTGGCCCTGCGGAACTATCATTTCCTCCAACGAAGGCATAATCAGCATTATTAGTCAGCCTTGCCCCGTGGGTAAAATTAGCATATCCATCTGAGACACTATCAAGCCCAATAAGAACAGAAAAATCAGCTCCATCAGAAATATCATCATCATCCGGATCCCCATCGATAATATTACTCCGCCCTAAAACGAAGCAATAATCACAATCAATCCAATTATCAAACCCAATATTCATGGTGTGTTCACCTGAGCTAATGGCTTGTTCCCCAAGTACAAAAGAATAACGAGACCCAGGTTCCGTGTATGAATAATTCCAAGTTAAAGTTGGACTCACAGGAGGAACTGCGTCTAAAACCCCATAATTAGAAAATAAAAATCGCCGATCTGAATAAATAGTATATCCGTGCCAATCTTCTAAATCCCCCACATTTTGCTCTGCCCCTGATATGTAAAAATCTAATCGTGCATCGATTACGTCCCAACGAAGAAAGGCACCGTACTCAGCCGCATCAGGGTTATTATAAGAAAGGGTTCCAGTTCCAGCAAAGGAGTAATCCCTCCAAATACGATTCCAATCCACATAAACATGTTCATCATCTGCCAACAACCCAACTCTATAATTATAATTGTCCGTGCCATCAGTTATGCCATTTGGGTCAGAGTACAAGTCTCCTCCAACTTCAATGGGAAGATTAAACGCAACAACATGCAAAGGCTCTGTTCCCATGGCCACACCACGAGCAAACATCAGTTTTGTATCGGTCATAAAGTTTGCGATTTGAGAATTCCCAATCATAACCGTGGTACCACTTAATCCCACAACCCAATCATCATTCCACACAAAGGCATTAAGAGTGTTTAATGTTAATCCCTCCCATAAATCAATGGAAGTATCAGCTGACCAATCCACTCCTTCTAAATTAATATTTAAAGAGGCCGTATCATCCGCGACAGTATCTCGCGAGAGTCTTCCTAAAACCACTGAACCACTTCCCCCCTGTGGATCCCATGAAGCAAAATCATCTGTTCCTGGAGGAGTGGGATAATCCAAGTCCCACAATGAATTCAAATTCACTCCCTGAGGAGTAGCACAATTGACAATCGTGTCGTCGGTTGGATTAATGGTACACGGAAAATTAACAGTTTCAGTTGTGAGTTGACTGGCAGTAATGCTTCCTGCATCGGTATTTCCTCTTACCACTTCAAATTCAAACTCTAAGGGACAAATACCTTCTATTGCTCCGGCCGCATTTTCTTGAAATCCAACTGAGCGCATTCTTCTAACCTGATAATCCCCCGATGGAAGAAAGTCACCAATACTAAAAAAGACTCCGCCTCCAACACTATCGCTACGATATAAATCAGTTAATTGTTTGGCCGCTACAATAGAAGTATCCGGCTGAGAAAAAGTATTCATACAAGCGGTTGAATCTTTCATTTGAGTTAAAAAAATAGTTTGCAACCACTGCTGTTTGTCAGTCTTGGCTTCGAGAGTTTTTTGGGTTTTTATCCCCTGTTCATTAAGTTTACTCATAATAAGAACTAAAAACCCGGTTAACCCGATACCAATCATGAGCTGAACTAATGAAAAACCTTTTTGGTTCAAACTAATTTTTTGCATGAACCTTCCTTAGGAAAAGTGATCGTTCTCGGTTTTTTTCTAACTTCGATTCATTCAAATTAAGCGTCTGATTTAATTTTTGTAAAAGCTCTTCCACCGATTCAGTCATACGATCAAAGAGATCCAAGAGAGACTGAAAAGCTTTTACAATTAAAGTGTGAAACTGAGCGTACTCTAAACTGAGTAGTCCGGTTTTTTTGTCTTCACTGACAATATTGGGAAATAACTTTTGTACGTCTTGAGCAATAAACCCCCATTTGGTATATTTCGGGTTCTTCTTAAACACATAACGACTCGGCTTAAGTTGCCAAAACTTTTTTACATGCTCATCATTGAGAGAATGAATATCCTCTTTTAAGCGAATATCGGATGGAGGGGTATGCCCATTTGAGCGACCATTTTCAGTATTTATATTATAAGTTTCGAGATCGCCTGGTATTCTCAAACCAGAAGCCGAAAACAGCGGATACGCGGAAGAGATTAAATTATCATTAACTTCATTTCTCACTTCATTAGTGCTTCCCGTAGAAGGCACACTTCCTAAAGCAATACTATCGTCCCCCATATAAATAAAGCTACTTCCAAATGAACTAGTGGCACCTGGAGAGCGATAAAAATTACAGTCGGCTAAAATGGGAGTTCTATCACAATAGCGGTAGTAGTTGTGTCCGATCAAGGCATAATCCGAGGGACCTCCCCGCATTAAATTCTTTGCTCCCCCTAAAAAGAATCGGGAGGGTTCACTTGGAGCATTCGCAGTAAACTTAGTCGCCCCTGTTTGCAAGTGAAGCCCCCCACCACTCATCATGGTAAATTGCTGACCGATACGGAAGCGAGGATAATCTCCAAAAGCGTGCTCATCGAGTACGTCTATATCGGCAATTCCCAATTCCACCGCATAACCTTTAGAATTTCCAGTATTACGGTAACCAGCGATGAAGGAGTACTGTCCAGTTATTAAAGCGGACACTCCAAAAGCAGTAATATTTCTGCCGTTATTTCCAGTGGAGTCTATTTGTGAAATATCACCAGAAATTAGCTGATATCCGGATCCGCCCGTGTTATTAATTTCGCTAAAATCGTTTGTTGAGATAAAATTATAACGATTATCTAAAGCACTGGAAAAGAAGGTGTTATTTCCAATCATTAAAGTATATAACGAAGTTGATAAGGCAACATTATTTCCCAAAACCATATTACTATTAGATGAATTAACAACTCTGGTTAAAGGTCCATACATCCAATTATTAGTGCATCCAGCACAGGTAAATTGTGTGTTTTCGGAAAAAATAAAATTAGCACCACCTACCACACGAAAACCTGACTGACGATTAGCATCCGTATTATCAAAAGGAGCAATCGCGGAAGGTGTTTCATCTGGAGTCATAATAAAAAAATGCTCTCCCTCACCTTGGTTAACTCCATAACCAGGTTGGCGCATCCCCCAAGCAGCAGTAGTTGTGTTTTGTCTAACATAGTCTTGATCTGCACCATAGGTTTGCGCTGGACCCATTCCAATGGCCAGAATCTGATCATAGGGTAGATTTCCTAGACCTGCAAAATTATTAGGAGTTGTTGCATTAAATTGCCATGCATAAGCATCTCCTCGCACATGCACAGAGTTTTTATTCAAATTCGCGGTGGACCCCGCATCATCTTGATAACCTGGAAACTCCAAATAATTATCGTGGACAATCATCCCGTAATGAAACTCTTCTCCATCCCAATATCGCAAAGAAAGAAATTGTTCTGCCCCAATATCCTCTCCAGTTAAAAACCAATTTCCAAAGCTCATAGCAGAATTAGAGGAAAATGAAACACCCTCCAAATAACCTAATCCACCAAAGCCTAAACCATCCATATTAACATTAAGCGACCCAGTATCATCCCCCGTTGGATCTGCTGAAAGAGCTCCCACCACCATGGAACCTAAACCTAAATTGGGTGCCCAGTTAATATACTCACGTCCAGCGATCATGGTTAAATTCCACAATGAATTAAACGTGGTTGAAGTGGAAGGGTAACAATTTGTGATAGGGTGCCAATCATCGGGAAGGGCTTCAACTGTAAGATCCACAGAACAGTAAAAATCAATTTCATGATTTTGTATTTGAGCGCCCATTACTTTATTTCCCTGAATGGAAACTTCGAGCTGCAAAGTACAAATTCCTTCAGACCCTGTCACTCCAGTCGTATTATCATGAGCGAGCAAATTGATGGCCGATATTTGATAGACATTTTTTAAAATAAGATCATCCACCGTAAGAAAAACTGCGCCATTTTCATCGTAAAGATTAGTGATAGAACTAACGATATCTGTTCTTCTCGTATCAGCGGCATTTGGACCTGATTGAGCAAAGTTATTTGTACATGTTGCCCCATCCGTAATAAAACGAGTGGTGATCTCGGCCAGATAATCCTTTAAAGCAGTTCGAGCTTCTAAAGATTTAGCTGTTTTGGTTCCTTGATCATTAATTTTCATCATGACAAGTGCCAACCCACCTACCATACCAAAAGCAATCATGGTCTGCACCATGCTAGCTCCGGCTTGATTTAAAAGCGGCTTTAAATCTTTATAAAAACTCAATCTCAGTCCTTGATGGAATTCTTAACTTAATAAGTTTGACACTGCTAAAAGGTTAACAAAAGAAATAAAGAATGAAAAAATAAAAATTAAAGATCTAAAACTATTTAAACTTACTCTAATCTATTAACTACTCAGCGTAGTAAGTTTTCATCACGCATTGTTTGCAAAAGATTTTGATTTAATTCTCTTTCTTGATCATATTCAGTCCTAGCCCGAGCGAATTTATCAGCTAAAGTCAGAATTGCATTTTTCATGTGAACTAGTATAGATTCTAATTCTTTCAAGGCTTGATGTATCGGAGCAATCAACTCTTGATAACGAACCCCTAATCGATCTTTATTTTTGCTATCAATAACCGTGGGAAGAACATTTTGCACTTCTTGAGCAATAAAACCAAAATCTTTTATTCCACTTTCTTTCCACACATATTCTCTCGGCTTTAATTGTAATAATTCTTCTAATCCAACTTCACTGTTACGAATTTTAGTTTTTAAGCGGCGATCAGAAACATTTGGAATAAAATCGGCCGTAGCTAAACCGGCAACTGTCAAAGCATAGGAAAGTCCCCCTGTATAGGGAGTATTTGAAAAATTCACATTGAATAGTACATCTCCTCCACTGAAGCTTGCCACTTGATTTCCACCAGCTGTGGCACTATTAAGGAAATTAGCATCCACTTCACCTGGAACCGCTGATTCTGTAGGTAAAAGAGCACGAGAGCGATTATAAAAGCTAATAGATCCATTATCGGATAGGCGTACCGCAGAGAACCCGTATTGATTATCAGGAGTATTATACATAAAGTAACGACAGGCAGATCCGTCATCCTCACATATCACTTTTAGGTTGTTAGACAGCCAAGAATCATTTCTCGCTCCACCAAAATCTATGTGGGTTTGTCCAGGAATAATATAGGCAGTAGTAGGAAAGACTGGTGCATTTTCCGCATAGGTCACAAGCGATCCCTGATTTAATTCCAAATGACCATCTTTAGTCACTAGAGCATTATTAAAACGGTTATCGTTGTCGATCCCCCCTCCAAGAGTAAATATAGATTCCTCTTCAGGAGAAGATATATTTTGCGGAAACTTCCCTATGCTTACTTCACCTGAGTTATAAAGGGCCGCCCCTTCTCCTATGGCCGTGGCTTCACTAGCATCATCCCCTGCATAATGAGAATATCCAATTAAAGTTGTTCCACCTCTATCAGCGTGAATAGCATTTGAACCACCAAAGATCATATTATTCTCGCCATCCAAAATAACGTTTGAATGTCCAAAATTAAAATTAAATGAATCTGAATTTTCGTTACTCAAAGTAAAGCCAAAAATAAAATTGAAGTTACTAGTAGTAACAGGATTATTCGTTCCTAAATTCTCTCCAATAACTAAATTATAATTACTTTCTCCCACTGCGATTCGTTCTCCAACGGTCATAATATAACTATGATTAACAGGATCTGCCGCTGGTAAAGTGGGTAAAATGTTTGAAACATCTCCAAAGGTAAAAGAAAAATTAGCTTCAAAGCGCGCGATTTCAAATAAATCTGGGTCTCCCAGAAGCACCTGTTTATCATTTGGGATAGCGCTGGTTACTGTATCCATATACCATCGAATAACATTTTCATCAGTGTCTACTTTCATCATGAAAGCGCCATTCCCATCAATATTTTCTGTATTATAACCTGCTCCACCACTCATTTGGTATCCATTCAAAGAAAGAATATAAGAGGGGTCCGCCCCGGCCACAGAAATTAAACTAGCGTGTGAATCAAAATCAATAGGTCCCCCCGAGGAAGGGAAGGTGATCCAAGGTGTACCACCAGTAGGAGTTTTAGCGAAAATAGAATTCTTAGCTAATAACTGAGTCCGTTCATCGCCTCCACCCGTATTACGATAAGGTCCAAACCTTACTTGATGGCGACAAAACTGAAGAAGATGATCAAGGTTTGGTGTGGCAGCAGGTCCTGCATTATGAAAGCTTAAACAATCTTCAGGAGCTCCCGCTGCATAAGCGGCGATTCCAATATCATCGTCCCCAGTGGTGGAAGGTAAAATCATTGTTCCTTGAGTTCGAAGTTTAATGGAATGAGTATAATTATCGCTTCTTGGAGTTCCAAAAATATCTTCTGGATTGCCCACTGTATTACCAGCCATATTCATATTGAGAGCTCCGGTATCCTCTCCCATAATATCAACTGAAGGAGGGCCTATAATTAGTCCACCTGAAGCATTAAAAGGATCCCAGTTAATGTACTGATTTCCGCCGTCTTCAACTAAATTCCAAACCGCATCATCTGCCCCTGAACTAGCAGGAGAGCATGATGTAATTTCTGGAGTGGTTAAATCATCAACTCGGCAACCTAAACGAATAAGCTCTCGCTTATTTCCCCCAAAGGCTTTAGCCTTACCTGCTTGAATTCTTGTTCTAATTTCTATTTCTAAATCACAATATCCATTTAGAGAGCTTCCGGCCGCACCATCTTCAGGAACAAATGCCTTAAGCACAATATTTCCAACATCATTATTTTTTCCTACTCTCGTTCCGGTAGAGACTTGAACAACTCCATTTGAATCCACGATTTGAGCCACTGGCAAGTCCACAGAAACATCGTTCGAAAATGTTGGCCCGAAATTGGCCAAACAATTATCAGCATTCCCCAGGTACACCATCGAAATTGTTTTCAGCATTTCTCGCCGTTCATCTTTGGCCTCTATGGTAGCCACACGTTTAAATTCCACTTCATTCATTTTCATCATGGCAACAGAGATCATTCCGGCCAAGGCAAATCCCATTAAGACCATAACCATTGAAACCCCGGATTGGTTGGAGGCAATTTTTAATTTTGACATAACTGCTCCTTTTTAACCGTGGATTTTTCGCAATAAAGTTCTTTCAGCATACGATTTTTTCTTTTTAAATCCTGAACATCACCAAAGTAGTTATCAACATCATTTGATAACTCTTCCACCTTTAATTGCAATTTTTCAATTCGATCTGAAATATAGTGGATTCCTGAAACAATTAAAGCGGTAAAGCTTTTCATCTTTATTCCAAGCCATCCTTTAGTTAACTTAGTCACCATGGACGGAAATAATTCTTTCACTTCTTGAGCAATAAAACCATAAGCCTTTCTACCTGCATGTTGAATATATTCAAAACTAACCGGATTCAACTTTCGAATTTTCTTCACCATTTCTTTTTGATCTAAATCTTGGATGTTTCTTTTTAACCGCTGATCAGAAGGAGACGTCCACCCAGTATGATTAATTACATTAGCCGTAAGTGTTCCTCCTACTTCCAATTGAACTGCTGAGGTAATTCCATTTATGGAAAAGACCATGTTTGGATCATTCACAGGACCGCCAACGATTGCAGCTGATTCGGAACGATCTGTGTTCCCGAAACTATAAGTACTATTTGCAAAAAGAGTTACCCCATTATAGCTTCCAATGGAAACACCAGAATAAGCGGTTGTGGTTTCATCTCCATAGGTATGATAATTACATGATCCTGAATTACAGCGGCGAAATAAATTATAACCTAATATAAAGTCTGCATCAAAGGCATCTCCCGTTTCATGATAGGGAGGCATTAAAAATAAATCAGCAGGTGGTTTATTTGCAATGGCAAAATAGGCTTCTTTGTAAGCCCCGAGCCTTAAAGTTCCTGAATTATAAAAAGCCATCATATTTCGTTCATTGCCGGGACCATTCCCTGCTCCAAACACTAAACGGGTAAAATCCGTTGTACTTGATTCAGAATAATTAAACTCTCCAAAAGCCACTTCATAGGGATTTATCAGGGTTAGCCCTTTTCCAAAAGCTAATCCAAAAGCCGCATCTTCTCCCACTAAATTGTCTTCTTCTGTGCCTGGAGCATTATCCCCTCCCCCTCCAACAAAGGCATAGGGAGCACTATTATTATTATTCTGCCCAAACATAAAAGAATTTACCCCAATAGTTCCCAAACCTTGACCTAAAACAAAACTATAGTTGGCCCCAGTCGCACCTGGAGGAAGTGTTGGGGTGTCTAAAAGATTATCTCTTCCAATAGTCATACAATGAAAACAATTAACCCAATTTCTCTCTCCCATATTAAAATTATGCTCACCACGACTTATTAATTGTTGCCCTTTGGCAAAGGAGTATCGTGATGTTGATCCATCTGAGTAGGATTGAGTTCCCGAAGGCAGTCCAGTACTTACGGAATTAGTAAACATATATCGACGATCAGCAAAGATAGTCATTTGATGATAGTCTTCAATATCCACAACTGTTTGTTGGTTACCTGTTAAATACATATCAAGTCGAGTTTCCAGCGTATTAAACCTAAGAAACCCTCCATAAAAACTAGCATCACCAAGAGGTCCAGACCCTGGGTTTATTCCAACCTGTGCATTATTTGGATTGTTATAATTTATACTTCCACCAGCTGGCAAAGCCGTTGTGCTATAGTCTCTCCAAATACGATTCCAATTGACGTAAACATTTACTCCTTCAGTCATTAAACCAGACCGAGCGAAATACGTACCAGTGCCATTGCTCACACCATAGGGATTAGAAAGTAGATCTCCATCTACTCCCAAATGTACATCATTGGTGGAAGCATGTACTGGGTATCCACCAGTTGAATCTCCTCCTCGATGCATTAATTTTACGTCTGACCAACCGTTAAGTTGGTTATTACCAAAATAAATGTCACCATCATTAGCACCAAACAACCAATCGTTATTCCAGACAAGAGCGTTATGGACCGGCAATCTTAAACCTTGATTCAAAGCGGCACTAGCATCAGAAGACCATGCTTGTCCTTCCACATTAATATTTAAACTAGCTGTATCATTTGTTTCGGCCTGATCTGAAAGTAATCCCACCACAACATGTCCTTGAGGTGAGGTTGGATCCCAAGAAGCAAAATCATCTGTTCCCGGATCAGGAAAAAGTAAATCCCAAAAAGAATTTAGGTTTACTGTTTGCGGAGTGGAACAATTTGTCAGAGTCAAAACAGGGTCATTTGAACGATTCACCACACAGGGAAATTGTAGTGTTTCCACAGTTATTGCACTGGCCGTAATTTTAGAAACTCCCGTCGCATTTGAGTCTACCGTATTAAAGGTAATCTCCACCGGACAAAAACCTTGAGATCCCGCTTTTCCGTCGGCGGATATGGTTTCATTTGGAACAAAAGGCTGCAGCTGCATACGGGTTACTTGATAAGCCCTTGATGGTAGCAGGTCTCCCACGCTGAAAAAAACGCTGGGAGTACTATCATATAAATCGGTTATGTCTTTAGTGGCATGAACATTGGGATCGCCTCCGTTATTGGTTAAAGTGGCAAAACAGGCATCCGTGGTTTTCATTTTATTTTTAAATATACTCATTAACCATTGAGCTTTATCTGATTTAGCTTCAAGAGTTTTACTGGTCTTTATCCCTTGTTGATTAAGTTGGGTGATCACCATGACCAAAAATCCAGTCATGCCCATGGCAATCATCACTTGAACTAATGAAAAACCACTTTGATCAATTTTTCTCAACGCTGACCTACCTTTAACTCTTTTATTGCCTTTTCTGAACGCAATAAATCTTGCTGCAGTTTTTTGTCACTCTCCTGCAAGCCCAATTCAAATTGTTCCAGCATACTTTCTAACTCTTCCAGAAGACTAAATAATTTTTGCAACCATTTCACACAAAAAGCATACATTTTATTATAGGCAAGGGAGAAAAAACCATCAGCTCTTTTAAAAACTAATGACGGAAAGCTTCTTTTTACCTCTTGAGCAATAAATCCATGCTGAGTTCGTGCTTTCTTTTTTAAGGTATAAGTCTTTGCTTTAAGTAATTTGAAATTGCTTAGTTGCTGTTCAGTGACAGGTGAAATATTTTTCTTTAAACGCTTGTCTGAAGTATCACTAGTGGAGCCGGACTGACCATCATCAGTATTAATAGTTTGTGCAACTAATTTATCATTGGTAAAAAGCCCATCTCTATCAAACCCTGGTAAAGCAGCATCTCCAATTTTATTATTCACTTCTGTTCTAGCCTCATTGGCGGAGCCAGACCTACCAATAACTCCCAAAAAAACAGCATTATCACCCATATAAATAAAGCTTGAGCCATATGAAGAAGTAGCTCCAGGCTGATGATAATATTCACAATTATCTATTGGAGTTTTATCACACATCCGGTAATAGTTATGTCCGATTAGAGCGTAATCATCGGGAGATCCGCGGAGTAAATGACGAGCAGAGGATAATTGCAATCGCGAGGGGTTACCAGGATTATTCGCGGCCCATTTGTCCCAGCCTGTTTGCAGTATAAGCCCACCTCCGCTCATCAAACTAAATTGCGGGCCAATGGTAAATTTTGGATAGTCCCCCACAGAATGTTGTGTCGGACTATTAGTTTGTGCAACCCCTAAAGCCGTGGCATGCTCACCATCTAATGTTCCTGTATTTCGATAGCCTGTTAAAAATGTATAATTTCCAGTAATATCAGCTGATCCTCGTCCAGTGGCAAAAATATGATTTCCGTTTGTAGGTGATCCATCAAGGTGTGTAAATCCACCCACAATAAACTGATAATCATGAACCGCACCTGCTGCAGGAGCATTCAAATCAAACCCATTAGCTAAAATAAATGAATAATTATTTGTAAAGGGAGTATCGAGAGTTATATCATCCCCTATCAAGACACTCATCGTACTATTATTGGCGCTTATATTTGTACCTAAGATTAAATTATCTGATCCCCCAGTAAAACCCAGATTATCTCCCATAATCCAGTTATCTGAACACAAAGGAAGATTGCAGGTAAATGTATAATCTCGACTAAAGAGAAAATTTCTGGGATGACGAACCCGAAATCCAAAGTTTCTAGGAGCATTTGCATTCGGTACAACTTCAGTTATACCAGTTAATGGGGTGGCACTATAAGGTCTCATAATCATGTATAATTCCCCAGCGCTTGTGCCAGTCATCCGCAATCCCCAAGCAGCTCCTATATTTGTAGGTTCAGTCCAAAGATCCTGTCCTGCCCCATATGATTTATAGGGTCCCATCCCGAAAGATAAAATAGGGTCCCCCTTAGGCATGTGATCAAAGCCCACAAAATCAGTTGGATTATCATAAGGACCTTGAGTGGCATACACTCCTCCTGCGACTTCCACACTATTTCCGCGATATTTTTGTGGATTAGTTTGTGTTCCATCGGCAAACCTATCATCTTGACCTTCGACAAACCTCACGCCTGAATCCAATATAACCATCGAATTATGAAACTCTTCCCCATCCCAAAAGCGTATGGACATATAATCACCAGTTAGGTTTTCCGCCCCAAAATACCATGGGCCAAAACTCACTCCAGAATTTATATTAAAACCAATTCCTTCCATAAAAGGAAAAGTAGCGCTTCCGAGAGAAAGACCATCTAAGTTAACATTAACCGCAGCTGGTTCAGCAATAGGCGAAGGGCTAATTGGTCCCACCACCACTGAGCCTAAACCAGTACTTGGTGACCAGTTAATAAATTCATTTCCTAAAATTAAACTCAGGTTCCATAAAGAGTTATGGGTGGAGGTTGTGGATGGATAGCAATTAGTAATAGGATGCCATAAGCCCGGGTCAGCATTTTCAATGGTTGTATCCACTGAGCAATAAAAGTCGATGGGATGTCTTTGAATCTTGGCTCCAACAATTTTCTCAACTCCTGCGGCATTATTTTGAATACTGAAAGTTAATTCTAAAGTACAGATTCCTTCTGTATTGGTGGATGAGCTTGTATTAAACTGCAAAAGTTCCATTTGAGTTAATTGAAAAGTATTTTGTAAAATGAGATCATTGATTTGAATAAATGGATTTCCGTCTCCATCCACCAATCTTCCAATTGAATTATCTTGATTTGTTCTTAATACAGTATTGGCACCGCCTGGACCAAAGTTTCTCATACAGACATTACCATCAGTAATGTACTTTGAAGAAATTTGTGTCAGCCAAGTTTTTAACTCAGTTCTAGCTTTGACAGATTTGTGTGTACGGGTACCCTGGTCATTGATTCTCATCATAACCAAAGCCAAACCTCCTACCATAGCGAAGGCCATCATAACTTGGACCATGGAGGCCCCAGAATTCCCAACATCCTTGTTAAAAATCACTCAAAAAGTTCCTTATACTGTGTAATTACTAGAAAAGCTTATCAAAAGAAAAAAGAAAAGAAAAAATAATAATACTGGAGCGAATCGTTCCGGTGGAAATTTAAGTGTGCTAATTTTGAAGAATAGCTCCTAAAAGGACTTTAGCTTTAAATTTGCGATTTTAGTTTATCGAAAACTTGTATCGCTTTTTCCGATGGCCATATATTTAAAGCCTAACTCTTGAACTTTTTGACCTTCATACAGATTCCGGCCATCAAAAATGAAAGGACTTTTCATCTCTTTAATCATTATACTAAAGTCAGGATGCTGGAATTCTCTCCACTCAGTTAAAACTAAAAGTGCATCTGCGTTTTGCAAACAATCATATTTATTTGCAAAAAACTCAACGCCATCAAAATTACTATTTTTTTCTTCCATGACCCGTTTAAAATTGTCATTTCCCATGGGATCAAATAATCGAATATTGCAATTGTATTTTTGTAAGAATTGAACAGAATCAAAGGAGGCTGAATCTCGAACATCATCCGTATTGGCCTTAAAGGTTAAACCCCAAATCGCAATGGTTTTACCATCCAAATTATTTTCAAAATAGCGTAGTAACTTTTCCGCTAAAAAGGTTTTTTGTCTTTTATTTGATTCGATGGTGCAGGATGGAATCATCATCTGGGTTTCACTAGTTTTTGCCATATGATCTAATGCAGCTACATCTTTTGGAAAACAAGATCCTCCAAAGCCAGGTCCTGGATAGAGAAAAGGTTTTCCAATCCGCGGATCGGACCCCATTGCTTTTCGAACCTGTTCAATGTCCGCTCCTGTTTTATCGCATAGGCGAGAGACTTCATTGATAAAAGCAATTTTTGTGGCCAAAAAAACATTACAAGCATATTTACTTAATTCAGAAGACTCATTAGTCATTTGAAACAGTGGATTTCCCTGACGTAAAAACGGACGATATAAATCGTTCATTTTATTTGCCGCCTCTTCTGTTCTAGTTCCCACAATTATACGATCTGGGCGCATAAAGTCATTTATTGCCGCACCCTCTTTTAAAAATTCAGGATTTGAAACCACATGAATTTTTTTATTGGTTTTTTTAGCAATAATTTCTTCACATCTTTCTGAAGTCCCAACGGGAACTGTTGATTTAACCACTAAGAGTGAATTTTCCTGCAAATGAGGTAAAGATTCCTCTAATGCATTTAAGAGATAAGTTAAGTTTGCTCTTCCATCATCGGCCATAGGAGTATTAACGGCCAAAAAAACAATTTCACATTCAGCAAGTAATGCCTTATCGGTGGTAAATGATAAACGATTAGATTGAATATTATGCGTTAAGAGATCACTTAATCCAGGTTCATAAATGGGTGAATTTCCAGATCGTAAAGTATCAACCTTATTCGCATCTTGATCCACACAAATAACGTTATTCCCTAATTCAGCAAAACAGGTCCCTGTAACTAAACCAACATAACCAGTACCAATAACTCCAATCCTCATATCTATCCTTAGTTAGAATGAATTTATAGTTAAAAAAGAAAGCTGATTTTATACCATATGAATCGCTATTAGCGAGAACTTTTTTTACCAAATGAAAAACCTAAATTAAACAGGAGTATACTCTCATTAAATTTTTCATAGCTTAGGCCATCATCTTCGTCTGGGGCAGCATAAGATAAAGTAAAGTATTCAACCCCTAGAGTAACTCTTTTGTAGATAAAGAAAGTAGCATTAAACCCGAACCCACTCCCAGTTAGATTTAACTCATCCATATCTTCCACAAAGTTTTCATTAAATTTTAAGTTTGCGAGTGCAGCATAGCTCAAGTAAAGATAACCTTTCTTAAATTGAAATCCCCCGATAAGAGATCCCAAGGTTCTTGTTCCCGTAATTAACTCTTCCCAGTCATCATCAAAATCTTCATCATCAATTTCTGCATAGCTATGCTTAGTTGAACTCGTGTAATAATTGGCACCAAAAAACCAACGTTTTTTAGCGTACAGAAACTTAGCTCCAAACCCAACCGTCCCTGTTGCACCTACCATATCAGCCTCATACAAATCATTCTCAACAGCTTGG
>JAOHMI010000044.1 GCA_028101965.1 Bacteriovoracaceae bacterium
CTTCTCCTGGCTTTGCTTTTCTTAAATCGAGAGTTACTCCAGGGATAAGATCATTTGCTTGATTACTTGGAAGCTCAAGCTCAAATCCATCGAATTTAATTTTAGCATCACGAGCGTCTCTATTACCATCGAGGTAAAGATCTACTTCACCATCAACTAAGTATAAATAAGGGAAGTTTGCTTTATTTCCATCTCCAGTTTCTTCTAGCGAAATAATAATTCTCCAATGCTCTTCTTCGCCCTTTCCATCGTTAACGACTGTGGCGTGCATCCCATTTTCTTTATCGCTGTTAATTAGTTTGGCTATGCCAGATAAAGATGAATTAGATTCATCGATATAGACATCTCGGGTTTCTCCATTGGGGAGTTCATATTGGATGTAACCAACTCCAACATAGGTTTCATCCTTGTCCTCAACTCCATTACTTATGGCAGAACTTTTTTGAGCTAAATTAAGAACTTCGATATTATAGATTCCAGGTGTTGCTAGGTTTTTGTCTACTGTACCATTGATAATAGCTTCATCAGAGGACATGAGAAGAAGTTCTCTAAAGCTTTTTTCACCTTTGGATTTGAGTAGCTCGCCTCTCATATTTTCTACTCGAGAGGTAAGGTCACCGAGCAGTGCTTTTTTCGCCTCAACTTTAGTTTTTCTGGTTTCGAGTTTTTTCAATGGGATTTTCTCAGCTTCTATGAGCTGTTTAACGATGTCTTTTGGAAGACCAGTATTAATAGAACCGAAAGAGATACCCAAAGTTAAATCCTCCTGAATCAAAATTGGATAATAAATTAATCATCGTGTCGGAAGTGAAGGAAATTCGTTTTCCAGCATAGATTCCCGACTATAACAGGATAACACAATCTTTCGATCATGCAACACGGTGCCTCTAAATCCCCTAAATGTGAAATAGGTTGTATCTTAAATGATTAATATTTGGTTAAATCTAAAAAAGAGCATAAACTAAAATAAAAAAGGCATATCTTGAACAGATATACCTTTTTTGAGTAGGATGAATATAGGGTTGAGTTGCTTAACTCTTACCTTCCTTGTCGGGTATTATGGAGAAAACTTTAGTAAATAGATCAAGTATTTTTAAATTAAAATCCCTATTCTTTATAAATCGAATAGTTACCTATTTTTCCATATTCCTAATCTTATTTTTCTTAGATTTTTTATCAACCCAAAATATGATTATTCAAACTTTCATTCTTTTGATTTATCAATTTTTTATGTTTGGGCAATGGTACCTATTAGGTAAAGAAGTAGATAATCGGTTAAAGATTTATTATAGAGTTAATTCAACGATGGATAGGTTTCTTTATCGAATAATCGTAGGGAACTTATTATCCACATCCCTCTTTGCTTTAATTGCTTATCTGGGTAATGAGGATTTAATTAATATTTTCTATTGGTCATTTTTTGTGATTGTCGGATTGTTTTACTCTTGGCCGACAAGAGGAAAGATAGTTGAGGAATCTGTTTCAAGTCAATTTAAAGAGTTTAGATTTTTAGACTCATTTGAAAAAAATATTCTTATTTTAACAATTACATTTTTTATTTTCTCTTTGCCTGAATTGCCTCTATTTTCAAATGTGGAAGCTTTAAAACTATATTTAGATCCTCAGGAACTATTAAGCGGTCAACTTTGGAATTTCTTGAAAGTGCTTTATTCACCATTTTCTTCATATTCGTCATTTTATACATTGGCCATATGCCTTCACATTTATGTTGTTGGTTTATCTTTCTTTTTAATAAGTCTTTACTGCTTTTTAAGATATTTCATTAGTCGAAGACTTGCGATACTTGGATTATTTGCTTTTATTTCAACATGGTCATTTACAAAAATTATTCATGTAAATTTCCTTTCAATTTATAGCTCTACATTTATTTTGATTTGGTTATGGTCAATGCTATGGGTAAGATATTCTTCCACCTATCGATCAGGTTTCTTTTTAGGATTGATTAGCTATTTTGCTGTTTTATTAAATGCAAATAATATTGTTTTATTCTTTCTTTCGTTACTATTAACTTATTTTCTTTTCAGCGAGGACAGAACAAGATGGTATAAAAATCAGCTAATTAAGTATACTTTTTTTGGCTTAGTTCTTTCATTAACAGTACTTGTTCAGCACTATAATTTTAGCTTCACCCATCATTACAGTAGACTAGGGTTTATTGATGAGTTGGCAAAGTATGCAAATGAAAAATCTTTTTACAGAATCGCATATTTAGGCTTGTTCCTTCTTCCAATGTCTTATTTGAAAAAGTTTAAAAAGATGTTTTTTAGAGTTACTTTTAATAAGGAAATGCTTTGGATAATGCTATGCTTTCTGTTTTTCTCATTCGTTTGTGATGTTTATTTTGGATTAAATTTATATACTCGTTTTGGAGTGGTGTGGATATTGGTCTTCCTTTCACTACTTCCTCTAGAATGGATATTCCAATCGATTACTAGGTTGAGAAATCGGCGAAATATGATTTATGTATTTTATGCCTTAGTTCTTTTATTAGATTCACACTTTGACCAAAGAGTAAGGATCGTAATTAAAAGTATTGTAGAAAATGACTACTCTACTATTTTCTAAATTTTTCAATTAACTGAGCAATATCGTATTTAACAATAAACTATTTTAGTTCTTAATCCGTTTATGTAGACAGCATTCGCATTGTTATTACTAAATTAAAACGCATTGCTTTAAAAATAAAAATTGTGGAAAAGTTAATTTAGACAGCGATGCGTTGATGCTTGACCGCCAGAGGTTATGCAGAGAATATGAAAAGAGTTTCTTAAGTGCTTGAAATACGGAGAGGGGTTGTCAATTAACTGACATGGTGCTAGTTGTTACTGACTGCATTGCATTGTTTGTTTATTGGTTCTTAACTGTGGAAAACTTTTTGCCATGCTGTTGTGGAAGCCTTGTTTGCACTTTAGGTGTTTCTTATTACACTGAACAAGGTAAGTTGAATTAATTATTAACAGATAGGATCGTTGTGTCATTTAAAGTTAAAGACCATTATTTCAAAAAAGCTAAAAAAGAAGGATTCGCTGCGCGCAGCGTTTATAAGCTCCAAGAAATCGATGAGAAGTTCAAGGTTTTAAAAAAAGGGCAACTTATTTTAGATTGTGGCTATTATCCCGGCTCTTGGATGCAGTACACTTCGGAAAAAATAGGCCAAACAGGAAAAGTAGTTGGAATTGATATTCAAGAAGTGAATGAAAAGATGCTTATGCTTGGAAATGTTGAATTATTTCAAAAAGATCTCTTTAACATAAATAGCTTAGAGGAAATAGGAATTGATCGAAAGTTCAATGTTGTACTTTCAGATATGGCTCCAAAGACTACAGGAAATAAGCTGGCGGATCAAATGGGTTCACTTAACTTAGTGGAAAAGCTATTTACATTATTGCCGGGATTTTTAGAAAAGAATGGATGTACCGTCATGAAAATTTTTGAAAGTCAAGATGCCCAAGAATTTTTAAGGGATAGCAGAAAGCTATTTAAAGAGTTAAAATATTATAGACCGAAGTCCACGAGGGGCACTAGTAAGGAATACTTTGCGATAGGAATCAATTATCAAGGTTAATCGTCTCATCTTTTTCACTCTCATTTTACTTTCCCAAAGCATATTTGGAACAATTAATTTAAAAAGAGTTGATTTCTTTAAGAAAGGAAACTTAAAAAAAATAAAAGAAGTTATCTCATCATCTTATCATATAAATAATGGAGATCTTCCTTCGAGTTTAAACTTTGAAGGTCAAAATTATTCAGTAGATTATACTTTCAACTCAGGTTTAGAAAATTACATTAAGAAAATTTTAAAAAAATATCATCCTGATCATGCAGCTGTGGCTGTTATTGATAATAATTCAGGAGCAATAATTTCAGCAGTGGATTTTACGAGGTCTAATCAAAAGTTTGGAAACTCAATGGTTTTTTCAAACACTCATCCTGCGGCATCTGTTTTTAAAGTGATAACAGCGGCAGCACTATTTGAAAATACTAGTAAAAGCCCAGACTCACAATATGCCTTTCGAGGTCGATCAAGCACTTTATATAAAAATCAATTAAATTCTAAAAAGAATAATCGTAAAATTAAATTTAGCAAAGCCTTTGCAAGAAGCAATAACGTAGTTTTTGGAAAAGTTGCCATGAAGGAATTAGGAGCTGGACCTATCTTTGATATGGCAAAGAAATTTAAATTTGGTTCTCAATTCATTGATGATTTGAATATTGGCCATTCTGTTGTACAAAAACCTGATAATGCTTTTGAAATTGCTGAACTTGGGTCTGGCTTCAATCGAGAGACAAGAATATCTCCAATTCATGGAGCTCTCATCGCTTCAATCGTTTCCAATAACGGGACTTACTATAAGCCCTATATTATTGATTCAATTTATAATAAATATTTTAATAAACAAGTTTATCGAGGAACTAAATATAAAAGAAGAGTGTTAAGTTTTAAAACTTCTAGTTATTTAAATGATGTCATGTCAAAGACCCTGACGATAGGTACAGGGAGAAAAACATTTCGTAGATTTAAATTACTTGATTTCTTAGAAATAGGGGGGAAAACTGGAAGTATTACTGGTGGAGAACCCTATGGGAAAAGAGATTGGTTTATTGCCTACGCTAAACCTAAATTTAGTTCAGAGGGTGGTATTTCTATATGTGTAATGATCGTAAATAAGAAGAAATGGTATGTAAAATCAACATTACTTGCTAAAAAAATTATTCAGTATTATTATACAGGCTTAGATTAAGAACATTATTTTCAACAACGTATAAAGTAAATTTTATGAATGAACAAACGACTAGTACACCTAAAGACAAAGAATTAAGCAAATCTCAAAAAATCAAAAAAGAAATTATATCAATTATTGGCATCATTATTATGGTATTTGCCTTTCGATCAACTTTTTTTGAGCCCTTTAAAATTCCGACGGGATCAATGATCCCTACATTGTTAATTGGAGATTTTATCTTAGTTAACAAATTTGCTTACGGTTTTAAAGTTCCTTTTACAGAGTGGTTTTCAGAAAGTAAGTATATCACTGAATTTACCCCACCTGAAAGAGGAGATATTGTCGTTTTTAAATATCCTCGAGACCCAAGTTTAAATTTTATTAAGCGAGTAATTGGAATTCCAGGAGATACAATAGAAGTAATTAATAAGGTCGTTTACGTTAATGATCAACCCATTGAAGGGTTGCCAGTAGATGGAGCTCAATTTGATAAAAACAAAGAAGAACGAAATATGTTTAATAGCTATGATTATTATAAGGCTAAGCATGGTGAAGCAAATTTTGTTTATCGTTTAAGACCTGATACGATGCATGCTTCTACATATGATAGGCGCACTGTACCTAAGGATAAATTATTAGTCATGGGGGATAATAGAGATAATTCTTCAGATTCGAGGTCCTGGGGCTTCGTTCCTTTTGAAAATGTTAAAGGTCGAGCTGTTTTAGTATGGTTTGGATTGTCTGTAAGTCATCCTTGGGCCATACCTGGGACTACTTTTAAATTTAGGCCTTGGAGAATTGGAAAGTATATTGAGTAGGTTATTTAGCTAAAAAGCCCTTTATTATCCTAGTTTGTCCGTCATTCCCAGTTTCATCTTGATCAAATTCTAAATCTTTATCTAGCTTGATTTGTTCACGAATGTATTTTTTTAATACTCCTGCTCCATGTCCATGGATAATAATAACGAATGGTAGATGATCGTAGCGAACTAAGTCTAAAATGGAAGGTAACTCTCTCTCTACTTCTTCAAGTCTAGAACCTATAAAATTATATTCTGTTTTAGAACTTTTAAGTGATGGGGAATAGGAAGATTGATTATTTCTATTGTGTGATGGCTTGGACTGAGAGGTTTGTTCTAATTCTTCGAGCTCACAAGATACTTTTAATTTTCCCATATACCCTATAACAGTTTTATTTGAGACACTTGTGATCTTCACCTTTTGACCAAACCTGGTGGAATAATATTGTTTTCCAATTTCAATATCATCTAGAGATAATTTTCTTGTTGAAGAAGAATTATTTTTATTCTGGTTTAAATCATTTGAAAATGCGTCACTTAGGTTTTGCTTAATTTCTGAAATATTTTTAGATTTTTGATTTATAGACTCTGACTGAGCGACTGTGAGTTCCTTGTGAATTCTCTTTAATTTTTTTATTTCTTCTTGAGCTTGCTTTTGTAGTGTCGAGATTTTCTCTTCAGCTTTATTAAGCCTTTCTTTCAACTTAATTTTATACAAGCCGTCCATTGCTTTTTTTTGTGATGATAATTCATAGTTTATTTGCTGATTTTGTTTCAGTGTTTTTGATAGATGATGTTCTTTTTGCTGTAAATCTTCTAATAATTGTTCATATTGACGCTCTTTTTTTGATAAGAGGTTCTCTGCATATAGACTTACTTCTTTTGAATCATTAAATTCTTGGCTTATCCTTTTAAAAGTATTTATTGCCATACTAGATCCAGGGGTTCCGACGGCAATTTTATAGATTGGTTTATTTTCTTCTGTATCAAATACCATGTGAGCCGAAAGAAAATCTTTATCTTGGTGAATAAGAGTTTTTAAAAACTGATGATGGCTTGTAATAAAAAATATGACATTGTGAAGTTTTTTTATTGAACTTTTAATTAAAGAATAAGCTAGAGCTGAAGCTTCTTCAGAACCAGTTGTGTTAAAAATCTCATCTATGAAGATTAAACTTTTCTCATCCGGCTTTAAATTCTCTATAACATTTAGGATATTTTGTACTTCTCCAGAAAAAGAACTTAAACCTTGATCTAAATTTTCATAATCGTGATTGAGAACAACAATATTATCTATAAACGGTAATGAGCTATTATTGGAGGCAACGAAAAGTCCCATATTTGCCATATAAATATTAAGTGCTATGGATTTAATAAAAACTGATTTTCCTCCAGTGTTAGGACCTGAAATTAAAACACCTTTATAATTCTGAAATAAAAAATCATTTTTAACCGGGTTTTCGATCAGTGGGTGAAAAATATCTTTAGTTTTAATTTCTAATTGGTCTAATAAATGTGGAGTCGAAAGGTTATTCTCAAGAGCAAACTGGGCTCGGGCAATATAGTTGTTGAAAAGGCAGAAATCTTCAAAAAGAAGTGAGAGAGGAGTTTTATTAGAATAGATTTGATCTAATAAATTTGAATGAAGTTCTCGGATGATTTTATTTATTTGCTCTATTTTTGTCCTAATACTTATATTGAGGTCTTGGAGGAATTTGGGAGCATAATAAACCAAATTATTGTTTCGATGCAAATTTAGAAATTTACCTTGGTTATGCGAAAAGTTCTCACTTTTTGTAGCAAGGTAATACTCATTTAACTCATCATTAAAATCATAATGCTCAATATCTTTATTCTCTTTCGTAAAGTTATTTAATTGCTTTCGAGCATGGCTTTTTATGGATAATAAATCAGAGTTTAATTCTTTGATGAGGGGATGTTGTGAGTAGTCAACTTCACCAGAAGAAAGAATGAACATTCGAGCTGACTTAATAAGACGCTCGCAAAACTTAATATTATCTTTGAAGTTTGAATGTGATCTTTGGTCAAAGTTTAGAATGTTATAATCAAAGAGGAATCTAAGGTATTCAATAATTAATATAATTTGATTAATCTCTTGTATTGAGAGAAAGGAGCTTTTCTCAATTTGCCGATCAATCAGTTTAGTATTTAAATCTTGATCAATGTGCTCCTTAAAGAACTTAAAGCTCAGGTTTTCTTCTGTTTGAATAATCTGAATCATTAATTCAGTTAATTCAATAATGCTTTCACTGTGAGAACTTTCTTTAGGCTTTGTAAATAATTTTTTAAATTCAGACTCACATACTGTATGCTGAAGAAGAAGTGAAAAGATCGTTTCCCAATCTTGGGTTTGATCAATTAATGAAAGGTTAAATAAATTTTGGCCCATTTAAAACTTAATTATAATCAACTTAGCCAGGCAGTCGATTTTGTTCAAACAAAAATCGTTCCTGGACAGATTCAAAAAATATACTCTACTGCAGGTTATATTATCTTTCGAATTAGAGCAAAAAAGCAAAGCTTAAATTTATTTATAGGTAAAGGTTACGGCCATGAGTCCCTATGGCTAAATGATAAGCTACCTCCACCAGAAACGCGTATTTATGATTCATTTGTAGGATTTTTGCGGAAACATTTTCAGAACTTGTATATTGATAGCCTATATTGTGATCAAAATGACAGAATTATTCTATTTTCCATTATGAATAATTATAAAAGCTATATTTTAGCTTTAGGTTATATCGGTAGACAGTGTAAGTATTATATTGTGGAGAAGGACGAAGGGCTGCTGGCAAGTAATTTCCTTTTCAATAAAGATTTTAATCAAGATTTGAGTTTTGAGAATTTTAATTCAATTGGAAGAAAAGAGTTGAGAAAAGATTCTAGTAAAACCTTCTTAAATGCGGACCAGCAGGAAGCCTTCTATGCCTATCTGGATAAAAATTATAAAAAAGTATTATCTAAAACAAGCAAAAAATTAAATAGAAAAATTAACTTTGCTAATTCAGACCTTATTAAACTTGAGACTTATGTTGACCTTTTTGATTTAGCGAAAAAATCAGATGATGAATTAGTCAAGCTTCCGGAAAAAATGGTTTTAAATAATGTTAAAATAAAATTTAAATCAAATATTTCTCATCATAGAAGAGATTATTTATTTAACCGAGGCAAGAGGTTACGAGAAGTTATTGGACAGACTAAAGAAAGAATTTTAAAACTAGAATCCGATTTAAAGAATATAAAGCAAAAATTTGATTTTATATCACCTAAAAAAATTGTATTGGCCATTCGACCTGAAGCGAGCAAAGAAGCTGAACAGTTAGTTAAAAAGACAACAATTGATCAGAATAAGAATTTTTTAGAGACTAATGAAGAATTTGGGAAAATATACTATGGATTAACTTCAAAGGGTAATGATATAATTAGAAGAGAATTTTCTACTAAAAATGATTATTGGTTTCACTTTGAAAAAGAAACCGGGCCACATGCGATTTTAAAATTGGATAATAAGCACAGTTTATTGCCAGATGTAATTAATCTGATAGGTAAAAAATTAGTGGAAATTAAAGGAATCGAAGTGGATCGAATTACTCTCATATATACTCAAGTTAAAAATATTCGGGCAGTAAAAGGTCAAGAAGGAAAAGTGACTTATAAGAATATTAAGAGTCTAATGGTTTTTTTATGAAAGCAGTTTTTATTTTCCTTATTCTTTTTAAACTGACACTTGCTTCTTCTGTAAAGGAGCTTGAAGATTTTGGTTCAAATATCTTTACTCCTTTCAAAATGGATCAAAAATTTGTTTTAAATATTAAAGTTCAATCTTTTGAAATTGTTCAAAGTAAAAAAAAGCCACTTAAAGACTTTGCTGCTGTTTCTTTTGTTTTCCACAAAGGATTATGGAAAACTGAAAAGAATGAAATTTTTCCAAATGATTCGAAGTTTATTTATAATAATATACAATTTATAAAACAAATTAGTGTCGGGAATGGCTTAAATCAATTTTTGGAAAAATTAGTTAAAGTAGAGGGAGCCGGAGTAGATAATTTTGATATTTTTAATTTTAAAGGTTTGAAAAATAATATTTCAAGTTATCAGCTTGCTATTTTAAATCCCTTAAAGCTGCAGGTTGTTGAAAAGAAACCAACAGGAACAATAAGTACTTTTTATAATTATGAAATAATTGATGAATATAAGTTCTTATCTTCTATTATTCAAAATAGATATGAAGGAATACAACGAATTCGATTTGATATAAAAATTGGATATGAGAAATTAAAATCTATTGGGTACAGGCCTAATTTAATATCATCAAGGGTGTCTTTGTCCATTGCAGATAATAACAGTTTAGGTGCGGGGAGAGAGATAAACGAGACATTTAAAGTCAGCTATAAGGGACAGTGATAACAAATTTTTAAGTTATTTGATTACGGGTGTTTAGGCGTTTTAATCCTACTAAACCAATTCTGAATAAGTTCCGAAAAGCCAATCATGCAAAGTAAAAATTTAAAAATTCTGCTTATCGATGATATAGAAGATGTTCGGCAGGTGATTCAATTATGCATAGAAACTGAAGTAGATGCAGAGATATATGAAGCATCAAGTGTGAGTGAAGCCAAGGATAAACTTGAAACATATAAGTCTTTTGATTTGATTATTTCAGATCAAAATATGCCTGGTGGTTTAGGTAGCGACTTTGCAGCATATTTAAAAGAAGTTAATAATCAGACACCCTTTGTTGTTTGCACATCAGACCCAATAGAGTCGATCGAATTTTTTAATGAAAACCCACCATTCTTTTATATCCAAAAGCCTGGCATATCTGATGGAATTGAAGAGTTGTTTGAGAAGTATAAGAGCTCACCTGCAAACCCTCCTGGCGATTATTTAAAAGGAGAGGTTGAATATATTTCAAGCCAACATGTACGAATTTCGATTAAATCATTACTTAACTTTAAGAAATGCCCCTCAGATATTTTTATTAATGTTGGGCAAAGTAAACTAATAAAAGTTCTTAATGAAGGTGACAATTTTGATGAGTCAGACTTCGAAAAATACTTAAACAAGTCAATCCAATATTTATTGATCGATAAGAATGCCATAAAAGACTTTATACGAAACACCGAAAGAGAAATTCTTGATCGCTTAAAGAATACTGCAAACGAACCTAATGATATGGGAGCCGTTCATACATTACTAACGACCACGTGGACAGAATACGGAATTCCTAAAAGCACACAAAAGTTAACAGACCTCGCAATTAAGCAGTCAATAAATACTTTAAAGAAAAACCCTAAGCTAGGTAGTTTTCTAAAATCGATATTTGATTCAGGTCAAAGTTATTTGCAAATTAGGGCCACGGTTACCTCATCTATTGCTTGCTGGCTCGCTCAGCGTATGGGGTGGAAATCAGATATCACTTATTACAAGTTAACCATGGCCGGTTTTATGCATGATTATTATTTGGAAAAAATAGAAATATTTACGCTTGAAGATATTAATAAAGTTAAAGGGAAGAAACCATCTCAAATAGGTGCAAAATTATTAGATCAGTATATTTCTCATATTTATGAAGCGGCTAAAATCGCTCAAACCTTTACTGAGATTCCCCCTGAAATAGATAAAATAATTTTAGAGCATCATGAGAAGCCGGACGGTTCAGGCATGCCCAGAGGTATCATGCATTCACAGATTTCTCCTTTAGGTGCGGTTTTCGCACTTAGTGGCGAAATTACTGATTATTTGTGTAAGCTTAAAGATGAGCAAAGAGAATATGACTATGACGAGATAGTCGAATTTCTTTTATCCAATGGATATGATTTAGGAGTTTCTAAAAAATTAATTCGAGCTTTTAAAGAATTTGATATAAATTTCCCTTAGCTCTAATATACTGTTTTTGTTGGGTATATTCTTGTGAAATTTTTACATTTCCCGCAGCGCTAGTGCATGATTTCGTCGGCTCATGATAAATGCTTTTAGTGATAAAATTAAATAAAATTCTAATAATTCTGGGCTGGATTCTGTTATCGGTCCTAAGTTCTTGTGGTGAGAATCCAAGCACTAAAAATAAGTCAAAAAAAGATAATTGCGCTGATATTAATTTGGTGAATAATCAGGGAACCATAAATTTTTATAAAAATTTTATGAAATGCTTTTCTCTGGATAAGAGCTATCCAGACCTTAACCGTTTTCTTAACCACGTCGATGAGAAAGGTTTTGATGAAATCCATAAATCATATAATAGTTTTTTTTGGAATCAAGATGATAAACATAATTTAATTCGTTTATTACGAGTCGTAGACAAATCTGGAGCTTTAAAGGGAATTGTACAGCTTATTCAGAAATTTCAAGTTGAAAACGTTTATGAAGACCTTTCCTTTCTTAAGAATAGTCAAGAATTGCCGAAATTAATATCTCATTTTCTAAAATCGCAAAATGATATTAAATCAAATCAAATTCTAGCTCAGCTTTATCGCATTTTGAAAATACAAACCATCGATCATAACAAAGATATTGGTTCCGCTTTTTCCGGAGTAAATATTAGCTCAGGTGACAAGGTTAAATTAATTGATTTATTCTTCTTAAATAGAGACAAGCTTGCATATTCATTAAAGCCCTTATTCTTTCATCCAGAATTAGGCTGGAAGTGGCAGTCTTATTTATTCGAAACATCTAAAGAGAAAGAATTTAGAGAGTTTTTCTCATTTCATCGGGAGTACTTAGATACGATGATTGGAGAGTTTAATCAAATTCTTGACTATAAGCTCAGTTGTTCTGGTACTGGTAATAACTTTATATCAAAAATGAATCTCAAAGAAGAGGCTAGGTATTTCATAAGGGACTTTACGCATTCCTATCAAAATGCCGCAGATATTCTTGTTGAGTTGAATAACAAAAGCCTTTATCTGAAAGAGTGGTGCGCAGACTATAGAGAAAATAAACTATTTTCCCGTTTCCTTGATAAGTCGAAACAGGTTGTGAGTAATCCCGTTTCCTATTATTACTCTGCGGGATTTCTTTCTTCTTATAATCTTTTTTATCAAAATGATTTTGGAGTTTTGAATTTTTATCAATCAGAGACTTATGATGTTTTACATCGAATGGTTCAAAATAGTTTTCGCAAAACAGAAGATATTTCTCTTTGGATAAGTTTCTTTAAAGGTGAAGACTCCAAATATTTTTCAACTTTTTATGAAATGTTAACGAATTTTATAAAGTCAAAAAACTTTACTTTCTATCAAAGTTTTTGGAATGGTCTTACCTCAACAGAAAAGAAAATGCTCATTAAGGTTATTTCTAATCTAACTTTAGAATCAAAAAAATATAGCGAATTACTAGACTTTGCTCATCAATTCTCTCAAATATTTAAATTATTTATAAATGATTCTCGTACGAAAGATCAAAAAAGTATTGAAAACTTTTCTTCAACTCTTATGACTTTTAATGGCTACGAAGCTTTGCTTAGTGATGTAGAACAATTCATAAATAGTGGTACTTTTGGTTTATTAATCAAAATAATGCTCGAGATTAAACCAGATACTCCAGTTGAAGAAAAAGAAGTTGATAATAAATTGAACTCGTTAAACCTTGCAAGTATAATTTCCGCCCCGGTAAAATGTGATGATTTACTAAGTGTCTTTTCCTCTCTTGATACAATTAATTCTAACACTCTGGAAAAGTATGATTGTTTAAGACGAAAAAATTATGCCTTTACTAATATTTTAAATCAAAATCTATCTTCAAGCTCAATGAGTCTACCGGCATCAAAGCTATTCGAGAATCAATTTATAACCTCTTTTTTACTTCTTGGAAAATGGGTTCATGATTCAAGCTTATTAAGTTACTCTGACCATAAGAGCAATGAAAACAATTTAATAAAGTATTACCTCGAATCGGATATAAAAAATATTATAAATCATTTATTTCCTCTTATTGATAACCTAAGAACACAAGGATTTAAGCTATTAAAGGGTAACTCTCTAAATCTTAGAGACTGGGAGTATCTGTCTGGAACTATCCAAAAAAGCCTATTGAGTAATATTAAAAATAGAGTTAGTTTTCCTTTTCATCGAAATGAATATGAATGCAGCAAAATTACCTCAGCTCAAGGAGGGAAGTCTTGCTGGAGTCGAGATGATATTAAAAAGTTAATAAAGAATCTGTTTAGCATTGCAAGTCGAGATACGGACACAGAGCCATTTCTTTATAGACTTTTAAAAATGCTTAACCCTGATGTTGGAATTGAGCTACCAATTAGGAAGAAAAGCACTTCAAAGAAAAGCTTAAGTTTACTTAACTTTTCGAGATTTATTTATGATGCAAGCGAAACTGAAACAAATGATCGAATAAAAATTCATCGTGCCGAAGGCAACTTCTATATTGAGCTTACGATGCTTGAACAGTTAGAGACTGTGATCCGGGAAATAGGATTTAATGACAATGTCTATGGAAATTACTTTAAAAATCAAATTGCAAAGGCAAAAAATTATGTCAAAAAAGTCCGATCCTTAAGAAAATGGGCAAAAGGGCTTAGTGCAACAGAAGGAATTTATCGCAAGAGAGGAAAATTAGATAAAAATGCAGATTACTATCTTAAAAATGTGATTACTACCTTTGATAGTCTGATTGAGGTGGGCACTTTAAGAAGCACTTACCATGGAGGATTTTACGATAAAGAAGTACGACTCTTAATCTCCCTTGTTGTGGGTTCATCATTGAAGAAAGTTCAATCATACTTCCCGGTTAACCCTAATAAAAAAATATATAAGAAGCATAAAGGCGCTTTCATTACAGAATTAACGAACTATTCATTTTTAAGTCAGGTGAATCATTATATTCGAAAAATGAAAATAGGCGGACGGAATGCTCTTAATGATGAGTCGTTTTTTATTATTGATAAAGAATTTGGTCGAAAGTTTGATCCTGATATTTCATTTGAGATTTTAAAGGATATAAATCAAGATGATTTCATTGAAGATCTTTTTCATATTATCGATAATTCAAGAAATTTATCTGAAGCAGATGCTCAGCGACTAGAACGTGTCGGATTTCGATTTCTCTATCTTGTATCAAATTCAAAGTTGAAGAGTTTTGATTTTATATTTAAAATGATTAGAATTCTAGTAAAGAATCGCGCGATTCAAAGCATCGTGAAAGGGAACTTATCTAGTCTCATTTCGCTTTTAGACTTCTTGTTGGAAACATGGGGGCAAATCCAGGCGGAAAATCCAACCTTGGAAATTAAAATATTTAAAAATCTTGAATATTTATTGGGTAAAAATGAATCTATATTAATTGAACCAGGAAATGTTAAAGAAATTAATAATCTTCTTTTTCGGTTGGTAAATTTTTATGAATATAATTCTAGTTTTTTAGAGACAAGGAATGATAAACAATTATTAGTTGATCCAAAATTTAACTTGGTACTATCTCAAATTGCTTATAATATTTTTAATAATTCTGATTATTTGAATCTCTTAATAAACTTAAACTTAGCTAAAGCCAATATTAATGATGACGGGGCTGATTATTTATTTGATCAATTTATTTATTCATTAATAAAAGAGGAAAACATTAAAGAATATTTTGAGCATATTATAAAAACGATAGAAGTGTATAATCTCGACGCAGCAGGACCGGGTAATGAATAGTTTATTGAATAATGTTTTAAAAATTATCGAGTTAAATAATCAAGGTAACAAGAGATATCTTAATGGAGTTACTCTTTTTTCGCTAAAAGATTTAAGTTCTACACAAAAGCATTTCTCAATTGGTGAATGGATTTTGTTAAAAACATTAAATGGTGAAACTTTAATTTCCTTTTGCTCTCCTTATAGTGAAAAAGGCTTCTTCATCCAATTAGTGTCGAATTTCCCTGTATCATCTCATTTTTCTGAAGGAGATATATTGGCCTTCATTACTAACTCTATTGATAAGTCCGTTCGAAGAAGAGAGCTGCTTATCGATGATTTTCCTTGCTGCCGCTTAGTCTATGGGGGATTTGATCTTTTACCCGGCTTAGTTATTGATGGATATGAGAATCATATATTGATAAACATTAACTCCACAGGATTAGATTTATATCGTAAAGAAATAATAAATCAGTTCAAAAGTTTATTTCCCCAAAAGAATATTTTATATAGAGAAAACCATACGTACCGAAAACGTGAAGGGTTACCTCAGTACGATCAAGACGAAATAAAAGAAGGTTTAATTGCTACTGAAAATGATCTTTCAGTCTGTATCGATCCCATGATTTCTCAAAAAAATGGTTATTATTATGATCATCGATTAAATAGGCTAAACTTTATTCGGCTTTTAAAAAAATTTAATTTTTCATCAGGGTTGGATTTATTTAGTTACGTTGGGCCATGGGGCTTGGGAATGCTTAAAAATGGTTTTAATAAAGTCGACTTTGTTGATCAGGGTAATATGAAACCCTCAATTGAGAAGTCACTCAATAAAAATAGTTTAAACAATGCGGGTGACATTTATCGAGATGATGTATTTAAGTTTTTGCAAAAATCAGTTTCTTGTCGCTATGATGTTGTCTGTTGTGATCCGCCTGCTTTTGCAAAAAGCCTTAAACAAAAAAGTGAAGCTCTAAAGGGCTATAGGAAGTTAATCAAAAATATAGTTCCACTGCTTAATGATAAATCATTGTTGGTCTTTGCATCCTGTACTAAATATGTCAGTTACTCGGAGTTGGATCAACTTGTTAAACATTTTTTAAATTTTCAAAAGTTATCCTTTCAATTATTATTTAATGGTATTCAAGATTATGATCATCCCATAAAATCGTTAGATGATGATAATAATTACATCAAATGTTTAATCTACTACATCGAAAAGGATAATAATGAACTCAGTGGAAAGGATTCATAAAACACTCAACGAGGCGAAAAGAATAGTTATTGGCCAAGATAATATGCTTGAGTCAATTTTAACCTCCTTAGTTTGTGAAGGTCATTTACTTATTGAGGGAATGCCTGGGCTAGGAAAAACTTTAAGTGTTTCTACGATGAGTAAATTGTGTGATTTAAAATTTCAAAGAATACAATTCACCCCAGACTTACTTCCTTCAGACTTGATTGGGACGATGATTTATAATCAGCAAAAAGAAGAGTTTTCTACTAAGTTTGGACCGATTTTCACCCAATTAGTATTAGCGGATGAAATCAATAGGTCTCCAGCAAAAGTTCAATCAGCTCTTTTAGAGGCGATGGCAGAAAGACAAGTAACTATTGGTGATCAAACCCATAAACTCGAAAAACCTTTTGTCGTCCTCGCCACTCAAAATCCAATTGAGCAAGAAGGAACTTATAATTTACCAGAAGCTCAATTAGATAGATTTATGATGAAAGTATCTATTGATTACCCAGACTTTGAAGCAGAAAAAAATATACTAGATTTAAAGCTTGATTCTCTCGCAGCTCTTAGCCCAATACTAAATGCTAAGGACTTAATGCAGATGAAAAGTGAAGTGGAACAGGTTTATGTAGATGATAAAGTTAAAGATTTTATCATTAAGCTTATTCACGGGACGAGACCAGGGACAAAGTATTATCAAAAGAAATATGATGGGGTAATTTTAGCTGGAGCTTCTCCTCGTGCCTCAATTTGGTTGTACAAAATAGGAAAGTTTAAAGCTTATATGCAAGGTAAGGATTTTGTTACTCCCGATGATGTTCTTAGTATTGTTCCTGATGTCTTAGGACATAGAGTGATACTTAGTTATGAGGCTATTGTGGAGAAAGTTAATGTAAGGTCAATGTTAATTGATTTGGCGCAAACATATATCTAAACTTCTTAGGTTTTAAATGATTAATATAATCGAAATAGAAAGAATAGTTTCCAAGGTTCAGCAGGAAATATTCAAAAATTCAAATAGTTTTTCTATTGGTATGATGAAAAGTCATTTCAGGGGAGCGGGACTGCAATTTAAAGAGCATCAGTTATATAATCCTGGTGATGATACAAGGTTTATTGATTGGAAACTTTCAGCAAAGACAAATAAAACCTACATAAAAACTTTTGAAGAAGAACGGAATGTCGAAATTGTAGCAATTATTGATTTCACTTACACCATGCTCTATGGGCATAATAAAAAATCAAAGCTTCTGGCAACTATCGAAATTGTTTGCCTTATATACTTGTTAGCTGAGAAAACTAGCGATTATGTTCGCTTTTTGCTTTTTTTTGATAAAGTTTATGAGCTTCCTCTAAAACGTGGGAGAGAAGGAATTACCTTTCTTGTATCATTGCTTTTAAAACAAGGATTGATAAATAGCGAAGGTAAGTCATCTTATCTTGATAGATCGTTTAAAGTTTTAGATCTCATGTCAAATGAATCGAAACTAACATCTATTCAAAGATTTATATTGAAAAATAAAGAAGTTGTTCTTCTAGGTGACTATTCTGAGTTTGCTGATTCAGATAAGCTATCAGCATTATCTTATCGTCGTAATATGCATTGTTTTCAAGTTTTAAGTCCCATTGATCATGGAGAAAATCGTTCATTCTTTCTTTTTGGGAGAAACTCTAAAGCGAAGAAAACAAACCTAACTCCTATCTTCAGCCATAAAAACGAGAATATTAAATTAAAGGGAAGAGTTAATACCTTATATTTAGATAAAGGTTATTTGGAAGGCTTCGTAAAGGAAATGTTATGAGGCACAATTTATTTGTAATTTTAATAATTCTCTGTGGGCATCTTTCTTCTCAAGAAATTATTATTCGAGCATCTCAGGAAAAGGAATTTGTTATTGCAGATTTCATAAATGCTCAAGTGATATATCAGAACCTCAGTGAAAATCAAATAAATGAACTCCGGAGTTATAAAAATAAATATATCACAAATGACTTATTACTCGTCGAAGTTTTGTCAGAGGGACCTCCCGATGAGTTTTTGTTTATTGCTTCATTTAGCAAAGATGAGCATAACCTAACTCTTGGTGGGGAAGAAGTAAAAATTAATTATGATAACTTTAAGATTGATGCGAGCTCTAATTCTCCGCCAAATAAATTTAATTATAATTTTTTATCTTCAGAACTTCTTGAAAGATACTT
>JAOHMI010000045.1 GCA_028101965.1 Bacteriovoracaceae bacterium
CCAATCTATTTTTATAGGAAACTAGCAATGATGAAGAAAATTCTATTTTGTTCTATTTTTACTTTAAATCTCGCTTATTCGGGAGTTTGTATTAGTGTAATCAATGAAGTTCCAGAGAAGATGAGCCAATTGAAAGAAAAGTATCAGTCTGTTCAAAATCTGATCAACATTGAGAATAGTGTCGATTCTTTAAAAAAATTAACCCTAGATAAGTTTAAAATATCAAACTTAAGATGCACTATAATTATGGAACACAATGCTACTGGAAAGAAGGAAAATTTTATACTAAGTGCGGAAACTTCCCCTTAGCGCTTAAGAAGAACTTTAGTGTAGGTCGATCTAGGACTAAGATTTATAATCGAATAAAGAAGTACTATCAAACAAAAAACTAACTTTTCCGATAAAAGCACCCAACACTTTCTTTATTCCGGATGGAAGCGTTGAGGACGAGAAAAGCGACTTCAACTGAATTTCGAATCCCAATGAGCTCGTCATTGAGTTTTGCATGCTTATAAAACTTTTTGATTTCATCTTGGAGTTCACCAAACAGGGCAGACCCTCTATTAAGTCTTTGCTCAGTTCTTTCAAGACCAATATAGTTCCACATCGTTTGCTTTATTGTCATTCTATCTTGGTGAACTAAGGCCAAGTCAATTTCTTCAGAAACATCCTTCCAAGCATCTTTCCAAGGAAAAATTGAGTTAGATGGATAATAATTATTTTCATGCTCAAAATCATTAAGAATCTTTGTCGCCGCTAAATAACCAAAAGTTAAGCCTTCAAGCAAGGATGTGCTCGCTAATCGGTTTGCCCCATGCAAACCTGTACAGGCAACTTCTCCTACTGCAAATAGGTTTGATAAAGTTGTTTCACCATTTAAATCCGTTTTAACTCCGCCACAGGAATAATGGGCAGCCGGTACAACTGGAATAAGATCCTTTGCCATATTAATTTTATGATCTAAACAATAAGAAAATATTGTAGGAAATCTATTTTTTAAATAGTCCTCATCACGATGGGTAATATCTAAATAGACACAGTCATCGTCATGATTAATTATTTCATTTAAGATTGCTCGCGCGACCACATCTCTTGGAGCGAGTTCCGCCATTTCGTGATAACTCTGCATAAAGTAATCACCCTTAGCATTAATTAACTTAGCACCTTCCCCGCGAACTGCTTCTGAAATTAAAAACCTTCGATGCCCTGATCCACCATAAAATGTGGTTGGGTGAAATTGGATAAATTCCATATTAGTGACACTGGCCCCTGCGCGTGAAGCCATTGCATGACCATCACCACGT
Source organism: Bacteriovoracaceae bacterium (assembly GCA_028101965.1). Classification (GTDB taxonomy): domain Bacteria; phylum Bdellovibrionota; class Bacteriovoracia; order Bacteriovoracales; family Bacteriovoracaceae; genus JAOHMI01. The sequence goes on from JAOHMI010000045.1 coordinate 1,305, forward strand.
GCTCCTTCAGAATTAGTATGGTGTAAATAGAGTGCACCAATACCACCTGTTGCTAAAATTGTCTTTTTAGCCATAATTTTTTTAACGGTTTCTTTTGTCTGATCAAAGACATAGGCGCCCACCACTTTTCGTGGCTCAATTCTTTGAGTTAAGTGAACTCCGTGATGGTTTGGTGTAATTAAATCAACTGCTGTATGTGAAGTTAAAAAATTTATATTCGGACACTTTTCTTTATCATTTAAATAATTAAGCATTGAAAGTTGAATAGTTCTTCCTGTGTAATCTCCAGAATAGAGGATTCGTGGCATTGAGTGTGCTGCTTCCTGAGTAAAAGAAAGATCACCATTATCATTTCGCTGAAATTCAGTATTGGCGTTTTTTAATAATACCTCTTTAATAATATCACCAGAGTTTTCAATGATAGTATCTATCGTTGGATCATAGCTTGTAAATGATGAAGCATTTTGCACATCCTTTTTAAATAATTCATTAATTGACCGCTCTTGATTTTGATGAAAAATTATTCCGCCTTGAGCGTAATTAGTATTGCAATTCTCAGGCTTCTCATCCCTCGTAATTATTCCCACAGAACAATTGCTTCCGGCCAACTTAAAGGCTGCTGCTAATCCAGCAATTCCAGTTCCAATAATTAAAACATCAAAAAATAAGGTATCTTTTTCTTCTCCCATTAAATCTTCCCAATGACTTTTAAAGATAAATCGACAGGGCTGGGGAAAGTTATAAATTTTGATAATGAAATATAATCGATTCCGTTTTTAAGATAGGTATGAATGTTTTCTAAATTTATTCCACCTGATAACTCATACGTCATCCCCTCGCTTTTAAGCGAGACAGCTTTATCAATCATTTCAGGTGTGAAGTTATCTAACATCAAATGTTTTAAATCTAATTGAATGGCTTCACCTAACTCTTTCAATGAATGGATTTCATAGATTACGTTGGTATAATTTTGCTTTAAACTTAAAACAAACTCATGAGCATTTTTAATACCACCAAAATATTTTTTATGATTATCTTTAATCATAAATGAATCAACTGTTCCTAGACGATGATTATAGGCTCCGCCAAGATTACTGGCATATTTCTCAAAAGAACGTAATCCAGGAGTTGTCTTACGAGTATCTAAGATTTTAATATTGAGGTTATTCGCTTTGTTAACATATTCATTTGTTGTCGTGGCAATACTTGTTAAGCGAGTTAATAAATTTAATGCCACCCTTTCTGCATATAAAAGCGTATTAAATGGAGCAATAAACTTAAAACTTGTGCCAGTGGAAACAAGCTTTCCTTCAAAGTCCATTGGGGAATGACCTTTCTCAAACTCAATTTTAGTATCAAGAATTTGAAACACTTCATGAAAAAATGGAACTCCAGCTAGGATGCAATCACTTTTCACCCTTAGTTCAGCTTCAACTTTTTCAGCGGGAAGCTTAAGATCATAAATCAGATTTCGACCTAAATCATCCTCTTGAAGAAATGACTTAAGATATTCTTGAATTGCTATATTTCTCATATCTCTCCTATAACTGAATTTCCCATTGAAGACAATTCTTTTTCTTCTCTTACATAGAGCAAGTATTTGTAATCACTTGTCATTTAAATCCCCCCTAGCGATTGAATTAGAGAATTCTAACCTTTAAAAGGTTTTCTAATGGGCACTCTCTTTAAGGCAAAATTTTGGCTTATCCTACTTTTTATTATTTTGACGATGTCAAAGCATCAAGAGAGAAAGCACCTTAAAAAGTTCTACCTTTATAAAAAGAATCAAAGTCTTATTAGAAAATATTATTCCGAAAGATTAAAAACACTTCCATTGAGTGCTTCTGTATTATTCGGAGAGAAAAAATTCTTGCCCAGAAGAACCAAGGAGTCATTTAAAAGAATTGGTATATACCACATTCTTACCCCATCTGGATTGCATTTACAGATTATTCTTGGCTTAACTTCCTCTCTCTTTTTCTTTATCAGGTCAAAAGGGCGGAAGAGATTAATATTATGTTTTAGTCCTCTATTATTCCTGGATAAGTATTATTCAATAAAAAGAGTCTTAGTCCTTCGTCTTTTAAAATTGATTCCTGGAATAAATTCGATAAAGTTAAGATTTGTTTTAGTTATTCTCTACGATATATTAATTGGCAATCTGGCGAAAAGTTGGATGAGCTCTTTGTTCTCCTTTACAGCACTCTCTATTATTTTATTTTCTAAATGTTCAATGAGAAGGTTGATTGAGTTTTTTTTATTTCAGATGGTTATAAATTCTTTTTTTGGAACAAAAATACTTTTGCTATCAGCTATAACTTCGCCAATTCTAACCATGCTGTGCACCCTCATCCTACCTCTACTGTTAGCGAATTTCTTTATTCTTCAAAATTCATTTATCGATGAAAGTATAATTTTAAATCTATCAAAATTTGACCAGAGAATTCCTCTGGTCGAAGAATTAACTCCAATATTCATTCTCTGCTTAGTTATTAGATATTTTTTTGATATAAACATTTTAAAATCAAAGAAATTTACTTTTATTTTTCTTCTGCTTTATTCAGTATAAGTGACATGAAATAATGTTGAATACTTCCCAGTGGTACGATCGAGCATTACCCAGTAAGTTTCAGTCCCATATCCGCCCCAATACTCAGAGCTTAAATCCACTGCATAGACTCTACATTTAAAATTAATCTGGCAAACTGTTAGGGAAAGCAACTCTTCACTATCCAGTTTTTGCTCAGCTCTGTTTTGATCATTATCCAGAAAACCAAAAAGTACACTATTATTAACTTTTACAATATTAGAAGTTACATAATCGTGATCTTTATCTTTAAGAGTTTTCCGAAATTCTTTTGCCAAGTTTTTTAGAATTTTATTCTCTTTGGCTTTTGAAATAAAAGTCCCATTTTGGGCTACAAGGTTCATTGAAAAAACTGCGACTAGAATTAAAAATAGGTTCTTTTTCATATGGTCAATCCCTTTAAATTAATTTATGCAAGGTATATATCTGAAAAATTAAGATATGGGGATCCCTCAAGAGAACAAACTTAATTTATTGTACATTTTCCTGACGAAAAGTCGAATCTGGGAATCTACCGAGAATAATTAATTTATACTTAAGGATTCTTTAATTTTTTCGAATGTTTTCTCTTCGCTAATTGCATAGCGTAGGTTTTTTAATGAAGTTTCATTTTTTCCGTAGATCTCTTTAACTTCATCTAGTTTCATATCATTCTCTTGAGCAACTTCAGTATATTTATTATTAATATCTTCTTCGGTTACTTCAATTGCGAAGTCTTTTGATAGTTTATTTAAAATTAAACCAGTTTTTACTTGATAGTTGGCTTTAGTGTTTAGATCTTCCTGCCACTTTCCTTTATATTCCTCAACCATGGCATCTGAAAATCCTTGCGCCTTGAGATTTTGACCCATCTCTTGTTCAACAAATTGTCTCTGTTGAGCCACGAGTGCCGTAGGAATATCAAAAGCATTATCTTCAACCAGCTTATTCAAAATATCTTCATGAAGCTTGCGAAGAGAATTTCTCTTTTTTTGATTTTTAAGGATTTTTTCAGTTTTAGTATTGAAGTTTTCTATTGTCTCAAACCCAATTTCTTTACAAAGTTCGTCCGTCAGTTCAGGAAAAACCCTTTGTTTAATTTCTAAAAGTTCAACATGGAAAGTTACAGCAGCGTTTTTCAATGCTTCTTCGTGGTAATCTTCAGGGAAAGTTATCTTAAGATCTTTCTTTTCTCCAGCTTTCATTCCAATCATTTGTTCTTCAAATCCAGGAATAAATTGTCTGGATCCTAATTCAAGATTATACTCTTCCGCTTTCATGTTCTCAGGTTTTTCACCGTCTTCTTTTTCTCCCTCAAAATTAAAAATTGCAAACTGTCCATTTTCAATTTTGGCTTCTTTATCTTTTACTTCTTCAATTGTTGCTCGTGAAGAAATAAGACTTTCACGATATTTTTCAACTTCATCTGCTGAAACATTGTCATCGTCTTTAGAAAACGCAAGAGATGAATAATCTTTTATTTCAATTTCTGGATAAATTTCAATGGTTGCCTCAAAGGTAATCGTTGAATCTTTGAAATCTGTATTTGCAAAACGAGGGTACCCCAAAGGCTCAATCTTTTCTTCCTCTATCGCCTTATAAAACTCTTTAGCCACATAAGAACCAATAGCATCTTGTTTAGCCTGCTCTCCATACATTTTTTCCACAACTGAAAGAGGTGCTTTTCCTTTACGAAAGCCCTTAAGATTAACAGTTTTTTGCTTACTTTTTAGTGCCTTTTCAATCTCTGTTGATAAATCAACATCTTGACAGCTAAATACTAATTTCTTGGTACAACCATTAACTTCTTCGACTTTGTAGTTCATTTAAACCTCATTATATAATTTTAATAAATAATCTTTTTCAGTGTTCGCTGCTTATAACACAAGGAAATCTAAAAATAAAATCGATTTATTCCTCGGTCTGCCAAGTAAAAGCAGGTAAAAAAAGCAGTAAATTAATCCAGGTATTTTACATCCATTTGGTGCAGTCCTCTAGCGGGAGCGCAATATTTATAGGGCAATGGGACATTCTCTGTGACAGACCTTGTTAAATCATCCTCTGAAAGTTTTCCTCTTCCCACCATGAGCAATGCTCCAGCCATATTTCGCACCATCTGCTTCAAAAAGCCCTTTCCAATAACTTGATATTGATAAATTTCATTGCTTATTGGCAAAAATGGAAGGAAACGACCCTCTATTTGATGAATCTGACTAACTTGAATAGATCTAATGGTGTCCTTGACCTCTGATCCCGTATTAGAAAATAAAGCAAAATCATGCTCTCCCTCAAAAATGTTTGCAGCCTTTATAATAGAAGGAAGATCAACGGGAAATGGATAACTTAATACATAATTACTTAGGCAAGGATCCAGAGTTTTTGAGGTGGAAAAGAAATAATTATACTCTTTTTTAATAACATTCTTTAAAGGATGAAAGTCTTTAGAACAATAAGCCAATTCTATAACTCGAATCGCTTGAGAAAGCTTAGTATTTATTGCCTTAAGTAATGATTCAGGGGGGATGTTTCTTGTCATTCGAAGTGTAAAAACCTGCTGATGAGCATGCACTCCAGAATCTGTTCTTCCTGAGCCAACAATACGATTAAATTCACTATCAGAGACTTGCTTCAATGCTGCTAATATTTGGTCCTGTATCCCCTGGCCATTTTTTTGAGACTGCCATCCTTGAAAACCTGTACCATCATATGCAACGACCCCTCTAAAATAAAATAACTCAGAAGAAGACATGGTTAATTTGTTGAATTATCATCGAGAGAAGTATCATCGTTGTACTCTAATACTCCAAGAAATTTTTCTTTATTTTTGATGTAATGAAAAATGGAAACAAAGACGTACACACTAAAGACTACCAGAAGCATAATCTCTTCATACATAGCAATTAGCGCAAAGGTCACCACAATTAAGAGAAAAATCTGCTTTTTATACTTCTTTACCCATTCAGCTTTTTTGAATGAGTAAAATGGAATATTAGAAATCATTAAGAATGAATAAAATATTAAATAGATATAGGCGAGAATAGTAATTTCTTGGAGGGCAGGATAGGTAAGTGAAAGAAAAACATAACCGATGACTGAGGCAGCTGAACCAGGAATAGGAAGACCTTGAAAATAATCTGAGTTAACCTTATCTATGTTTGCATTAAATCTTGCCAGCCTTAATGCCCCAGCAAGAAGATAAAGAAATGCCACGACAACGCCGATTCGACCTGACTCTGTGAAAAATCTTAAATAGAAAATTAAAGCAGGTGCTATCCCAAAACTTATCAGATCTGAAAGTGAGTCGAACTGTTCACCGAAGCTACTTTGCGTTCCTGTTATCCTTGCGACTCTACCATCCACTGAATCAAACACAGCTCCAAGTGCTATCGCCATGCATGCAAAGTAGAATTTATTTTGCAATGCCATCATAATTCCAGCAAAACCGCATGCCATATTCAAGGCAGTAAAAGTATTGGGTAAGAAAAAAGCTAATTTTTTGTTTGAATCAATCATTTAAGCGGCCGTCTCCATAGAGCTTTATCATTCAATAAATTTTTAAAAGGTATATATCTCTCAAAATACTATTTCAGACTAAAAGCAATAAATACTTATATCATTTTAGATTTCAAGTGCCTTGAATTCTATAAACGCAGCATACAAGCAATTAAATGAGTTTTCCATTATGGAAAACTTAATAGAAATGATTATATAGTGCGAGTCTCATTTTTTGGCCAGTATATTATTGCCCGGTGTTACCTTTTGTCCCTCTTGGCACAGGATTGAGTACTTTTTTGGAATGAAAAAGCGAACGATACCTGCTCCTGAGAAAACACCAAACTGTGCCCCTAAATACCCGTAATCTCCAGATGTTGGGAATATAATGGCTTGAGATGAAACAAAAGTAGAATAGAGCTTGATAAAAAAGAGCTCGCTGCTTTCTTTAATCAGCACGATTTCTTGATGTAGGTTTTTTTCATTTTTTGGTAACTTCTTAAGAGGCAAGAATAAGCGATTTCCTTTAATTTTTCGATGAAAAGAAAATTCACTACTAAATGGGAAAAATATCCCAATATCTTCAAATAACGCATGTCTCAGATCAATGAAATTAAAGTCAGCATACCTTTTCCCAATATCTGCTCCTCCTCCAACTTTTATCACTTTTCCAAAAATAGGGGAAAAAACAATATCGTTATTTTCTTTTACCGAAATAAAGTTTTTTCTACGATAAAATAAAAAAGCTAAAACTCCGTAAACTAGGCATATTAAAATAAGATACCAATTCATCATATAAAGACTTGCAATTAAAACCAAGCAAAAAAGAATCACTGTTCCGTAACTTAAATAAGTTCGATTATTCATAGGGCTGGGGTAAATTCCTCGATATCTGATCGAAAATAGTATATTGGCTTAATACTTTTTAAATCCTCGACTCTTTGTAAAACTTGAGCATAATCTCTATCAAAAGCATTACTTAAGTCACCATCTATTTTCCAAATTTTTTCCGATATAGTCTCAGAAAACTTAGGCACATCTTTGTTTAATATAAGTTTTTGCTGTTCAATCTCTCCATCTTTAATCCATAAGATTAAACTTTCACCTTTAAACGCATTCGTCATAAAAATGTACTTATCATTATTCTGTGGATTTAATAACCATGGAATATCGAACCAATAAAATGAATAGCACTCAATGTTCTCCATTTTGAACAGATCCATAATTCCCTGAGTAAATCTCAATCCAGTATATGATCCGGGACCCATAAGAAAAAAGCATGAAGACAAATCAAATAAACTTAAACCTTGATCTGTAAGAAGCTTATTAATTTCTGTATGTATAATATCGCCGCATTTTTTATCGGAAATTTCAGTAAAAGAAATAAATTTCTTAGATGAGTCTATTAAACCTAGCTTAAGACATTGAGAAGTATCGATAAATAATGATAATTTTTTCATGATTATTTAAAGACAAAATTAGAAAAATCGTTGTAAAGCGCTACAACAATTAAACCAAGTAAGAGTGAGAGTCCAAATTGCTGAGCTACCTGAATTTTCTTCTTCGATAATGGTCCACGATTAACTAATTCAAAAAGGATAAAAACGATATGTCCCCCATCTAGAACCGGTATGGGAAATAAGTTTATTAAACCTAGGTTAATCGAAATCATGGCCATTAATCTCATGAACATACTTATGCCCATATAGAAACTATCATTTGCAACCTTACCGATTGCCAATGGTCCTCCTAAATTGCTGACAGAAACTTCGCCTAAAATTAATTTTTTAAACATAAGAGTTACACCAACCATCCCTTGCCAGGTTCTCTCAAATGCATGTGAAAAAGAGCCAATAAGGCCTTTAGAGGGAGTTGTTATCATTTGTGGGGCAATGTATTCAATCATGGAATAAATTCCAATAGACGCAATTTTTTGCTCTCCAACCATTTTTATATCAGGCTTAAAGGAAAATGAATTTAACTCGCCTTTCTGAATTGATTCAAGAATAATTTCCTCTTCTTGATCTATATATCGTTGCAGTTGGTTTCTTAATTTTTCAAATGAAGTTAGTTTTACTCCATTGAGAGACACTAAGATATCACCTTTTTTCAGCCCAATTTTCTCAGCCGGAGAAGACATAACGATACTTTTAACAACCATATCTAAAGAATAATACCCACTATCAAAAAGATAATCTCCTAACAGATTGCTTTCTTCTGTTTGTTTAAGTGAGATTGTTTTAGTACTTTTTGAATTAATGACTTTATCAGTAACTTTATATTCGGCATCTTTTTCAATTGCATGAATATAAACTGACCCATTTTCAATAAAGATAGATTCAAGCTCTTCTAAAGATACACTTAAATTATAAAAATTTTCATACCCTGATACGACAAATTTATTATTATTATTGTCTACCAGTAATGGAGCCCTAAAAATTGCTCCCATTTTCATAATGCTTTGAACGAAGTCAATTTTTGAGACATCATTCATATTTAATTTAATTTCACGTGCACCACGAGCCACTTTGATATCTTCAACTGGATCACCGATAGAGTTTAAATCATCAAAGCTTGCGATTTCATATCCATTAACTTCTTTAAGTATGTCACCTGTACGCAAACCAATATTATAGTATGAGTGACTCTGATCAACATAACCAATTTTTGGACTTGGAACTTTCTCTCCACCAAGTAGTAGAAAGAAATAGATAACATAGGCAAAAATAAAATTTGCTAAGGGTCCACCAAAAACTATCCAGAAACGAGCCCATTTTGATTTACTTGTATAGGCTACTTCTTTTTCTTCAGCACTAAGCTCTTCGGCTTTAAGTGGATCTTCTCCAAACATCTTTACATAGCCACCCAATGGAATTAGAGAAATAGTGTAAACAGTATCCCCTATTTTTTTGTGCAACAATTTTGGCCCAAATCCAATTGAGAAAACTTCTACTCTGACTCCGGCTAAACGTGCAAATAAAAAATGCCCTAACTCGTGGAAGAATATTAATGGGGCCAGAAATAAACAAAAGATAAATATCTTTTCAAAAAATTCCATAAATCATAAACCTTAAATATTTTATCAATCGAGAAAAATCAATTCCTCTAAGCATTTGATTTTTTATACTTAAATATTATATCTAGAGCTATCTAAATTGTAGAAAAAACCATGTAAAAAAAGTATATCAGCTAGTTGAGCTTTAGGTAATACCTAATTATTACCAAATAAATAGGCATCACAAATAATAAGGAATCAAAGCGATCATAAATTCCACCATGACCAGGAATAAGATTAGAGCTATCTTTAATATCAAAAATTCGTTTTACTCTCGATTGGATTAAATCTCCAAGTTGCGCTCCTACGGCCATTAAAGCCAAAAGGAAGATAAAAAGAATAGAGATTTGGTCAAGAAAATTCCACCAATAAACCCAAGAGATAAACACAGAGCACAATAAGCCACCAATGGCGCCTTCAATAGTTTTATTAGGACTAACTGCTTTCCATAAAGGTCTTTTCCCAAAGTTTTTTCCAAAAAACCAAGCACAGCTATCACTAGAGAAATTGAGTAAAATTATCCCCCAAACTAGAATCTTCCATTGAGTCAGTTCAAATAAACTTAAAAAGTTAAGCATCCACACAATGGTCATAGTCGGCCAAATAATCGATCGATTTTTTAGGAGAGAAAAGAATTTTGTACTTTTTTCCACATTAAGAAATAAGACAATTAAAAATAGGAAGTTAACAAATAGACCAGAAAAGTGAATATATTTAATTATTGTTGGGCTTAGATCAACTGCAAAAAATGTTATGGCTATTAGTATAGTAAGAATTTGAAAAAAAAAGTATCTGAAGTTACTCCGTGAAACTTTAGTAAAATTAAATAAAACTTCATCCATTAAACCAATGAAAATGACCAAGATAAAAGACATCATATAGAGAGGACCAAAATTCATAAAGGCCAGGAAGATGCAAAGAAGAACTGTCGCAGAAATTATTCTTAGTTGAGTATTATTCATAATTTTAATTAATCAAATTAAGGTTATTCATAGAACTACTTTGTGATTCCCTATACGTGAGGACAGTATTTTCTATGCGTCCATATCGACGATCTCGTTTTTGCACTTTTCGAATTATATCTTCAAATTGATTTGCAGAAAAGTCTGGCCATTTTTCAGACTCAAAATACAGCTCAGCATAAGCAATTTGCCATAAAAGAAAGTTTGAAACCCTCTGATCTCCCCCTGTTCTTATGAGAAGATCCACATCTCCTATTTCAGGTCTCATCATATATTGAGTGATCATTTCTTCTGTAATTTCCTTATGGCCTTCAGATAGGAGCTTGTTTATAGCATTAATAATTTCACTTCTACCGGAGTATCCAAAGCAGAATGTTAATTTCAATCCTGAATTAGTTTTTGTAGATGCTTCAAGTTCATTGATTAACTCTAGGGTTTCTGAGTCTAATTGAGAGGTATCACCTATTACTTTAAATGAGATTTTATTTTTAACAATTCGGGCAAATTCACTCTTTAAGTATTTTTTTAACAACTTAAAAAGAATATTTATTTCATCTACTGGGCGAGTCCAATTTTCAGTACTAAAGGCATATAACGTTAGTGCTTCAATTCCAATATTGCTTGCACGCTCAACTATATCACTTACCCGGTAGGCACCTCGTACATGTCCCCAAAATCGAGGACGATTTCTCTCTTTAGCCCATCGGCCATTTCCATCCATGATTATCGCGACATGTTTTAAAATATTATCCATTTTCCTCTACCAGATCTCTGACTAAACAGTCATTAGCTCTTTTTCTTTGGATTCAATAATCTCATCGATATCTTTAATATACTTATCTGTAAACTTTTGAACCTCAGATTGAAATTTTTTTGATTCATCTTCATTCAATACTTTATCTTTCTCAGCTTTCTTAATGATATCATTTTGATCTCGGCGAGCATTTCTCATAGCGACTCTCGCGTCTTCACCAATTTTTTTAATTTGCTTTACCAAATCCTTTCTTTTTTCTTCCGTTAATTGTGGAAAATTTAGACGGATGAAATTTCCATCATTAGAGGGGGTAACCCCAATATTTGAATTAATAATAGCTTTTTCAATTTCACCAATAATGGATTTATCAAATGGTTGGATTTGTAACAACCTTGCTTCTGGAGTTGAAATTTGTCCCACTTGATTAATAGGAGTGGCAGAACCATAATAATCTACTGTAATCCCATCTAGTACATTTGCAGAAGCTCTACCAGTACGTATTTTAACAAATTGACTCTTTAAAGAAGTCTTAATTTTCTCTGATGATTCAACCATGAAACTTTCAATTTGATCTTGCATAATCATTTTCCTTTAATTAATTCTTTTTTAAGCTGTCCGTAACTATTGTTCCTATGTTTTCACCTAAAAAGGCTTTTTCAATATTGCCCTCTTCAAATAGATTAAAAACACATATATCAACATTATTTTCCATACATAGAGAAATTGCAGTGGAATCCATTACCTTGATTTGATTTTTTAAGCAGTCAAAAAATGTTAACTTATCGTACATCACCGCATCTTTAAATTTATTTGGATCTTTATCATAGACGCCGTCCACTTTAGTTGCTTTGAAGATTACATCAGCGTGCACTTCATTCGCTCGCAAAGCTGCAGCAGTATCTGTGGTAAAATAAGGATTACCTGTCCCGGCTGCAAAAATAACGACTCTTTTTTTCTCTAGATGTCTAATAGCTCTTCTTCGAATATAAGGTTCACTAACTTCTTGCATATTGATTGCAGAAAGAACTCGTGTATACAGTCCTCTTCTTTCGATAGAGTCTTGCAGAGCAAGTGCATTCATGACCGTAGCCATCATACCCATATAATCGGAAGTGGCGCGATCCATACCTGCTGTTGCACCAGCAATTCCACGATGGATATTACCACCACCAACAACGATCGCAATTTCAGCTCCAAGCTCATGAAGGTTATGGATTTGTGAACTTATTTGATTTAAAAAATCTCCACAAATCCCAAACCCCTTATTTGAGGCAAGAGCTTCTCCTGATAGTTTTAGAAGAATTCTTTTGTACTTTCTAGGCATCCCGTCCCCTCTCTTAAAGTTTTCTTAATAATCTAAACAATAGTGAGAGAACAGATTATTGATTTGTCATTTTAGCAATTTCATCAGCAAAGTTTTCGTTTTTCTTTTCGATTCCTTCGCCAAGGTTTAGCTTAACAAATTCAGTAATTGTAATAGATGTGCCTACTTCTTTTCCAACATTTTCAATCAATTTTTTAATTGTCACATCCGGGTCTTTAACGAATTTTTGTTCTAACAAGCAAATTTCAGAAGCAAGTTTATTTAATTTACCTTTAACAATATTTGGAATCATACTCTCAGGCTTTCCCTGCTCTTTTAATTGAGCTGCATAAACCTCAGCTTCTCTATTGGTGTAATCTTCATCAATATCACTTGAGTTAATAAATACTGGGTTAGCCGCTGCCACATGCATTGTTAAATCTTTTAGTAACTCTTGAAATTTTTCATTAGTTTTAACATCAGCTTCTGTTGTTAAATTAACAAGAACCGCAATTTTTCCACCATGAACATATGTTCCAAAACCACCGTTTCCAGCTCTTTCCTTAAAGGTGAATCGACGTACATCAATTTTCTCACCAATTTTTAAAGTTAATTCACTCAATGAATCAGCAACCGTATTGCTTCCTTCGAAAGTTAGTGCTTTTAGTGCATCAATATCTGCAGGGTTATTTGCTAAAATCAAAGAAGCAATTTTAGTACAAAAGTTTTTAAAGTCATCGCCTTTGGCAACAAAGTCTGTTTCACAATTTACTTCTAAAGCAACCGCTTTTGATCCCTCTGCTTGAGAGAAAACTAATCCTTCAGCAGCTATTCTTGATTGCTTTTTCGCTGCTGCGGCCAAGCCTTTTGCTCTAAGGAAATCGATGGCTTTTTCCATTTCACCATCATTTTCTTTTAAAGCTTTTTTGCAATCCATCATTCCTGCGCCAGTGCGCTCTCTTAGTTCTTTAATATCTTTTGCTGTAAATGACATTATTAGATCCTTTTTTTATATTCTTAATTAATTTAGTTGTTAAGCATCAGCTGAAGCAGAATCAGAATCTTTCTTAGCTTCATGACGGGCCATCATCTCTTCTTCTAAATTTGCGTTTTTAGAAGATGATCCTTCCATTTTTTTACCAGTATTTCCTTCAGCTACAGCATTAGCAAAATACTCCGTAAAAAGAGTGATCGATTTAATAGCATCATCATTCCCAGGAACAACATAATCAACTTTAGTTGGATCACAATTTGTATCTGTTACAGCAACAACAGGGATATTTAAATTACGAGCTTCCGCGACTGCAATGTCTTCAACTTCAGGATCAATAATAAAGATTGCTCCTGGAAGCTTTCTCATATTTTTAATCCCACCTAAGTTTCGCTCAAGTTTTTCAACTTCTTTGCTAATTTTTGATTGTTCTTTTTTTGTAAGTAAACTGTAATCACCAGTCTCTTTCATTTTCTCAACTTTTCTCAACTTATCGATAGACTGACCGATTGTTTTAAAATTTGTAAGCATTCCACCTAACCATCGGAAAGCCACGTAATAGGCACCACACTCTTCAGCTGTATCCTTAATAACATTAGATGCTTGTCTTTTTGTACCAACAAATAATACAGATCTTCCTGATTGAGCAGTTTTCTTAATGAACTCATAAGCTTTTTCTGCCATCGGAATTGTTTGATCAAGATCGATGATATAAACACCATTTCTCTCACCATAAACATACTTTTTCATTTTTGGATTCCACTTATGAGTCTGATGACCAAAGTGTGCACCTGCGTTTAAAAGTTCTTCCATTTTTAATTTAGACATAATTGTTCTCCTAGAACGTTGTTTGGTTGTATCGCATCACCTCTGTTCCCAATCAGAAAAGGCAGAACCTCTTCATTATGGACCAAACCTATTAAGGCGATTATGATTTGTGTAAACATGGTAATAGCACCAAAGCAGAATGCTTTCAACAAAAGAATTGTCTAAATTGTAAATTATAACTAATTGAAATAGCAGTTATTCTTGAGTACTTTGAGCTCCCAGAACTTTACGGGGTTTGCTCCCTTGTTGAGGCCCAACAATCCCTCGACTCTCCATCTCTTCGATCAAATTTGCCGCTCGATTATATCCAACTCGAAGTCTTCGTTGAAGCATGGAGGCACTTGCCGCTCTTTGTTCCAAAACCACCTTGACTGCCTCTTCAAATAATTTATCTTGACCGTTATCACCCATACTTCCACGCTGTGAGCTACCTTCCTCGCTTGGAGTTCCGAACTCTAACTCATCTTCAATATTTTCAATAAAATCAAGGGCTTTCTGCGAATGTTCAATTTTAAAATGAGACAACTTTGCAACCAATCTTTCAATTTCTTCTTCATCCACATAAGCACTATGCAGTCTCATTAACTCCACTCCCTGCTTATAGAGCATATCCCCTCGACCCAATAGTTTCTCAGCACCAACAACATCCAGAACAACACGAGAGTCCATTGAGGAGGTAACTCTGAAAGAAACACGGGTAGGAAAATTAGATTTAATAACTCCGGTGATAACATCTGTTGAAGGTCTTTGCGTGGCTAAGATTATATGAATACCACTAGCTCGAGCTTTCGCGGCTAATCGAGAAATATTAGTTTCAATATCTTTTCCAGATTTTGTTAAAATTAAATCCGCGAACTCATCTACAATCACCACAAGATAAGGCATGGCATTGTCACTTCGTGAAGTTTCAAGGCCCAACTTGAGCATTTTTTGAACTAATTCACTATCTGAGTTTTTAATTTTTTTATTAAAGCCACCAATATCTTTCACACCTAGCTCTCGCATAAGCGTATAACGCCTTTCCATTTCATCCACACACCAGAGTAAGGAAGCTAATGCCATTTTATGATCAGTCACAACTGGTAAAACTAAGTGAGGCAAATCTTGGTACAAAGCAAGCTCTAATTGCTTTGGATCAATTAGGAGCAATTTTAATTCGGTAGGATCTTTTTTTATAATTAAAGATACCAATATATTGTTCACAAATACTGATTTACCAGCTCCAGTCGCCCCGGCAACTAGCATGTGAGGGGCTTTAGAGAGATCCACGACTGAGGTATCACCATAGGCATTTTTACCCATGGCCAAAGGTAAACTTAAACTTGAAGAAGTGTAGATATCACTTTTTAAAACATCATCAAGATAGATTATATCCCTAGGGTTTCTTGGTAC
This sequence comes from Bacteriovoracaceae bacterium, assembly GCA_028101965.1. Taxonomy (GTDB): domain Bacteria; phylum Bdellovibrionota; class Bacteriovoracia; order Bacteriovoracales; family Bacteriovoracaceae; genus JAOHMI01. The sequence goes on from JAOHMI010000045.1 coordinate 16,648, forward strand.
CTCAATACCAATAGTAGCTTTTCCCTTCATTGGATAAACCATTCTTATAGGAACTCCAAATAATGCGAGACCAAGATCTTCCGTCAAATTAGTAACTTTAGAAACTTTTATACCTGCGCCCAACTCAAGCTCGAAAGTATCCACTACTGGACCTTTCAGAATATTAATTACTTTTGCAGTTATTTTGAACTCAGCTAATTTACTCTCTATTCTATTAATAATTTTCTGGAAATATTCTCTTTGAGGCTCATTACTTTTATTTACTAAGCTATTACTTGAAATTAATTTAACGAACTCACTTGATGAGTAATCGTCAAAAGAGACTTCTTGTCCCTTATTTAGCTTATCTCTTCTAACCTTTTCATCTTTAGGTTCATCATTTTTAACAACATCTAATTTCAGTGAAACTGGTTCTTGAAAATCAGGTAAAAAACTCTTCGGCTCTTCTTCATCATCAAATTTAAATGGGGTAGGAGCACTATCTTGATCAATTGAATCCAAAATAGAGTCAATCCGATTTGCCCCAGTATTCGCTCCAATAAGCTCAGTTTGCTTTTTAGTAGGAAGATTCTTAACTTGCTGAGCTTTTTCAAATGCCATTTTGAAAAGATCTTTAATGAATCTAAAAAAATTAAAAATAAACATGGGATTAATGAGTGAAACGATTAAAACAANGTTTACGATAATAATTATATTAATAGATTCTTTTGAATCAA
>JAOHMI010000046.1 GCA_028101965.1 Bacteriovoracaceae bacterium
AATAATGGAGGGGATTACTCGGGGTTGGTTTACGAATGTATTAATAGTATCCACCGTGCGGGAGCTGACTTTATTATTTCTTACTTTGCGAAAGATTATGCTAAAATTATAAATGATCATGCCTAAAAAATTGAATTTACTGCTTATTCGACTTTCTTCCATTGGCGATTTGTGTTTAACATTTGATTTCGTTAATTCATTTTCTCATCAATATAACATTACATTTGTAACTTATAAAAAATTCCAGGATGTCTTAAAACCTATAGAGTCTTTAATTATAGAAAAAGTATTACTGCAAAAAGAGACATTTAAGGATGATGTTTGGGCACTAAAAAATGGAAATACTAAATATGATTTAATTTTAGATTTACAGGGAAGTTTACGTAGTTTTTATCTTAGGTTACAATTACATAATATTCCTTCATTATCTTTCGATAAACGACGTTTTGAGAGGATGGTTCATTTACACTTTAAAAAAGATATCTACTTTAATCACAAAAATATTTCTACTCGATATATTAATGAAACAGAAAAGTTTCTGGGGCAAAAATCATCAAATACTCCAAGTTATAAATTTTCTAAAAAAGCGAAAAAGATACTTATTGCAGCAGGGGCATCCTTTGTTCCTAAACGTTGGCCACTTGATAACTTTTTAGCAGTTTGTTCTTCAGTTTTAGAAGATCCAGAGCTTAATGAATATGAAATTATATTTATTGGTCAAAATGATGATCAAACTGACCGCATAAATGAGTATGCAAAAAAATCTAATCGAATACAATCTAAAATCAATCAAACAAATATTTCTGAATTATTTGAAGTCATGAGTCAATCAAACTTTTTGCTTTCAAATGACTCTGGCCCAATGCATATGGGTCAAAGCTTAGGTTTACCTACAATTGGTATTTTTGGACCAACTCACCCTTACTTTGGGTTTGTCCCTCTCAATATGAATTTTTTTATGTTTGAACAAAACATTCATTGTCGACCTTGTTCCCTCATCGGAAATAAACCATGCCACCAGCCAGAAAATATTTGTTTTACAAAGACAACTCCAGATCATGTCTTCTCTAAGTTAAAAGAAATGGTGCTTGAGTGAATACAACTTTGAATTTATTTTCTATTTTAGAGAGAGTCTTAATGTGGGTTATTCGGACTTTTTTCTTTTTTATGAAATTTGTTAAGGACCGGTTATCCTTTGAAGAAAAAAATCATTTTGAAGACATAAATAGTTCAGTTGGGGAAACCATAGGGTTTAGCTTATCATCCGAAGGAGAGTTTGAACAAGTTCTTCCTATTATAAGAGAGCTAATCAAGCAAAATAAATATAGTTTAAGATTGATTTATAGTTCTCCTAGTCTTGAATTAAAAATTAATAAATTCCAAAAGCTTCACCCTGTGAATGTAAAAGTTTTTAGGCTGCCTATTTTGACGTACTATTCTAATCAAAGGCAGAGAGATTACCTTGAAAAGCTAATTCAAGTGAATAAATTTATTTTTGTTCGTTATGATTTTTATTTTTTTGTTTTACAAAGTTTAATAAATAGAAAAACTCCCCTAATATTACTTCAGGCAAAAGGGACTAAGAAAACTGTGAAGAAGATGATGTTTAGTCTTTTTACAAAAATTTCTTTTTGCTTAAAACAGGATAAGCAGGATTTCTTAGAAGCCCATAGAAATTATCCAAATGATAATGTTATTGCAATAGACTTTAGAGTTTTTAGAATTGTAGAGCGCTTGCAAAGCTCAAATCAATCTCCTCTTTTTCTTAGATTGATTGAAAAAATTAATGAAATCGATTCTAAAGATAAAATAATATTTGGTAGCTACTATGTTGAGGAGAAATTTCTTCTCGAGTCAGTAGAGGGATTCTTTAAGGGCGGTTTAGCTGTTATTGTTCCTCATAATCTCAATGATGAGGTATTAAGAAAAATTGGTAAAGACTTTCATCACTATAATTTTATTACAATTTCCGAAGATGGAAATTCATTGGAATTATTAAATCAATGGGAAATGAAAGAGGATAAACTTAATATTATTCTTCTCAATATGCGTGGAGTTTTATGCGAATTGTACCAATCTTTTACATTTGCTTACGTCGGGGGTGGTTTTGGGTATTCTGTTCATTCAATCCTAGAGCCCTATCTCGCTGGTTGCTTGACATTTTATGGGCCGAAGAATGATCGATCAACTGAGAAAGACACATGTGCAGAAATAGATCGAACCAGATTGTTTGCCATAAATTCATCTAAGGAGTTCACAACAAACATTGCGCTGCAGAGTGAAAAGATTTTAGAGAATAAAAATTTTCAAAACAATATTCATAGTCTTTATAGTTCGAAAAAGTTACAATCAAGTATTGATTGGATTTTGGAATGATTAAACGAAATTACGATAAAATACTTATTGGTTATAATTATATTTCTTTGATAAGAGGCATCTCTCTAGTGCAAAAAGGGAAGAGTGTCCTGATTATCAATGATCCAAACTCAAAGTTATCAGATAATTGGATAGGAAACCTGACCCTTCTCGATTTGAATTATTTGAAAAGTGAACTTAAACGCCTTGGATTACATCAACTGATCTCTCTGAACAAGATGATTAATCCTATTAAAACGATTCTTTATTTCGATGATATTTTATTAGAATTAGGAAGCTCCCCTTTCATTAACTTTCTTGAACTTTACCGAAAGGGCATCTTTACTAATATGAATAGACTAGATCGTTTTTTAGAGAAGTACGATGAGAAATCTTTTAATAAAATTTATTCGAGTATGATTCATAAGTTAGAAGGTTTACTTCATCACGGAGACTTAAAGAAGTTTTTCACTAAAAGCAGTAACTATGAAAAAATATTTCAATTAGATTTAAGCTTCATTAAAGATCATTTTTATTATCAGTATCCTAAAACGGGAAAAGATGATCTGCAGTTTTTGTTTGCTTTGCAAACCATTTATAGGCCATTTATTTCAAATAAGATTTCCTATCCTGAATACCTCTTTTTATTAACTCAGTCCTTGTCGCCTTGTTATCGTCTTGATCAAGTCGAAATGACGAGTAAATTATTAAGGGTTTTTAAGAGTTTTGGTGGTGAGTTTTCCAGTTTTCCAATTACTGATTGGGAATTTGTGAATAATAATTGCGAGAATGTATTACTCAATTCATTTGATGGATTAGTTCAGACTGACAACATTGAATTTTATTCGGAGTTAAAGGAAAATCATCCTTTCCAATATTCTTTTAATGAGAAGATTTTAAATTCTCTCGAGTTCTATCTAACTCTTCAGCACGACTATTTAAATTCACTCAAAAATTCAAGAATTATCGCACTTAAAAAAGACTCTCTTGGTACAGATGACCCTTTTATAAATTTGGAAATAGGGGACAACCATTTAATTAAATTTAATTATACCTATAAATTAGGTCAAGGCATCATCGATAGCTTCTATACAATAAAGGGCAAGGAGCAATTATGGAATATTTTAAATAGAATATTCCCTGGGATTGATCATCATGTTCAAGTAGAAGTTCTTGGCCATATCAAAAGCTCGCAAATTTGGAGAGAAATGCTCTATTCCAAGCAATCCTTTTTTAAGCATTCGACTTTAATTCATCAAAAACAAAAAATTAAACGAGAGTGTGGATTGGTTCTTAAGAATAATCAAAAAGTTCTCAATAATGTTATCTACCGTGGTGGTTTAAGTTTTGGTCATCTGGGTTTAGGTGATTATTTTGCTCGTGTAACATCTTAAGATTTTCCTCTAAAAATATGTCCTTTTGTATTATGTGATAATAATGCAATGAAGATTAAAAAATGAGAAAATTGATATCTATAAGTAAATTCAGTGATTTAAGAGATGCTGGTCAAGCGATGCTTGAATATGCTCTTTTATTGGCCATAATAGTTGGAATTGCGGTCACTTTTTTTAATTTTCTTGAGAATCGTTTCTTAGGTCCAAATGGTTTAAGGCAAATTCTCTTCGATCAGTATTCAGAGTATTTCCAATTAGAAGCACCGCCAAATCAAAGGTACAAAAGATTCCCAATAGTTAGGTAATCTTTTTTTTCAACTAAGAATTTTACACCGAGTAATATTTACAAAATTATTCAATTTTCACCTTGAAGGTGGTTATGTCTTGCTACTATGGAAGAGTATTAAAAGTAATTTTAAGAATAATTTTCAAACCTTCAGAGGGGCAGAACATGCAAAAACTTTTTAAATCCAACTGGTTGTTAGTCATTTGCTTGCCAGTGCTTGCATTGAATTTTTTATATGCTCAGAATTCAAATGTTCTGAATTCAGATCCAATCGATATAGAAGGCTACGTTGATGAGCCAAGAGCAGTTGATCGAGAGTTAATTCAAATAAACAGCGAACTGAAAAAACAAAAATCAGCAATCAAAGTAAATAAAGAGAAGTCTCGAAAATACCAAGAGTTGGGGAGAACCACTGAGAAGCTCTCGGATGTAACTGAAGATTACATTAATGATAAAAGAGACTCAGAAGAAGTTATCGATCAATATAATAAGAAAATTGATTGTTTGTTAAAAGATGCAGGAAGTGCAGAGTGTGATCGGTATGCTCGTCAAAAACGTGAAGATAAAGTTACAACTCAAGCAGCGGCACCAGCACCAGTTGTGGTCGAAAAGGCTCCCGAAGAAGAATTAGAGCCAGGTACTTTTAAGTTAGGCTTCAATGCAGGTGCGGCTAACTTCTCGAGTCAGGTTGAGTCTTTAGAAACTGAATATGTATTTGGGGCCAAAGTTGAGTTTGAAGTTGGAGATCGGTTTGATATGGGCTTCGGATTTTCTTATTTAACCTTTGATACTAGAGATTTTGCTGATCGGTTTCATTCGAGAAGATCTTATCGTTACAACTATTATAATGTTTATGGAATAGATGGTAGACAGATCGAATATGAGCAATGGACTGTAGATATATATGGAAAATTCTTCATTAAGAAATTTGAAAAATTTAGCCCTTACTTAGCTGCTGGGTTGGGTTATAACAGAGCAAATCTTCGCTATACTGATAACGATCAATTTTATCCAGGAATCCAATACCAAAATTATCAGTTTGGTGATGAGGAATACGATAGTTCATGGATTTCTGCTAGAATAGCAGTTGGTTCAGACTTTTACTTTACTAAGAATTTTGGAATGACCACTGACCTTAGCTATACTAAATCCATAGGAAATGTTTTCAATAGAGAGAGAGAATACACTCCTCGTAATGCGCCGGATCAAGAGCGTCTAGAGGAATTAGCCGATGAAGTCACCAACGCCCATATCTTTATGGCAACTGTTGGACTTATTTTTCGCTTTTAAAAAATAAATATAATGAATATATAGCTTCAATTTTTCTTAAATTGGAGCTATTCCTCTAAAGTTTTTACCAAACATTTCTATTCGCTTTTCTACCTCTTTTTATCCTATTATAAACTTATCTTAATAAGTGTTGATTTTTATGTTAGGCTATTGTCTTCGCAAAAGTGTGGGCAATTTCTAAAGGAGTATTCAGAATGAAAGCAGTTTATTTAGTTGAGGGTGTTAGAACTCCTCAAGTAAAATCAGGAACAGATTTAAAAGAGATCTCAGCTCCCTATTTAGGACATTATTTAATTAGGCATTTAATGAATAAATACGAAATTCCTAACACTGATGTTGATGAAGTGATTATGGGGAATACAGGCACTCCAGCTAAGTATCCCAATGTAAGTAGAGTCATTGCACTTGAGGCAGGTCTTCATAAGAAGACAAGTGCTTATTCAGTTCATCGAAATTGCGCATCAGGAATGCAAGCTTTAGGAAATGCTTTTGATTCCATAGCACTTGGTCGGAGTGATGTGATTTTTGCAGGTGGAGTTGAGTCCATGTCACAAATGCCTCTTCTTTATGGAAAAGAAATGACTGATTTTTTCATTAATATGATGAAAGCAAAAAATGTTCAAGATAAGTTAAAAATCTTGAGCTCATTCAGACTTCCTTTTCTCAATCCAATAATTGCTATTGAACAAGGATTAACTGATCCTTTCTGTGGCCAAAACATGGGACAAACAGCGGAAAATTTGGCTCGAGAATTTAATATTACTCGTGAACAACAAGATGAATATGCAAATCGATCACATGCAAAAGCTGTTAAAGCTATGAAAGAAGGAAAGTTCAAAGATGAAATTCTCCCTATCATTGCTGGATCTAAATTAGATAAATTAATTAGTGAAGATATTGGGCCAAGGGAAAACTCTTCAATTGAGTCTTTGGCGAAACTTAAACCTTACTTTGAAAAAGTCACTGGAACCGTTACTGTAGGTAATTCATGTCCTATTACTGATGGTGGCTCATGTTTTCTTCTTTGTTCGGAAGAAGCCGTTAAGCGATATAACATGAAGCCAATGGCCAGGTTTGTTAATTATCATTTTCATGGATTAGAGCCAGAGAGAATGGGACTAGGCCCAGCGATGGCGAGTCACGGGGTTCTAAAGCGCTCTGAAATGTCCATGGATCAAATGGATTTAATCGAAGTTAATGAAGCCTTTGCAGCACAAATTATGGCCGTTCAAAATGTTTGTTCCTCTTCTGAGGTGAGCAAGCGATGGGATATTAACGAAACGATTGGAGAAATTCCTGATGAAAAACTCAACGTTAATGGTGGGGCGATAGCTTTTGGTCACCCTGTTGGATCCAGTGGTTGTCGAATTGTTGTCACATTAGCCCATGAATTGGCCAAGAGGAAAGCAAAGTATGGAATAGCCTCTCTTTGTATCGGTGGTGGCCAAGGTGGGGCCGTCGTGGTGGAAAACTTAATTCAATAAAAGTACAAGTATTTAAAAAGGATAATCGAAATGGAATACAAAAATATTACCTTTGAAGTAAAAAATGAAGTGGCATACATCGGTTTTGGTAACTTTGAAAATAAGTCCATGACTACCTTAGGCATTGATACTCTCAAAGAACTTGAAGATTCAATTAACGGTATTAAAGAAAAAGCAAATAAAGAAATAAAAGGTCTGGTATTTTTCTCGCATAAAAGAGGATGTTTTCTTGCGGGAGTGGATGTGAGCATCATTCAAGGTCTATCTTCGGAAGCAGAGGCATTGAAAGGGTGTGAAAGAGGGCAGGGGATCAACAATGAAATTGAAGACCTACCTATTCCTACCGTGGCCCTTATTGATGGAATTTGTTTAGGTGGTGGACTTGAACTCGCGCTTAGTTGTAAAAAAATATTTATTTCTGATAGCAAAAAAACAATGTTGGGTTTACCTGAAGTTAAATTAGGGGTTCTCCCAGGTTTTGGAGGAACATATCGGTTACCTCGCAAAATTGGTCTTACCAAAGGCATGGATTTAATTTTAACAGGTAAGACAGTGAATGCGCGAAAAGCAACTAGGCTTGGGCTAGCTCAAATGAAAATGCCCGCTGAACGTTTAATGGAGAAAGTTGAAGATTACATGGCTAAGGCTGCAAAACAGAAATCTAAAGGGATTAAAGATTCCATTGAGAATTTGGCCAGTGATAATTTTTTTACGAGAAAGATTATTTTTCAAAAGGCGAGAGAGGCAGTTTTAAAACAATCCAAAGGATTTTATCCTGCACCACTTAAGATTCTTGAAGTTTTAGAATCAGGTTACAGTAAAAATCGTCAAACCTTTCTTTCTATGGAAGCTAATGCTTTCGCTGAACTTTCTCAAACAGAGCAATCAAAAGCTCTCCAACATATTTTCTTTTTAACGGATAATTCAAAGAAGTTCGATAAAGATCAAAAATATAAAAAGGTTAAAAAAGGTGCTGTTCTTGGTGCTGGAACCATGGGCGGGGGAATTGCTTGGCTATTTGCACAAAATAATCAAGCTCCTATAATGAAGGACATTAATGAAAATTCCCTGATCCTTGGACTGAAACAGTCTTCAAAGAACTTTATGGCATTAGTGAAAAGAAAAAAGATGACTAAAGATGAGTTTACTCGCAAGCAAACTAGTATTTCTCCAACTTTGAGTTATGCTGGCTTTCAAAATGTGGACTTAGTTATTGAAGCAGTTATTGAAGACATGAATATTAAAAAGAAAGTTTTTTCTGAACTGGAAACTAAAGTAAAAGATGATTGCATCTTAACCTCTAATACGTCTTCACTATCCGTTAACGAAATGGCGAAGGCTTTAGAGAAACCAGAACGTTTCGCTGGACTGCATTTCTTTAATCCAGTAAATCGTATGCCCCTTGTGGAAATTATCAAACATGACAATGTGAGTGATGATACAATTCAATCTCTCTATAAGTGGGTGCTTGATAGTAAAAAAACTCCAGTTGTTGTTGGAGATGGCCCTGGATTTTTAGTTAATCGAATTCTTATGCCTTTTATTAATGAGTCTGCTTACTTATTAGAAGAAGGTGTAACTCCTGAAGCCTTAGATAAAGCAGTTCTTAAATTTGGTATGCCCATGGGTCCTTGTCGTTTGATGGATGAAATAGGAATTGATGTTTTAGTTAAAGTTGGGAAAATTATGGAAGATGGCTTGGGAACTCGCGCTAAGGCCAATCAATTATCAAAACTTGCTACTGAGAAAAATCTCTTAGGGAGAAAAACCAACCAAGGCTTTTACCTTTATGATCAGAAAGGAAAGCAAGGTGAAGTGAATCCTGCCATGGCGGAAATTCTACCTTCCAACAAAGTTGATATGGATGAAACTCAAATACAGTTAAGAGTCTTCCTTCCTATGGTTAACGAAGCGGCTAATATTCTTGAAGATAAAATTGTTGACCACCCATCGATGGTTGATTTGGGTTTAATTTATGGGATTGGATTTCCTCCCTTTAGAGGAGGTCTCCTTCGATACGCTGACTCCCAGGGACTGGAAAAAATTTCTAATCAAATTGAGAAGTTCGCTGACGAGGTGGATAAAGATCGATATAATCTCTCTTCTTTTTTAAGAGAAATGGTGGAGAGTAAAAAGAATTTTTACGATCTCTAATTATGTTTATTCGACTTTTTTCGTATTTTAGTTTTGTGGTCTTTAATAAGGCCAGAAGACAAAAGATTCTTCTCCTTTCTTTTGTAGGGTTGGCGCTATCGTCTTTTTCTCTTCTTTCTTTGCAGTCGGTTATGAATGGATTGCAAAAAGGATTAATCGAACGTTCCAAATCAATTGAGGGTGAGTTTTTTATAAAAATTTCTAACTCAGAAATTCAGAATGATTTGATTCAACAGTTGAAGAAAGAGAAAATTTCTTTTCAACCAGAGCTAGAGTTGGAGCTATTGATAAGAAACGGAAAGTACTTTACTCCCGTTATTTTGAGAGGAGTCAAACAGCATAAATCTCCACTTTTGATTGAAAAAGATCAAACAGGAGTCGTTCTTGGCTCAGACTTAGGAAGAAAATTAAAAATTTATTATGGGGAGAACTTAGAGTTAATTTTAGCTAATTATTACGATGATTTTTTAGGGGAAGTACCTAAAATGGGCGTTTTAGATGTCAGCGATTTCCTGCTATCTGATGTCGCAGAAATCGATGGAAGTTATGCTTGGGTACGCTTGGCGTGGCTACAGAATTTAATTCGAGATAGATTAGTTAATCGATTGCGCTTTTTCTCCGAAAATGATGAAAGTAAAGTTTTAGCAATCCTTGAAAAATATGATGCTAATCAAGCCTATCTTGTCTCTTGGAAAGATCAGTACGCTTCACTAAACTATGCACTTAATTTAGAGAAATATGTCATGTTTTTTCTTTTTTCTTCTATGATTTTTTTGATTGCACTTACTATTTCATCGGGATTTATAATTTTTTATGAAAAAATAAAAAGTGAAATGGTTTCGCTTTGGATAATGGGCTTAAGTAAAAAGCAAATATTTCGCAAAATATTTTTGGTGAATCAACTTCTTAATTTAATCTTTTGTTTTGTAGGGATCGGGCTTTCGACGATTCTTTTGTATTACCTCAAGTTTTATGGGCCATCTTTTTTTCCAGAGTACTTTGTTGAAGCAAAATTACCCGTTGAGTTTAGTTTATCTAACTTTATTGTTGCTGCGGCTTTACCTTTCTCTGTTTGTACAATTCTAAATGTAGCAAGCCTTAAACATTTTTTTCGTCATCAAGATATATTTCTTAAAAGCTTAAGAGAGACTTATTAATCTATTGTTTAATTACAAGTGTAATAGCCACTATTATAGCTATAGCTAGTATTTTCTGGATGGGTAATGCAGATTTCTTGTTTGTTCGTTTTTAAGAATATCGAAACCCATTTAAAGTTATTTTGATCGACATATTCAGAATTGGCCAAAACGTTTCCAAAGGTAAAGTTCTTTGCTCTTGTTTCTACCACATTTTGAATTACACGTTCTTGACCATTGCTATACCGGTATCTAATTATTTTAGGTCCATACATGGAGTTATAATTATTAAAACCATTATTAAAGTTATTGGTGTTATTAACATTGCCCCATTGACCACCGTTGTTCCAGCCATTATTCCATTGACCACCGTTGTTGTTCCAGCCATTATTCCATTGGCCACTGTTGTTCCAGCCATTATTCCATTGACCACCGTTGTTCCAGCCATTATTCCATTGACCACCGTTATTCCACTGTCCGTTTACATTTGGGTTATAGACATTTGGATTTTGATTATTAATTGTAGTTTGAGTTGACTCAACCGTAACAGTTGGAAGCTCATTCGTACTTGGTCGGCAAGTAATCAAAACTTGACCTGGTATAGTACTTGTATTTTGTTGATTGATTGGAGGAGGTGCACTCCCACCCGAGCTACTGCTTCGCTTTCCGGATTCATTTTTCTTCCCACAACTGACAATAATTAGCATGGAAAGGATTAGTAGTGAATAGAGTCCCAATTTCATAGATTGCTCCCAATTAACTTTTATTTATGTAAATTTTATTAGATTTGTTAAAATTCTTAAGTGCTCTTGTAGGAATTACAGATACTTGATTAATAAATGATCGATCGAATCTAAGTGATTGAAATTGTGTTTGGATATTTTAGTTTTAAGCCAGTTTCTTATCTTTGTAATTAACTTTATAGCTGGGGCTATTACTCATATTGTTTCTTCTTTTATCATATCTCTCTGTTGTTGTAATTTTAGAATGTCCGGCAAAGGTGGCAACATCACGCATGGGAATTTTTTGAGTGTCTAATAAATGGCTTATAACTGTGGCCCGAGCACTATGGGGAGAGATTCTTTTTTGGATTCCACATTCTTTGGCGTATTTGTTTATTATGCGAAAAATTGAACTTCCGTCTATGGGGTTTGGATTTATTTTGTTTTTAAATAATTGAATTAAGTAATCACTCTCGCTTAAAGTGCGTTCTCTTTGCCCAATAAGATTGAGATATTTTTTTATTTGATTTTGGACAATTATGGGTAGGGGAATTTCTCTTATTTTTTTCCCTTTCCCTTGAATTTTTAATATTAAATGCTGATGGTCTTGGTAGATGTCCCTAATTTTTATTTTTGACAATTCTGATCGGCGAAGACCTAAGTGGAAAAGTAAATAAAGAATAGTCCGATGAGCTTCACCCTTATAATCACTTTTGGGCTTATTTAAAATTAAAGAAACTTCTTCATCAGAAAAAGCTATTGTCTCATTTTCTGTTTGTACTTTTGGGAGCTTAACCGCATCAAAAGGATTATGGTCAATATACTTTAGTGCCATGGACCATTTAATGAAACTTCTTAGGGCAACTAATTTACGATTAATACTTGCACTACTTAAATCGCAATTGATCAAATGATCTCGATATGCCTGGAAGTGGTAGCTTCTTAATTGTCCCGGTTCGTTAACAGTTTCTTGGTTATTTCGTAGGAAAAGAAAAAAATTATTTAAGTCTGACAAATATGCTCTTTTTGTTTCTTCTGAAATAAATTGAAAGAGGAATTCATTAAGGAATGATTCAATATCATTTTTCTTATCAGAGTAAATCTCTTTTAAGCTTAGGTGCTTTTTCTTATTTAGTTCCATAGGATCCATATAAATAATTTTGGTTATAGGTAAATGATATATTAGATCGATTTTATTTACTTGAGTGGCTCAATTATTCCTGTCTCATAATTAAAATTTATATTACTCTTGCTCCCTATCTTTTTCAGCAAAAGATAAATAAAATAGACAGAGAAAAAAATTAATTGGTAAGATTTATGGAAGAAAAAAAAATTAGTAGCTCGATACATACGAGTCCGTTAAAAATCAAGCAGGACTACTACCGTTATCATTTTTCATTATTGATTCCAGATGAGGAAGTTCCCTTTGCTGTCAGTGTTTTTTTTAAAGGCAAATACCTCGAAATTGTTAAAAGAGGAGAAGTGGCGAATTTAAAGTTAATCGCCTCCATGTATATCGAAAAAAATTATTTTTTTTATATCCTGCAAGCTGAAAAGGAAATGTTTGATATTTGGTTGAAGAAGAGGCATCACTTTCACGTTTTGCCAAAAATAAATTTGTCTGAGCAAAATAATATTATCGAACACAAAATTAAAGAATATTTAAAATATGCAGATGATTGTTTTCGTTTTACGGAAGAAACCATTACGTCACGGCAAAAAAAGAGTTCGGCCTTGTCCCAGCTTAGAGAAGTATGTTTTCATCCATCCATGAGGTGGTTTTTCGCTGATGAGTGGAATTCAGAAAGTGTGAATCACTGTGCACGTGTATCAATCCTTACATTATTACTCAACGAATATTTAGGAGATGACAAAATTGATTGTTCCTTATTTTTTGTTCAGGCAAGTATGATTCATGAGCTATGTGCCTTTGCTAAACATGAAATATCCTATGAGTGTGGTAAGAGTACTCTTGAACTGCTCAAGGAAAAGCAATTAGCTTTTGACCAAAGAGTTATAAATTACATGAAAGATCAGTTAGAGTTATATTCCGGCTTAGGCATACCTAATGGCAAAAAATTTCACGAACTTGGGAATGATCAACAATTGTTTTCCATCGTTAATTACTTTGATCATCATCGACATTCTTTTGTGAATCTTACTAAGGCCAAAAGTACAGCAGAGGCAATAAATAAAATGAATGGATCAAAAGAAGATTTTAACCCGCTATACTTTCAGGCTTTCTTAAAGATTATTGAACAATGTGAAATATTGAGTTAACTAAATGAATAAAAATTTAATTAATTATGATGAAGTGATTAAGTCCAGTGGAATTCATGAGTTTTTCTCGCAAAATACTTTTTGTCTTTGTGATTCTCAAAATCAAGAACTTGCTGGGAGAGAATCTTCTCAAGCTAAAAGTAGCTTTCCTTCAGTAAAAGTTATCGTGAATAAAGAGCACTATTTTAATATTTTTTGCGATGAGATGTACCAAAGTTCAATTGTTAAAATATTACAAAAATCGATATTACGAATTGGTGTGTCTCTTCAATCTGAATCATGGTTATTTCAAAATCAAGTAATTACCGATGACTTAATTTCTATTCTTTCAGATGCTGAAAATATTTTGATTCCTTTAAATGAAATATTGGCAAAAATTATTCGTTCTCTCCAATCTCATGCATTGTGTGAGAATATTTTATTTTTTACTTGTGATCAAGGACATACATTAAAGTTAAGAGAGTCGATCAATGAGGTTACTGAACTTGATGAATTTTTTCTAGCTGCTCAGACTGTCGCAAATCTAAAAGAAATCGTTTTATCTAATCAGGTTAATGAAGATGTTGAATTGACGAAAATATTTCAATCGAAGTTGGTTAATTCAATTTTAGTATTCCCAATCATTCATGAAGGTATTCTTTTAGGAGTATTTCAATTAGTCAATACAATGCAATCGGACTTTAGCCAAAATGATGTGGATTTAGTTCGAAGGTTTTCTCGCTTTACCGGTCATATTCTTAAAGAGAAATATCAGAATGATCAAGTTTTGCAAAAAGAGTCAGTGACAATCGCTTTAGGACAATACTTATCTCGTAATGTTTTTGAAAAAATAAAGAGTGAAGGTCAGGAAGATATCGGCGGAACACGAAAGAATATAGTTGTGCTTTTTTGTTTAATTCAAAACTTTAAGAGGTTATATGCTAGTTTACCTCCATCTGCTTTACATAAATTTTTAAACTTTTATTATGATCAAATGCATCGAGTGGTCGAAAACCATCAGGGAACCTTGGATAAAATTATTACACCTGCTTGTATGGCCGTGTGGAATCATCCTGTTGAACAAGCAGACTGCCAGGATCTTGCAATCAATTGTGCTCATGAAATGATGCAAACATGTTGTGAGAGGATTTCTCCTTTAATGCTAAAGAATAAATTTGAGCACTTCTCTATTGGGATTGGGCTGAATTATGGGCCTGCTGTCGCAGGAAATATAGGCTCACAAGATTTCTTAGATTATACAGTCATAGGGGACACTATCAATACAGGACAGAGGTTAGAAGCTAATGCAGGGAAAAATGAAATATTAATTAGTGATAAGTATTATCGTGATGTTTTTGGTGAGTTACGTGAAGTAGATAAATTAAAAGAAATTAAAGCTAAGGGGAAGAGCCAGATTGTTAAGGCCATCAGTTTGAAAAGTAATGTTTTATGAGTACAATTAACGCTGCAAAATATTTTGATTTAGATTTATTTTTACGAGAACGTGAACTTAAAGAATTTTTTAATAATTTTAATGTTGAGATTCATTCAATTTACAACCAGATATTTTTTAAAAATGGACGAGTTGATATGGAAAATATTGATGGAATCGATATTATAATTGATCAGCAGCATTATGCTGTGGTTTATAGTGAAGACCAAGATCGTGATTTGATCTGTACTATGCTATCCAAAGAAATAAAATTCTATAATGAAGAATTAAAGAAAGAAGCTTTAATCGAACAAGAAAATATTTTGGCCAAGGATATAGATGAACTTTTAGAGATGACTTCAAGCCAAAAAATTTCCAATATAGAGGCTTTGAAAACATTATTGAGTTTTCTCTCATCTCATTTTCCTTTTGAAAGATGTAGTATTTATATTGAAAATGTTAAAAAGGATTTAGGACATCTTTGTGGAATTCGAAATAACTCTGAGTTTTATTCTGGTAACTTAGAAGAAGAAATACTGGAGGATGATACAATTGCTTCAGTGGCTTTTTACAATCAAAAAATATATATATTGGATAATCCAAGTGAAAATTCATTATTTAAAAATGACCCAGAAAAGACAACTCCAAAAAACTTCTCAGTTTTTCCTATCTATTATTTTAAAACGAGTCTCGGAGTTTTAAATATCTCCAATTGCTATTTAAAAAATTATTCCCCTTATGATATTAAAATTATCAACAGAGTTATTAAAGCTTTGGGACATATTATTTATCAAATCCAATTGAAGGAATATATTGATTTTAACCAAAGAGTAAGCAATGATTTAAAGAGTTACGTGAGTAGTTCCATTTACACAGAGATCGTAAATACTGATGAAGATGAAGGAAAATCTGAACTTTCTCAAGCTAAGGTAGAGCATGCTGTTTGTTTGTTTGCTGATATCCGTTCTTTTACATCGCTTTCAGAAAAGTTAGACCCTGCTGAGTTAGTTCGGTTGCTAAATGTGTATTTTGATACTCTTTCTCCTGTTATTATTGAATCTGGAGGTACAATTGATAAGTATGTAGGGGATATGATTTCAGCTTTTTGGAATATCCCTCGCAAAATTAAAGACCCAGAAGTTGTTGCAGTGAAAGCCGCAATCAAAATGCAAAAGTTGATGGTGGATAAAGTCGCTCCAGTTTGGAAAGATGCTGGAGTACCTTATATGGGAATTGGGTTAGGCTTGGCCAGCGGTAAGGTACTCTGTGGAAATTTTGGATCAAAAACATTCAATAACTATACGGCCATTGGAGATAGTTGTGAGTTTGCTCAGTTCCTAGAATCAAAAGCTCGTCCCGGAGAAATATGGATTTCTGAAAAATTATTTTTGAAAGTTAAGAATACTCTGCCAGCTCCAAAAAGAGTTGAACATGGTCTAACTTATATGAAGAAAAGGTTTAATATTCCTGTCTTTAAACCAAGTGATTATCCTGATTATACTAAAAGCTCATCGTAGGCACATTTTCAGGAATGTGAATCTCTGCTTCAGTTTTTTCTTTAACTTCTTTTGCGGTCACACCAGGTGCTAGTTCTTTAACCACAAATTTGCCATTGTCTAGTTCCATCAAACATAAATCTGTTATGACTTGCTTGATACAATTAACTCCAGTCAGGGGTAGTGTACATTCTTTAAGTATCTTTGACTGACCTTTCTTATTAGCATGAGATAAGGCCACAATAATATTTTCTGCTCCTGCAACCAAATCCATTGCGCCACCCATTCCTTTAATTAATTTCCCGGGAATCATCCAGGAAGCTAAGTTCCCAGACTGATCTATTTCAAAAGCACCTAGGACTGTTAAATCCACATGCCCTCCACGGATCATGGCAAAAGATTCTGCTGAAGGAAAAAAAGCAGATCCTGGAACAGCTGTCACAGTCTGTTTTCCGGCGTTAATTAAATCTGCATCGACATTCTCTTCTGTTGGAAATTCTCCCATTCCTAGTAGTCCATTTTCAGACTGCAACATGACATCAATTCCTTTAGGAATATAATTAGCGACTAGGGTCGGTATACCGATTCCTAAATTTATATATTGTCCATCTTTGCACTCGCGAGCAATTCGTTGTGCAATCTGTTCTCTGCTAAGACCCATGGCCTGCTCCCTTATTTTTTATTTAATTTTGTTTTACGGTTCTTTGTTCTATGCGTTTTTCAAATGTTCCTTTGATCAATCTGTTAACATATATTCCTGGAACATGAATATGATTTGGGTCCAGTTCACCTGCTTCTACAATTTCTTCGACTTCAACCACCGTAATCTTTCCGGCCGAACACATCATCGGGTTAAAATTAGCAGCAGTTTTATTAAAGATTAAATTTCCATAGGTGTCAGCAATATGTGCTTTGACTAAACTAAAGTCTGCTTTTGGAAAGGCCTCTTCTAATACATATGATCGCCCATTAAACTCTTTTGTTTCCTTACCTTCAGCAATTTGTGTCCCGAATCCAGTGGCCGTAAAAAAACCTGGAATCCCAGCACCCGAGGCGCGAATTTTCTCAGCTAAAGTTCCTTGAGGAGTTAGCTCAACTTCTAAGTCTCCATCCAGCAGCTGCTTTTC
>JAOHMI010000047.1 GCA_028101965.1 Bacteriovoracaceae bacterium
CATTTAGAAATTTTTATTTTTTTACTTTTTTCCATCAATGCATAATCAATACTATCGCTAGGGATTTCTTTCATTAAATTTCCAGGTAGGTCGATTTGATTATTTTTTACATTAATTTTGGTTAAAGTTTTCTCACAGGCATTTAAAATTGCATCTGAATAGTTTGAAATTTCTTGCAAAAAGAAATTTTTATGAAAAAGAAACATTCCACTATTCCAGAAATAATTTTGATCTTTTAAGTATTCTTCTGCAGTTTCTTTGTTTGGTTTTTCTTTGAAGCCTAAAACGTCTTGATTATTTGCGTGGATATATCCATAGCCAGTCTCAGCATATAGCGGCGTTATTCCAAACACTACATGGTTTTGGTTTTGATTCAATTGGATTGCTTCATAAATATTTTTTTCATATAAATCTATTTTTTCCACATAGTGGTCAGAGGGAGTAACGAGAAATAATTCGTTCTCTTCCAAAGTCAGAGCAGCTAAACATATGGCCGGTGCCGTATTTCTTCCTATGCTCTCGACAATAAAATTAAACTTTTTTTCGGGAAATGAAGCAACTTGCTCTTTACATGTTTCTAATTGTTTTTGATTGACGACTACTGTAAATTTATCAGCTAGATTTAGATTTCTTCTAATGGTTTGTTGAAATAAAGATTCATTGTTAAATATTTGTAAAAACTGTTTTGGTTTTTCTGTTATAGACATCGGCCAAAGTCTTGTTCCCGAACCACCACATAAAATAACAATATGAATTTTTTTTTCTTGTGACATCTTTGAAATCCCTTGTGAATTAAAACTATAGACTAAGGGATAGGGAGGCTATGGTAAAGTAAATTAGTAAGCCTGTAATATCCACAACAGTAGCAATAGCGGGTGATGCAGCGATTGCCGGGTCACCACCTAATCTTCTGACTAAGAGAGGAAGTCCTGCTCCAATGATCGCTGACGATATGACCTGAGCGGCCATGGCAGCAGCAATTAAAGCTCCAATAGTAGTAATGGAAATGTTGTGAGGAATATTATGTGCAGCGGAAAAGAAATTAATTTTGAGAAAGACAAGAAGACCAACACAAACAGAAAGAAGACAGGCAACTTGAGCTTCCTTAAAAATTATTTTTAACCATTTGCTGTCTTCTACTTCTCCAAGAGCTAAAGCACGAATCACCACTGTTGCGGCTTGAGATCCAGAGTTGCCACCAGTAGCAGTCATCATTGGCATATATAAAGCTAATATAATCAGCTGTTCTAAAACATTCTGAAATTTTTGAATAATAATTCCGGATATTAATCCCACTGCTGCAAGTACGACGATCCAAGCTACACGACGACGAAAATGTTGAAAACTCGAAGTTTCTAAATATGTTTCTTCATCATCGGAGGGGGTAATCCCCATGAATTTTTCCATATCTTCAGTGGCTTCGGCTTGAATAACATCGATCGCTTCTTCGTGCCCGACTATACCGGCAAGTTGTTTGAGAGAATTGAGCACAGGTATTGCGACAAGGTCGTATCTTTCTATCTTTAAAGCAACATCTTCTCTATCTTCATTAACATCAGCATAAATAAAATTCTCTTGATATAATTCGCTTACTGAATCGTTGGATTCGGCCATGATTAAATCTTTAATAGTTATGATTCCTTTCATAATCATTCTGTCATCAACCACATAAATATAGTAAATCATTTTTGATGAAGGGTTATCCTTTTTGATTTTATTAAGGGCTTCTTTGACCGTCATTTTTTCTTGAATCGTTGCAAAGTCGGTGGACATAATTCCGCCTGCTGTTTCAGGCGGGTAGGCAGAGAGAACGATAACATCTTCGCGTATACTTTTTTCTAAATAGGGTAACAGTTCAATTTGATTTTCTTTTTCTAATTCTTGAAAAAAGTCAGCTCGTTCATCTGAATACATATTTTCAAAAATAAAAGCAAATTGGAAACGATCCATTCTTTCAAAGAGTTCGTTTTGAGTATCTCGGTTAATCTCAGATACAATTCGGCCAGACTCTGAGTGAGGAATAAGTGAAAGGTATTCTATAACATCACGAACTTCAGATTTAGAAAGAAAATCAGCGATGTCGGCAGTTGGGTGCTCTAGCAATGCCTCTTTGATGGAGTCACTATCTCCATTGAGGAAAATCTCATCAATTTGATTTCTGAACTGACCCACTCAGGTACCTCTAAAATAGTTTTATATTTATTATTTCTCTCTTCGCCTCATTCAAGCGGTAAAATTAAGGTTAAAGGTACTTATGAACCTTCTTACCCTTCTTGAGTGAAAGACTCAACTTACTGCTTTCCTACAGTATTATTTCTTTAATAAAATACCAATGTTTTCCGATATATATAAGTGGAGAAAAACATAATCTTCTAAGGAGTTTTATCTTCAATGAAAACTTGTATAATCACATTCCAAATTCCTAAGTCAGATCCATTACTTCGGGAGTTGAACGCGTTATTTGGCAGAAGTAACCATGTAGTTCTGATGGTAGCCGCAAATGAAATGGATATTCTTAAAGCGATGAAAGCTCATGGAAATGCTTTGCTCATTACTAATATCGCTTCAAAAGCTCATCTACAAAGATCAGTAGGCTTATTTAAAACCAATGCAAAACTTATCAAGGCATCTTTACTTCGACCAGTTGCTATTCTTCATACTGAAAACAAAAAGATTGATCGAATTTTAACGAAATATGGATGTAAGGATGTAATGGAGCCTGGTTTGTCAGGGAAGACACTCAAATATAAAATTGATTTCTGGATTAAAACTATTCAGAGAAATATGGCTAAAATTGAAGCGCTTAAAAAGCAAAAAATGGCTTCATCAAAACAGCTCGAATCTGAATCTGAAACTAATTCTAAAAAAGACTATATCGAAACAAAGCAATTAGACTTAGCTTCTGATATGTGGATCATAGATGCGGATAATGATATCAAAAAGATTTTACGCCGCTATCTAATTAAAGTTAAAGGCCCTTCTCCCTATGCAGTTCGTTGGGTGGAAATGAAGCGAAACCCTAGAGATAAGTTTCCCACATGGAAAGCAGTTATTGAGGGAGATGATGCCGAACTCTTAGTCATGGATGAAGGAGCTTGGTTTTTTGTTGGACCTAAGCCTGATTTTGATTGGAATGCTAATATTTGGAATTTTTCCTCAGAAGAGCCTCACTTATTCTTTTACACACAGGACAAGAAAGTTTTTAGTCGGTTTAGGCTTGCTAAAGGTGGCTTATATGTAGCTAAAAACTCCGATGCAGCTAAACAAAAAGTTGAAGTCATTGAAAATACCTTCGAAAAAGATATTAAAAAATTAGAGAAACTTCAAAGAATGCAAGAGGCTGAACAGGCAGGCCAGTCAGATGAGTTTGGTCATTTAGATGAAACTGGAAATACAGATCGAATGAATCCACACGAAGAAGACTTTGATAGTTCTGCCGATCTTGATAACAATGAGCAACTTGATATCAATCCAGATAATTTACTTTCTTTAGAACAAGATTCTCAAGTAGATGCGGGTGAAGAATTAAACCCCAACGAACAATTGCCAAATATGGATATGGGAGATTTATTAGGTTCAGAAACAGAAGAGGGAGAAGAATTATCGTCTAATGAACAGCTGCCAGAAATGGATATGGGCGATTTATTAAGCGATGGTGCGATGGGTGAAGAAGCTAGTGGTCCTGTGGATGCAGATATGCCGGGTGGTGGTTTTGATAATTTATTAGATGAAGAAAATATGCAGGAACCTGGAGAAAACTTTCATCCTGAAAATATGATGGAAGAGCATGGGGCACGACCTAGAGCTGGTGTGGATGATGACTTATATGGTGAAGATGGTAAAAAGATTAATCCACATGGTTATGAAGAGTTTGATGAAGGAAGTGTTGCTCGAGTTGAGGGCGGTGAGTACGAAGGCCATTATGAAGATCCTTCTGGGAATGGTGGCGGTTCTCCGTTTGATGGTGCTACCCAGAGAAGTGAACGAAACGGAATGGACCTTGAGGGAAAATTTAATAATAAGGCAGATGTTTTAGAGGATGAAGTCCTTTCCCGTGAAAAAACGGATCATATTACTCATGAAGATTTAGAAGGTAATGCTGATACTGAGCATCTTGATCATGATCCAATGTCCGGTCGATCAAGTACAGATCAATTAGATCACGATCCTATGTCTGGTCGATCAAGTACAGATCAAATAGATCATGACCCAATGTCTGGCAGGGCATCGACGGATGCAATCGATGGCGATCCAATGTCTGGGCGAGGCTTTACAGATGAAATAGATGCAGATCCCTTATCTGGAAGAAGTTATACAGATGAAATTGATGGAGATCCCTTATCCGGAAGAAGCTCTACAGATGAATATGGTGAAGACCCTCTAGAAGGCAGAGGGGAAACAGAAGAATTTGATGGACATATGGAAGGAAGAGGCGAGACAGATGAAATCGATAGTGATCCATTGTCTGGACCTGCTTCTAATGAAGAAATAGGTAACGAACCCCTTTCAGGTGAGCTCGAGACTGAACATATCGAAAGTGATCCACTCTCAGGTTCATCTTATGATAGTGAAGAAGGTTCAGGACCAATGGAAGGTGCGGTAGGTGAAACTGATCATATCCAATCAGACCCACTATCAGGCTCAGCCCATGATTCCAGTGAAGAGCATGAATACGAAGAGTATGAAGATGAAGATGGACAAGTTCATCGAAGGAAAAAGAAATCCGTGGCTACCTATGAGCATGATGATGAAGCTTCAAGTGGCAATAAATCAAATCACTATGAAGAAATGGATTTTGATCCAGATTCAGAAGCTGATGGTGAAGGTAAAGATAAAGCCAAATATGATTGGGATGAATCCTTATTTGAGGAAGAACGTAAGAAGAAAGATAAAGAAGGTGCCCAGTATTATAGAGATGAAGATGAAGCTGCTCAAAGTCGTCAAAGTGAAATAGAGGAAGCGTTGGGGGGGATAAATGAAGAAGTTAGTGCTCCTGATTTTAATACTGAGTCTGGTACTAGTGGATCGGGACCCAAATTAGATATTGATTTAGATGCCTTTTTAGATGAAGATCCTGGAGTTAATACTGAGTCAGGTAAAGTGATGGTAATTGTTAATCAAACAACTAAAGAAGGTAATGAGCTATCCATTATTGCTGAGTTTGCAGATTACTTTGAAGATGAAGTAACGGTCAATGTTCCACGAGATTCATTGGTTAATGATGCACCAGTGGAGATTGATTTAAAAATGAAATATGGAAAGACAAAAAAGAGAATAAAAATAAAAGGGGAAGTTTTAGAGCTGGAAAATTACGATGAGGAAAAGGATCAGCTAATTGTAAAAGCCCCTAATTTAAATGTAGAGGAGATGGATAAATTCATGGAAATGTTTGCAGAAAGACAAGAAAACATACAAGACTTTATGCAAAAAGCAAGAGGGTACTAGGGAGTAAACTAGGTAAGAATGTCAAAAGAAGAGAAAAAACGAAAAGAGTTTGAAGAGTTTCTCAGTACAAATAATGTACTGATTGTAGACCAATCAGGTTCTTCTCGGCGCAGATTAATTAAAACGCTTGTCGATATGGGTGGAAAGTCACACCAGATCTCTGCTGTTGCCAGTTTTCATGAATGCAAAGAAATTCTTGAAGAAAAGAAACCACAACTTATCCTTTCTGATTACAAAGTAAAAGGCGGTTCAGGGTTTGATTTATTTTCATTTATTCGTCACACTTACCCCGAAGAAAAGAAAATGACTCTTATTTTAGTGACGGCCAATATTTCACAAACAGCTGTCGCGAAAGCAGCAGAAGAGGATGTGGATTCATTCATCATAAAGCCCTACACAGTAAAGTCATTGGAGCAAAGTCTTATTAATGCTGTCTTATTAAAAATTAATCCTAGTGAGTATATTAAAAAAGTTAATCTTGCTAAAGATATGATTGAAGCGGGAAAAGTTGAAGAATCAATTGATATATTAGAAGAAGCTAAAACTTTGGACCCGAAACCGTCTCTTGCTATGTTCTATTTAGGGCAAGCTCAGTACATGTTGAAAATCTTAGAGCAAGCGAAGGAAAAATATAATGAAGGTCTAAAAATAAATAGTATTCATTTTAAATGCCAGGTAGGTCTTTACACGATTTTTAAAAATGAAGAACAATGGGACAATGCTTATAAAGTTGTAAGAAATATTGCGAAGTATTTTCCATCTAATCCTGATCGGTTAAAAGAAGTTGTCCATCTATGTGTTCGAACGGAGAATTATAAAGATTTAGAAGAGTATTATGGGCACTTTCTAGAACTAGAAGAAAGACCTGATCAAGTGGTCGATTATATTTGTGCGGGTATGTATATTTTAGGTAAATGGTTTTTTATGAATTCTGATAATACTCGTGGAAAAGAGATTTACGAAAAGATAGTGGTAAGTTGTGCAGGAAATCCTAAATATCTCAAAGCCGTGATTACAGTTTTATCGCAAAATAATGAACATAGCGTAGGGCAAAGGTATTTATCTCGATTTACGGGTGACTCGACATCTGGAAATGAGTATCTCGCGGCAGCTTGCTATTCGGAGTGGAGTACGATGGATGCGAACCAAAAAGTAAAATCGATTTTAGAAGTTTATAATGCTGGAGTAAAAGAACACTATACCTTTGAGTTGATCGTGGAAGCTTTTAAAGAAGCAGATATGGAGCAAAAGCTTGAAGAGTATGTTTTTGAAGCGAAAAAGCTATACCCTAATCAACCACTTAAAAACTTAGAAATGAATTCAGATAATTCCGATGAAAGTAGTCAGGAAGCAGCTTGACTCTAAAACAAAAAAATCTATTAAAAATCTAAAATCCTCAGGTATGATCTTCCCTGAATTTTAATTTAATTAACTATTCGTTTAAAATGGGTTTATGGAACAAAAATTTTCAAAACCAATTTTACTTTATGATAAACAATGTCCAATGTGTTTAAGGTTTAAGCAAGGTATTCAATATATAGATACTAATCGACAAATTGAATTCTTGGATATTTATGACCCAAAAACTTACGAAAAAATAACTTTTCTGACTCAAAAAGAATGTGAAACAATTATCCATCTTGTAGATGTGAGAGGAGAAGTCTATGTGGGGGCAGATGCTTTAACATTTTTAGTAAAACAATTTCCTCAAGCCCAAAAATTATCTTGGTTGCTTGATTCTACTGCTGGTCAGAAAGCAGTTGAGGTATTTTATGATAAAGTTGATCAGTTTAGAAAGTGGTATAAAAGCAGTTGTAAACGCTGTTAATTTTTTCTTAATTAGTCTTTTCTTTTTACCAATTACCTTAATCGCAGATGGGGGAAAGGGGAAAGATCCGAATCGCTATCCAACGATTATCGGCACTAATGTAAATCTAGATTTTGCTGATGGGAGTGGAGTAGGTTTAGTTGAACATGCTTTTTATGAGATTTATCCGGTTACTATTCAGAATGATAATCTAAACCTAGCAGTAGACTTAACCGAGAATAAACTAAAACTTAAAGAAGAGAAGTTTGAAATTGTTATTGGAGTTGATTTTAGTTTTTTGAAAGACTTTGATCGAATTAAAATGAATCTTGAAGAATTATCGGTCAAGAATCAAAATATTTCATTAAGTATTCCAAGCTTGGATCTTGAAATATCTGGACAAGAATATGAAGTTGATAAATTAAAGTTAAATTCTGTTATAAAAGATATGACTAAAAAAGCAGATTTAAAAAATAACTTAATTGCCAATGCTACTTTTTCTATTTCAAAACTAAAGTTTGGTAAAGTTAAGCTAAGTGATTATGAAGCGGAACTCCGAGAAGAAAACACCACAGTTGATTCAATCCAAGAGTTGGCTCAATTATTGGGTGAAGATAATAAAAAAGGTCTAATTAAATACATTCACCAAATAAAGTTTTCCTTGAAAGATGGAAGTTTAAAATTAACTGGAAAAGTTAAGACCTTATTGAATATGAAAATACTGCTCACCGCTAAAGTTAAAAATGATGAACAGAATAAGCAAATTCATATTAATGTGAAAAAAATGAAAGTAGGTGTGGTGAATGTTCGTAAGGCCGTTTTAAAATATTTAAAAGGTTTAAAGATAACTAACTTAAGAGTCAATCATCGCTCAGGAGAAATTGTCTATGTTTACAAATAGAGCTTTCTACTTTTCCCTTTCTATTTTTACCGCCATTCTTTTTAATAGTTGTGGCACGGCCAAATCCATCTACGCAGACTCGAAAAAACAAGTTTGTGAGGACACATGTCGTTTAAAGTTTTCTAAGTATGACTATAATCCTTTGAACACTTGTATTATTGAATGCGAGAGGAAAAGAAGTGATGATGTGAAGGCTTCTAGTACAAAAAATATTCTAGGCGAATAATCTTAAACGAAAAACGGCGAAAATGGCTTCGTAGACAATTTTTCTATTCATTTTTGAATGACCATCTCTTCTTTCGGTAAATACAATTGGGACTTCTTTAATTTTTAGCCCTTTCTTCCATACTTTGTAGTTCAACTCGATTTGGAAGCTATATCCATTTGAGAAAATTTTATCAAGATCGATAGATTCAAGAGCTTTTCTTGAAAAGCATTTAAATCCTCCAGTTGCATCAGTAAGTGGAAGAGATGTAATGATTCGAGTATACCACGATGCAAAAAAGCTTAATAGGAGGCGGTGCATTGGCCAGTTGATGATTCGTATTCCACCAATATACCGTGAGCCTATTGCCAAATCATGCGATATTGCGGCTGAAAGAAGGTTGGGGATATCTTTAGGGTCATGAGAAAAATCACAATCCATTTCAAAAATATAATCAAAGCCTTTCGATAAGGCGAAACGAAAGCCAGTTATATAAGCGGTACCAAGTCCTAGCTTGCCCTCACGTTGAATTAGGTTAATGTTAGCATTTTTTTCTTGGAAGCCTTTGACAATATCTGCTGTACCATCGGGGGAACCATCATCGATAATAAGAATATTTAATTCTGGGTACAAGCCGAGAAGAGTGTTTAGCATTCTTTCAATATTGTCTATCTCATTATATGTAGGAATAATAAGAAGAGACTGTTTATAGGGGAGATTTAATTCATTCATATGAATGATTATATAATGAAAAATCAAGTAACTGACAATAAAAAGAGCGATTTAAGAAAATTATCATCCTATATAAACTATATAGTTCTACTAAAGTACATTCCCTTGTGTGTCTTTTTTTCCCTTCCGTTTACTCACCCCCATATTCATCGTCAATCAGATACCATGGGCGTGACTATTCGCTACTTTTTTAAAATTTTTTCCCCTACTGAAGGGAGTCAATTTTTTCACCATAAATTTCTTCCTGCCATTCTACAATCTGGCGATCTCCAGGGAATCATGCCTATGGAGTTCCCTTTACTGAATCTTATTCTTTCACCCTTTTTTATTATCTTCGATAACCACTTTTGGGGTATGTATTTATCTAGGTTTGCATTATTTTTTCTTTCGGTATTCATTTGGAGACAGATCTATCTCAAACTTAAAGAAAAAGAGTTTCTTGGGGTTCCTGTTGGGTTGAGTTTAAAAGTGATGCTTATCGCAACGCTTTTGGCTCAGTATTTAGTGAAGTTTATTCCTGATGTCTTTTCTTTCCTTCTTTGCTTATGGGGATTCGCTTTTTTACTTGGCGAAAAGAAAATAAATAAAAAATTATTTTTAAAATCAAATTTGTTGATTACTCTAGGCTTACTTATTAAGCCCACTTCAATTATCGTTTTTGTTCCTCTTCTTGTTCCAGTAACGTTGAAGAAAATTATTCTTTATAGCAAAGTCTTTTTTCTTCCCATTGCCATGACGCTTGTTTACTACTTGAAAGGATCTTCTTACTTATTGAGTTTAAGTGACTTTGAGCCATTGTTTAAAACTAAATTTCGATCACCTGTAAGAAACTTAGTTACATTCTTTGAAGACTTTTCCTCTTTTATCGAGTTTTTTTCTCAAAATCTATTTTTTCCATTTTGCTTATTATTTTTCGTCGGATTTTATGGGTTATTCCAAAAGAGACTAGATAAAAGCAAGATAAAATCATTACTGACTTTATTCTCAATTTTATTGTTTCAGATTTTCTTTATTATTCTCATTGATGGATCCCATGCTCTTCGTCATCACTACTATTTTCTTGGAACGTCATTCATAGCTGCCATTATTTTAACTTTTTTGATTCAGCATAGCTCAAACATGTTTTCCTATGTGATTTTAGGCTCTTTATTTATTTGGGGGCTAGAGAAAAATATTTATAGTTTAAAGCCATTATTTAAGCAAAATCATTGGAAAGAGTGTTCTACTTTAATTGAGAGTCATCCTTCAATTTTTTCATTTAAAAAACAAAAAATCTTCAGTAATTTTGAGGAAAAATACCCCCACTTAGGGCTTTGTTTTGGAATTCGCTCGAATGCTTTGAAAAGTGAGTATTTTCTATCTAAAAAAGTGGAAACTTTACCCCCTGAATGCGAAACTATTGATCAAACTGAACAACTCGTTATAAGTAAATGCCCTAATTTAAAATTAGAATATGGAAATTAATCATGCAAATTAATGAGCTTAAACCTTATCTGGAAATGAAGCCATGGGGAGGCCAGTACTTGGCCACTCAAAAAAGAATCAAGATTAATTCTAATCAAGAAAATCAATTAGGAGAGACATGGGAAGTTTCAGCTTATCCAAATAAAGAATCTCAGCTTTTAGGAAGTGAAAACTTCCCTCAAATTGATTATTTAGTAAAATTCATTGATACATCAGATTTTTTATCGGTTCAAGTCCATCCACATGAGGAATATGCCCACAAGTATGAAAATGATCATGGTAAAGATGAGTGCTGGTTAATTCTAAAGTCAAAGCCTGATAGTTGTCTTTATTTAGGATTGAAAAAAAATTGTGGAAAAGAAGAATTCTATCAAGCTGTTAAAGAAAATAAGAGTATATTAAAATATCTAAATAAAGTTAAAGTTAAAGCAGGTGATTTTTTTATTATTCCTACAGGGTTGGTTCACGCAATTGGCCCTGGAATTACTTTAGTAGAAACTCAAACAAGTTCAGGGGTTACTTATCGGATATGGGATTGGGGGCGAGTTGATTCAAAGGGGAATTCGCGAGAGTTGCATATTGAAAAAGCTATTGATGTAATTAATTTTGAACATAACTTTAATAAAAAATACTCTTCTGCGCAGTTAAAAAATATTTTTCGAGACTATCATAGTGCTTTACTCATTGATGACTACGGTTTTAGAAAATCATTTGTTTCTCTGAATAAAAATCAAAAAATTAGTTTAGATCTTAAACCTGGCAATTCAATTGTTGTACTTAAAGGTAAAATGAAGTGTAAGGGGAAGAAGCTGTTGGCATTTAAATCCTATTTTATAGGGGATAAGTCGCAATACAATCTTCAAGCTGAAGAAAAATCTCAATTTTTAATAATTGGATCAAGCGAATGAATAATTCAGTTGAATCCTTTGATTATGAAATAAAATTTGTGGGAGAAAACCATAAAGCTTACTTATTAGAAAACTATTTACAAAAATCATTTGCCCCTGATTCAGAATTTCCAGAAGCCATTATTTCATCCGTTTATTACGATACAATGAAATTGGATTTATTAAATGAGAAAATAAATTCAGATTATGAGAAAACGAAAATTCGCTATCGGTCCTACTTAAATCCCCAAACTGGAGAAAGATCCAAGGTCAGTTTTAAAGAAATCAAACATAAACTAGGCGATAAGCGATATAAAATAAGAAAACAGGTTCAAACTAAAAAATCTATCTTTGAAGATTTTTTGTTAGCTGGAAGCTCAATTGAAATGAATGAGTTTAGGGCAGAGTTTACAAATTTGAGAACACCAATTGAACCAATGTTCACCATTCAATATCATCGAAAACGATTTGTGACCCAAAGAGAAAAAATTCGCATTTGTTTAGATCAAAAAATTCATGTTGGACAATATAATCAGAGAGTTTTTAATTACAAAAAAAATAATGTATCAAAATATTGTGTTTTTGAAATCAAGGGAAGGTTTAAAGAATTTCCCTTGGAATTAAAAATACTAGAAAACTTTAATTTTAAGCTAGATTCTTTTTCAAAGTATTTAGTATGCTCGGAAGAACTATTGGTTCCCTTGAGAGGAGTATAATTGTGGAAATGTTTTATGGATTAAAACTACTATCTAAAGATGGAATTCAGAAGATGAGTGAAATTGGCTTTGCACCATTTTTGCTAATTCTTTTCACCTCGCTGCTAGTTTCTTTTTTTGTGGCGCATCTTTATTTAAGATTTTATGGTCAAAGGGCAACAGGATCATCTTTGCATCGATCATTTCCCTTAATAGGTGTTTCCATTACAGCGATTTTCATCAGCCTGCAGTTCTCTATTCCACTTTCCTTAGGACTATTAGGTGCACTTTCGATTGTCCGCTTTAGAACTCCGATTAAGGACCCAGAAGAAGTTGGGTTTATTTTATTATTGATTGCGACAAGCTTAGCCTGTGCCACATTTAATCTTCCTTTTCTAGGAATCTTAATGTCCATAGCACTACTTGGTTTGATTATTTTAAAGAAGGACGTAAAACTATTTCGAAAAACGAAATTTCAAGGAACGGCCCTCATACGAATACCTCGGGATATTTATTTAGGAGATATGGATTACTTTAATTTACTAGCAGAGAAAAAATTGGAGCTAGGGGTACTTGAATCCGTTATTGATCAAGATATTACAACTGTGCTCAGCTTTAATTTACATGAAGTAAATACTCAAAAATTAGGCGAGTTAAAAAAAGAATTATTAGAACGATCAGAAAAAATACAAATGGATTTGTATTCGAATATATCACATAAATAATTATGCAATGTAACCCCAATCTTAAAACTTTTTTTTATCTAGTGGTGATTTTTGTCACTGGGACTTTGCCTTACTTTTTTCCAAAACTTAATAAAGCTCAAAAAACTTTTAATGAGCAAAGTGAAAAATCGGGTGATATATACAATGGAAAGATAGGATTAGTTTATAACCCTCTCGATGAAGCTTTTGTCATAACCGAGAATTTGAAGTTATTAAAAGAAAAAGAAAAGTTGCAGAATAATTATGCTAAGTATAAGGGTTGGAAAGTAATTTCTGCTTGGCTCGATCCAATAGATCTTTATGATAATAATAGAGGTTTGTTGACCAATGCGACTAAGCGAGGAAGAGTATGGGAAAGGGCCGCTTATCTTTATTATTATGACAATAATAAGCTTATTTTAGAAACTTATACGGGGGCAAGAATTCATGGCGGATTTTCTCGATTAAAGAAGGGAACTAAAAATTTTCGATTTTACTTTAGAAAACCCCTCGGTGAGTATTCATTCAATCCTCCTGGTTTAAACTTATCAGTATTGAAAAATAAACAAACACCAATTAAAAGATTAGTGATTCATAAAGATCAACGTAGAATTTTTCAAGCAAACCTTGCGTTCTCATTAGTGGAACTTCTTGATGGGTATACTTCCAAGGCCGAACCGGTTCTTTTCTTGTTGAATGGAAAGGTCTATGGACACTTTTATTTAGCGGAGCACCTTTCTAGGGACCAATTTGTTCACGAACTTGGACATGATGATTTTTATTTTTATAACTTAAAAGGTGATAACGATCTAGATGCCGCTTTGATGATCGAAAAACTTCTCATATGGATCAAATATTCTCCATCACCGATTAACTTGAGTGAGCTAAAAAAGAGAATTGATTTAGATTCTTTTACGAAAAGTATCATGGCCCTGATGTATGCAGGTACTATGGATTGGAATCAAGGTGTGATGTTCTTTGATAAAAGAGGGGACCAACGATGGAAATGGATTACATGGGATATGGATTTAAGTTTTCAAAAAGAAAGATCATGGCAGAAAAAAGTTGAGCATCCCTGGGAGATTGAATCAGTAGGAGTTATCGCAGATCACTATAAAAGTGCTTTGAGATCTCGAATATTTCGCCGGTTAGTTAAAGAATCTCCTGAATATAGGAATTTTTTTAAAAGAGAATTTGTTTCTTTTTTAGATAATAAATTAACACCAGAATGGATAGATCAAAAATTTTCTTACTATGAAGAATTAGCGAAGAGTTCTGATGACCCATCATTATTTTCCCATTTAAAAGAGTTAAGAGAGTTTTTCTACCATCGCCCAGAAGTTATAAAGCGTCACTTAGAGCATTATCTTGAGGATTAACATGAAATTGTTAGAATCTTATGTATTTATACGAAATCAATCAAAAATAATTTGCGAAAAATTAGAAGTTGAAGATTATGTAGTTCAACCTGCGGAATTTGTGAGTCCACCTAAATGGCATCTTGCTCATACCAGCTGGTTTTTTGAAAATATTATTTTAAAAAAATATCTCTCCAATTATCGAGTATACAAAGAAGAGTTTGATCATCTCTTCAACTCCTATTATAAATCATTGGGTTCACATTGGATGCAATCAGAAAGAGGTTTTTTATCACGACCTACAGTTAAAGAAGTCTATCAATTCCGTGAACATGTGGATGCTGGAATGACCAAACTACTTTCCTCCAGCGAAGTAGATTCTAAAATTTTCAAATTAATTGAAATAGGCTTACATCATGAGCAGCAGCATCAAGAGTTGTTGCTCATGGATATAAAGTATATTTTAGGTTTAAACCCTTCAATGCCAGCTCTTTCCCACAACCCTGCTCATCCGTATAAAGAAAATCCAGAACAATGGAGTGACCAAAGAGAAGGAGTTTTTGAGTTTGGTACTTCGGATAAATCTAAATTTTCTTTTGATAATGAATCTCCAAGGCATCAAGAATTTATCCAAGCCCACCAAATATCGAATTACTTTGTAACAAATGGAGAGTATTTAAAATTTGTTAATGATGGTGGATATAATGATTCCCGATTATGGCTTGCAAAAGGTTGGGATTGGGTCAAACAGAATAATATCAACAAACCTTTATATTGGTATGAAAATGATAATACATTATTCGAATATACATTATTAGGGGCTACTAAAATCAATCCTCTATCCCCTGTATCTCATGTGAATTATTTTGAAGCTGATGCTTTTGCTCGGTGGAGTGGAAATCGATTACCGACAGAATTTGAATCAGAAATATTTATGTCAAAGAATTTAAATTTATTTAATGATGAAGGTATTTCTTTTCATTCTAAATCAAACGAGATTATTTTCAATAATCTGTGGTGGTGGACCTCAAGTTCATATCAAGCATACCCTGGCTTTACTTCATTTGAAGGAAGCTTAGGGGAATACAATGGCAAATTTATGTGTAATCAATATGTCCTAAAAGGTGGTTGTTTTGGAACCGCTCAAGGTCATTTACGAGAAACATATCGTAATTTTTACTATCCAGAACAGAATTGGATGTTTTCTGGTATAAGGTTGGCTAATTAAAAGCGGGGGAACTAATGGAAATAATTAAATTAATTGAAGATACGAAAGATGGTTCACATGATCACCGCGAACAATTTGCCATGGATGTTCTTACTGGATTTTGTTCAAATCCAAAGTTCCTGCCGGCTAAGTATTTCTATGATGATATTGGATCTGAACTTTTCCAAAAGATTACCACTCATGATGATTATTATTTGACTCGAACAGAATTTGAAATTTTGGAAAATATTAAAAATGAACTTCCAGGCCTTTTGAATGAAAAGAAAATAGATATCATTGAACTTGGGGCGGGAGATGGACATAAAAGTAAACTAATAATTGATGGATTTATTAAGGAAGGAGTGGAAGTCAATTTCTTTCCCATTGATATATCAGAACAAGCCATGATTCAGCTGAATGAAAATATTCAAGAAACAGATAATTTGAAAATTACTGGAGTTGTTGCCGAGTACATGCAAGGCTTACGATATGTGAGAAATATTTCTGAAAATAAAGAGCTGGTTCTCTTCTTAGGGTCAAATATTGGAAATTTTGATCACGTTCAAATTCAAACCTTACTGAGAAAGTTATGGAAAGGTTTGAATAATGAGGATTTAGTTTTAATTGGATTTGATTTAAAAAAAGATATTAAAAAGCTAACAAATGCCTATAACGATTCAGAAGGATTAACTCGAGATTTTAATATCAATCTGCTTCGCCGAATTAATAGAGATCTTGGCGCGAATTTTAAATTAGAGAACTTTCAGCACTTTGGTGTGTATAATCCAACAAAAGGTGCCATGGAAAGCTATTTACTATCGACCCAAAAGCAAACAGTCCATATTGAAGAATTGCAACGGGATTTTACTTTTAAGGCTTATGAGCCGATACATCTTGAATACTCATTCAAGTTCTTACTTGAGGAGTTAGAAGAATTAAGTAAGTTAACCGGTTTTTCAATAGATAAAAACTTCCTAGATAAAAAGAAGATGTTTGTGGATTCTCTATGGAGAGTAATCAAAAAAACTAAATCTAATAAATGATAAAACTATCTGTTTTTAGTTCGGACAAAACTCCTGGTGTTGACCAATACTTGCATCCCGTGAGGGAGGGTGAACTAAAAGAAATAAGTCCAAAAATCACGGACCAATTTGATCATAGCTTTTTTTTCTTTAATCAAAAGACTAATACAGTAAATGTTCGATGGTTTAATCATCATGGTGAAATTCAGTTGTGCGGTAGTGGGGCTTATGCCACATCGAAATAT
Source organism: Bacteriovoracaceae bacterium (assembly GCA_028101965.1). Lineage (GTDB taxonomy): Bacteria > Bdellovibrionota > Bacteriovoracia > Bacteriovoracales > Bacteriovoracaceae > JAOHMI01. The sequence goes on from JAOHMI010000047.1 coordinate 16,673, forward strand.
ATATTTGAAAAATATGAGCTTTCTGAAATAAATCTTAAAACTCAATCGAAAACTCTTAAGGCAAATAATATTAATGGGGTTACGAGTTTATCTCTACCCTTGATTGCTTTTGAGCATAGAGAAAAGCGATCTCCAAATAATATGATATACTCATATCCCTCAAGGGGAATTTATTTAATTCAAGTTGCCGATGAAAAAAGTTTGATCGGGTCTCGCTGGCAGGATCTTTTTAAGTTT
>JAOHMI010000048.1 GCA_028101965.1 Bacteriovoracaceae bacterium
ACCGTTTCAGTATGAAATCGACCGCTCTTTAAAAAAAATAATATGAAAAATAATTTCTATCTCGCTCTTGTCCATTCCCCCATTCGCAATAAAAACAGCGAAGAAGTTACCACCAGTGTCACTAACATGGATATCCATGATATTTCACGTAGTTGCCGAACCTTTGGAGTAAAGAAGTACTTTATTGTGACTCCTTTGCAAAAGCAGGTGGAGCTCGTTCAGAGAATTCTGTCTCACTGGAAAGGGGATGTGGCTAATAATTACAATCCGGACCGGTTCGAAGCCATGTCCATAATAGAGCTATCTCCTTCCGTCGAAAAAGTGGCTGAACAAATTGAGCAAGCTGAAGGAAAAAAACCTATCATAGCGGTTACAGGAGCAAATTTTGAAAAATTCAAGGGACAAGTTCCTGATTTAACTAAATTCTCTCAGGATGAAGATCGGCCCATTCTTCTTCTTTTTGGAACCGGCTGGGGACTTCATCAAAAAGTTTTAGATTTAGCAGATTACTCTTTGGAACCAATCTTTGCGGCGAAAAATGCTGATGGTTACAATCACCTGTCAGTTCGATCTGCTGTGGCCATTTATCTTGACCGGATTACTAATATAAGGTAAATACAATAGCTTAATGCTTAACGACAAACTAGGTCCTATCCCTCTGGCCAGTGGATATTGCTAAAAAGGCGAACGGATGGAGACTGTAGGAGAATATCATGAATTTAGTTGATAAAATTAATGAAAAGTACGCTAATCCAAAAGTTAAAGAATTTCCAAAATTCAGAACTGGTGACACAATTGCTGTTGGTGTGAGAATCACTGAAGGAAATAAAACTCGAGTTCAGAAATTTGAAGGAATTTGTATTGCGATGAAAGAGCCGGGAACTATTAACGGTCACTTCAGAGTAAGAAAAATTTCATCAGGAATTGGTGTGGAAAGACTATTCCCTTTTCATTCTCCAAACGTTGATTCAATTAAAGTAGTTTCACGTGGTAAATCACGACGAGCTAAACATTTCTACTTAAGAAGTCGATCTGGTAAAGCTGCTCGAATCGCGGTTGATTACGATCGAAAAGAATAGAATTCATAGCAAAATCAATAGTCGAAGTCGCTCAAAAATGCTCCGGGTTTGGAGTCAGAAAAGTTATGTCTGAGGTGTGCTAATTTGCACTTGTAAGTCGCAACTTTTGTAGACGACGACAAAGTTGGGGGATTATTGAGATGGCTTCTAGTTTTTTTCATTCCTTTCTAAAGAACTATCAATATTTTTTAGGGGTAGACGAAGTTGGTAGAGGACCATTGGCAGGTCCAGTAATCTCTTGTGCCTTCTCTCTTTCCCATAAGGATTTAGCTTCGTTTGAAGCTTTTTCAATAGATAATAACGTAACTGATTCAAAAAAATTATCTGCTAAAAAGAGGGCAATAATTCTTGAAGAGCTCAATGTGGATTTAGCAGAGCTTATTCCTCACAAAGTTTATAAGACAAGATTTGGTTCATTTGCTTTAGGATCATGTGACCACAATGAAATAGATAAGATAAATATTTTGCAAGCCTCTCTTAAGTCCATGGTGAAGGCCAGTTCGGAATTGTTAAAATCCCAGAAATTAAATTTAGATAAAACCATAGTTTTAATCGATGGTAATAAAAAGATTTCTCTTCCGAGTGAGTTTGGAAAAGTCACTCAAGAAACTATTGTAAAAGGTGACAGTAAATGCTGTTTGATTTCGATCGCTTCGATAATTGCAAAAGAGTATAGAGATGCATTAATGGTTCGATACGATGAAGAATACCCTGGTTATAATTTAGGAAAGCATGCAGGCTACCCTACAGTAGCTCATAAACTTGCAATTCAGACTTTAGGTCCAAGTAAAATTCATCGAGCTAGTTTTAGGGGAGTAAAAGAGTATATTAATCATGAGAATTCATCCCTCTGAAGTTTATTTATCCAAATCCTACCACAAATTAGGCATTCCATTATTATTTTGTCCTACAACTCTTAAAATTTATGGATTAAACCAGGTGGATTTAAGTCGGGTATATCGGGGCATAGTGGAACTTACTGAAGTGAAAAGCTCTGGTACTGGGTACAAGAGCTGGTTAATTAAGATGAAGCGCAGTCAATACCGAACTAAAAAAATAGGACGATTGGTTAATTCTTTATTTAATAACCGACGAGTTACTATTAATTGTGTGGTGGTAGGGGCAAGAAAATAAAATTTTGCCAAAAAATCAAACCTTCCTTAATCTATTAAGGTGAAGAAAAAATATCTTATCGTACTTTTAGTTCTTTTCTTAGGCTTTCCTATTCCCCAGGCCAAAGCTGAAATGCCTGCTAAGGTTCGTGCTTTCATGTTGGTTTCTGGTTATGGAACAGTAGGGGGAGCTTTACTTGGCTTTGCCTCTATGGCTTTTGGATCCTCTCCACGTGCAATTGCTCAAGGGGCTTCCTTAGGTCTTTATGCTGGAATTATCTTTGGGAGCTATGTCTTATTTAGCTATAAAAAACCAATGCCCAAAGGAGAAGGTGAAGATGAATATGGCCCTGACGGAGAACCAGGTATGATGGGTCCTGATGGTATGCCCATGGGCGAAGGGGGCGATCCCTATGCTCCTGATGGGGGAAATCCAGGTGGACCGGGTCAAGGGCAACCTGGTGGTGATGGGGGAGGAGATGGTTTCTCAGGCTTCCCTATGTTCAAAGCGGTTCAAGATTATCATTATTCTGATTTACATGAGTTTGAGCAGTCTAATGCAAACTCAGGTTCCATTAATACGCCGTCCCTCTATGTCCCTCTCGTCGACATCCGCTTTTAATTCCTATAAACGGCAAATCTCTTCGTTGAAATAATATTTTTAATCGGTCACATACTAAATGTATGCTTCCTCTTAAAAATAATATTTCGCCTAGAGCTTTTTGCTTATAGAAATTAAAAGAATAATTTAAAGGTGCAAATTTATCGCTGAAAATTGAGCAATCTTTATGGTGATGAGACATCTCACAAATTAATCAAGAGATTAACTAATAAAATTTATAAGATTTTTGAATTAGTTTTCGAATGTACGCTTACGATTACCAAAGGCTTGGTTGAGGGTTTGAGTTTCGTCATTTTCCATACCCACTTTATCCAGCCATTTGCCTTCTTCTGGATTATCATTCGATTGATATAATCGGAATAGCTTTTGAAATTCCTCGGTGACATTACTAAGACCAACTTCATTAGAAGTGTTTCGAGTATCCTTAATTAACTGAATAGTTTCGACAAAATGGCATAGGCCGCTGCTACCAATAAAATCAACTCCACCAAGATCGATGGTAATTTTAGTATGAGGGTTTTGATCAGCTAGGGTATTAAGTTGGCTGCGGACTGGGATACAATTGTCAAAATCAAAGTCCCCATTCATTTGAACGATTATATTTCCTTGCGAATCCCTTAAAATATTGGCCTTTAAACCCATGAAATACTCCCTTACTTATGATCTCGATAATACTTTTTTCAAAACTTCACACAAATTGTGTCAAGTTCCTTTCTTTTTATTATAATGCAAAATATCACTTTCAATTTGAGGAGGAATTTATGATGGGTCAGTTAGTCTTATTAGGTTTGCCCATCGGGAATCCCGAGGATATTAGTCTACGATCACTTGAAGCTTTAAAAAGCGGGCAACATTTTATGGTGGAGGATACGAGAACCTTTATCAAACTTCTAAGTTATTTCAAAATAGAAACGAAAGAGAAAAAAATTGATTCATTTCATGATCATAGCCCTGACAATAAAATTAATCAGGTATTAAGCAAAGTTAAAAAAGGTCTTTCAATTTATTTAGCTTCTGAAGCGGGTAGTCCAGTTATCTCTGATCCTATGTTTCCTCTCATTCGCCAAGCTCTAAAAGAAGGGATTAAAGTCACCACTTTCCCTGGAGCCACTTCTCCGGCAGCGGCTTTAGAACTGAGCGGTCTTCCTCCTATTCCTTATCATTTCCACGGTTTTCTTAGTAAGACTGGGGGGGGGATCAAATCTTATTACCAATCTTGCTTAACTTTAAAAGGAACTCATTTAATCTTTGTCGGGCCTCATGATGTTCAAGACCATGTGCAATTGCTACGAGAGATTTCTCCAGAACTTGATATCATTCTGACCAAAGAGATGACAAAAATGTTTGAGAACAGAATTCATTTAGGCGCAGGAGAGTGGACTATTCCTCAAGAATTATTGAGAGGAGAGTTTGTTTTATCATTTTATGTGGATAAAGATACGGGGGTTGCGGAAGGTAAAATTAAAGACCTGGCACAGCAAGTACTAGATCACCAAGGTAAAAGAAAAACTTTAGCAAAACTGTTGGCGAAAATTTTAGACCAGAATGATAAAGATATCTATAATCAATTAAATAGGGGCTAAAGAGATCTAGAGATAAAAACTCTTTTGTCGAAAATTAATCATTTAGGTAAAAATATTCCTCGTTCCTCAATAATATATTTTTGCTTTACAATATTCCTTAACGCACAGAATTTTAAATAAGAAGGAAGTTACGAGTTCAATGCAGGTAAAAATAATTGGAGCACATGGAGGAGTCACAAGAGGTTATCACGCTACTAGTATATTGATAGATGATAAACTTTTAATTGACGCCGGTTCAGCGGCCAGCTCGATGGATATTCAAGCACAAGTGGCCATTGAAAGTGTTTTAATAAGTCATGCTCACTTAGATCATACTAAAGACTTAGGGTTTCTCTGTGATAATTGTTTCGGTCTTCGTCCCGCACCTTTTCAAGTTTACACTCATAAGACAGTAAAAAATGCTATTAAAGCACACTTGTTCAATGATGTTATCTGGCCAGACTTTTCAGTTCTGCCCACCAAAAACGACCCCTGTATAATTTTTAATGAAATTGAAGAAGAAAAAGAATTGCAACTAGGAGAGTATACTGTTCTTCCCATCCATGTGAAACATCCTGGCGATGCCTACGGTTTTGTGGTGACGAAAGGAAATGTATCCATTGTTTTCACACAAGATACGGGACCTACTGAGAGAATTTGGGAAGTGGCCAAGAAAGTAAAAAATCTTCGTGCTATTTTCACTGAAGTTTCCTTTCCAAATAAATTACAAAATATCGCTGAATTGAGTGATCATCACACTCCCCAGTCTATGAAAAAAGAGATTGAGAAGATGCCGGATAAAGTTCCTATTTATTTAGGTCATCTTAAGCCTAATTATCAAGAAGAGCTGATTCAAGAAATCACTGATCTCAAAAATTCTCGTTTGCATATTCTATATGCTGATGATGTTCGTTTTAATTTTGATTAATCTCTTCCATAAAGTGTTCTATCAATTACATTTATTCCGTTAGCAGGAGTGACTCCACCGTGATTAATGCCGTTATTGTTGTTGCCATCTGTTCCAAGGTTTAAGGTATTTGAAGTTGCGGTATTGTCTTGTATGTTTAAAGTGGCAGTAAATTTAGCCAATTTTTGTTTTTCTGCATCTGTGACTGTCTTTGTGTCATGTGGTTTGTCTTTACTAGGATCACAAATAGTGGGAGTGTCAGCTGAAGTGTATGTACTTAAATTACTTTCTTTAAAATCCTCAAGAGTTTCATCTTTTTTCAAATGAGTAATGAATTCTATTCTAAGGTTTTCGCTAGCTGTGCTTAGTTCACTTTTCTCATCTTCATCAGTCTCAGCCTCAATTTCTTCTTGTGTGTGATAATCATCTTTAAATTTTGCCTCTAAGACCACATCTAATTTTTTAATATCCTCGTCAGACAATTCGATTTTAACATCATCTTTATCATCGTCATCCCCTGATTCATCAAAACCACTAGTTGTTTCATCCTCTGAGGTACTTGAACTTGTTTCGGTTGCTTTTATTTCGATATTGTAAGGAGGTAGGTCAGTCATCTCTTCTTCCTTGGTTGGATCAATAATATAAGCATGGATTAATTTTTTATCTGATGATTTAAAACAAATATAAATAGAGTAATTGGCCTTAAATTTCCCGTCATCCGTTATGGCGGGGTTATTACCTTCATTACAAGTCTGGCTATCTTTTTCAAGCATTGTATAGTTTTCTGTAAAGTAAGCAGTAAAATCTTGAATTCCATCAGCTTCTGCCTTTTGGGTCTCAAAGGCTTCCTTAATTTTTGTATAATCTTGGGCTTTGCCAGAGACTAAGCAGTCAGCCTCAGCGGGATCGGCTTCAGAGTCAAAATCCTCATCACTTTGGCATTCACAAATTTCAGCGGGCCCTTCCTCATTAGGAGCTTTACAAGCATCTCCACTGTGACTTATTTGAGTTTCTAGTAACTCAAGTTTTGGAGCAATCGTGGCCTTGTCATCTGCGATACAGTTAGGAAATCTGTCCTCTGGTTTAGCATTAGGATCATTTGGATCGTCTTCTATCTCAGAACAGAAACAAAGAGCTGCTTTACAAGTAGCTTGATCATGAACTAGGGTACCTTCAGCATTTTGTGGTACACATCCTAAATCTTCTTTTTTTAAACTATATTCTGCAGGTGGGTCACTTATATTATCACAGAGACAAGCTTTCCCATCATTAGGAGATCCTGGTGGTCCCGGATGGCCAGGTGGTTTTCCACCACCTTCACAATAGTATTTTTGATACTCTTCCTTATTGATAACAGAAGTTAGCTTGTTTCGGTATTTATCATAAGCCCGATCATGTTTATACCTTATGGATTTATGTGTATTTTCTTGAGCATCGTCACTCCAATCACTTTGATGAGTACTCTTGTTCCAAGTTCCAAAGATTTCTTTAAGTGGACCTTGCATACTTTTAATTAGGTTTTGATGAGAGCTTTCATTCTCATTTCCACAAGCAGAATGCATATTATTGAGAGCATGGAATTGTCCCATTAATCCAAAACATGTGGAGTGAAACATAGTTCTTTCTTTATAAGTACATTCTCTTAGATTGAAATTTGGATCTGTATTATTTTGGCATTTCGCAGGAGGATTTCTGATAGATGTTTTATGATAGTAACTTTTATTTTTACAAAAACAAGTAAGAAATAATCGAGAAACTAGTTTTTCAAAATTTCCCTTATTTGCCTCCATCCGCTCAACAACACCATTTAGTAAATCATGATCTTCATTGAATTTCATAAACCCTGCGTGACACTGAGCAGAGGAGTTCGCACTCCACTTGGTTCCGGCCGGGACACATAACTTCTCTCCTTTAGTTCCTGAACCATAAAGATCTGGATTACATAAAATATAATCAACTGATTTTGGTTTCTCATCAAAACCATCGCAGCTCTGACTATCTTTTATCCACATACCGTCACCTGTTGTGGTATCTGTGATTACAAATTTAATAAATTTTCCTGCACCACCTGAAAGATCACTATCGTATTTATTCTTTAGCTCATCCACAAAAAATGAGTCACTTGTTCGTTTGTTAATATAATTGGGCTTTGTGCAATAAGAGTTTTCTGCGTAATAACTTTCATAGCCTGCGAAATAGCAAGTATTGTTGTCATTATTTCCTTTTTTGCTTTCGGCTGAGACAGCTGGAGTTTGCGCCACCGCATCTGCTCCTAAAAATAAATCGAGAATAAGCTTGACGGTTTTTTTCATCTTTTTGGTTTTGAGATGTTTTGATTTTATTTTATTCTTTGGATACATTTTTTTGTATTTAGTCATGCCCTCTAGCATTCCATACAGCTTCATAAAAAGAACCAGAACTTTCAATTGGTCATCCGAGCTCATTTGTTTGAATTTGTCATAGTGAGGGTGAGGGGATTTGTCGAATTGAGTAAATTCTTTCGCTGGGGGTGCTTTTTGCTTGATCGGAGCAGGGCGTCGATTGCGTTTTCGGGTAGAAGAAGAACGATATTTTTTGCCACGTTTTTGGTAGCTTCGGTAATTCTTTGTCCTTTGAGCGGGAAGCTCAAGTGACCAAGAAATTGTGAATAGGACAAATAGTAATAATCGACTCATACCTGTTGTATTTATCGGTATTTACAGCTAAGCTCCTTAGTTAAAAATTATTTACTCTGAAAAGATCTCCCTGCCCTCTTGTGAGAGGGAATCCGCTTGGAGTAAAATGAACTTTTGAATAATTAAGTAGGTGAAATTATGGGTTGGTTTCAAAAAGTTAGTAATCCTAAAATAAAAAATAACAAACCAAAAGGCTCTAGTACCCCGAGTGGTCTGTGGAAAAAATGCCCTGGCTGCCAGGAAGTTTTACAAACTGAAAAGGTGGAAAATAACCTTGAGGTTTGTCCTTATTGTGACCATCACTTCAGAATTAATTCTAAATTAAGGCTGGAGCAATTATTGGACGCTGGTTCTTTTAAAGAGCAGGGACAGAAATGGGAAAGTTCCAATCCGCTAAAGTTTGTCGATAAAAAAGATTATCAAGACCGCCTAGATGCATCCTATGAAAAAACTGGGATGAAGGATTCAACCATCTTTGGATTAGGTAAAATTGATGGAAAAAAAGTGGCCATAGCTATAATGGATTTTACTTTTATGGGTGGATCTATGGGAGCTGTGACCGGTGAGAAAATTGCCGGGACCTTTGATTTAGGAGTCGAGAATAAATGCCCAGTGATTGTGATTTCTTGTTCTGGAGGAGCGCGGATGCAAGAGGGGATACTTTCGCTAATGCAAATGGCGAAAACTAGCGCTGCTCGAAACCGTTTAAAAGAAAATGGGCTGCCCTATATTTCTCTTCTAACTGATCCCACCACGGGTGGAGTTGCGGCCAGCTTTGCTATGCTGGGAGATATAAATATTGCTGAACCGAAAGCTTTAATTGGCTTTGCCGGCCCAAGAGTTATTGAGCAAACTATCCGTCAGAAGCTTCCCGAGGGATTTCAGCGAAGTGAATTTTTATTAGATCATGGTTTTGTGGATCGATTGGTTCACCGGAAAGATCTGAAAAAAGAAATTTCTTTTTTCATCAAAATGTTTTCTTAATGACTGATGCTCCTCTCGACTGGCTTGAAAAACACATCGGCTTCGAGGTCTTTAAATCTAGCCTAGATCAACTCAAAGATGTCATTCAAAATTGGGAGTTGGATAAGATTCCCAAAGAAAAAGTTATTTCTATTGTGGGGACAAACGGTAAAGGCCAAGTGACTCACGAATTAGCTCGGCAATTGAAAAGTAATGGATTTAATGTTTTTACTTTTACCTCTCCTCATCAAATTAAATTAAGCGAGCGATTTCAATTTAATGGTCAACCGATAGGTGATGAAGAGATGTTGAGCTTGTTTGAAACAGTTCATAAAAAGCTTAGTCAGGAAGAGGCAAGATTATCTTTCTTCGAATTCTTATATGTTGTATTTTTGCAATGGGTTACTGAATCAGATAAAGAGTTTGATTATGTCTTATTTGAAGCTGGACTAGGAGGAAGACTAGATGCAACTAAATGTATTGAAGCTCATTTAGTCATACTCACAAGTATTGGCAGAGATCACATGAGTATTTTAGGTCATTCTCTTAAACAAATATTATTGGAAAAACTAGGGATTCTCTATCCAGGTAACCTGCTCGTTTATAATTTACAACTCAAGTCCCTGAAGAAAATCCTTTATGAATATACTTCTACACATCTTGTTAAAACGGCCTTTGTCCCCTCTGACATTGGTTCTGACTTTTATAATCGGAATAATAATTTGGTTCGCTATGTAGTGACAAAAGAATTTGGAAAAAATTATTTTGAGAGTGAACAAAGTCCGCTTAGAGAAATATCTTGGAGAAATAAAAATATTTACTTTAATAGTGCTCATAATCTCGATGGGGTTAGGAATTTGTTTCAATTATTAAATGGAAATTCTTATAATAGATCAGGAACTAATATTAAATATTGGGATATGATCTTGCTCGCCTTTAGCAATCGTTCGACAGAAGAACTAAAGTCAATGGTCAAGTTAATTGAATCTTATCCCTGTTTGTACAATAAAATAAAGGTAGTTATTTTTGATCATCCACGGGCCCTCTCTTTTTTACAGGCAAAGGACGTTTTTAAAAATATCGAAGTGGAAAAACTTGAGTCTATTCAATTTGCTCAAAAAGAGAATGTTTTGCTTTTGGGGTCAAATTACATTATTAAATCTTTGGCGAGTCTATCTAGTACTGTTTAGTTCTTTACTAACTGAATCTTATGCGCTTGAAAAAATCAAAATCAAACTTTCAGATGAGGTCTTAGCTTTTTCTCGGAAAGAATTTCATCGAATTAAAGAAAAAAAATTAGAGCTAGTGGGCAATGTGGTTATTATGAGTGGAGAGGAAACTCTCTATGGAGAAAAGGCCACTTACGATAGAAAAAATAATGTTGTGAGTATGGAAGGAAATGTGCGATTTGTAAGTTCGCAAATTACTATCTATGGATCGAGAATCACATCCAATCTGGCCAATCAAAATATGCAAATCGAAAATGCCAGAATCATCACCTCAGAGTTTACATTAGTGGCAGAGAAATTAACTAAACTAACTGATACCTATTTTGAAGCAGATGATGCTGAGTTTACCACTTGTAAAGACTGCCAAGAGTCTTGGACTATTTTTGGTAAAAAAATAAAACTAACTTTAAATAAATACATTCAAATCGTTAACGGCCTTATACGTGTTAAGGGCGTTAATATTCTTTATATTCCCTATATCGCTCTACCCATTAAAAATAAGAGAGAAAGTGGATTGCTCTTTCCTTTAGTTACTTCAAACCAGTTTGAGGGTCTAGGGTACCAGCAACCGATTTTTGTGGTCACAGGAGATAATTCTGATATTACTTTAACTCCAACTTTTTGGGCCAGAAGAGGTTATGGAACTGATATTGAGTATCGTCATATTTTTGGAGAGAAGAAATGGTTTGAATTTCGACAAAGGGCTATAAGCGATGCAATTTATTATCCATTAAAAAATGACTTCGAATTATCGGGTAAAAGATATTTTCGTCATTTTTCAGAAGTGGAGTCTCACTATCAATGGAGTAATTCAATTAATCAGCATTTGTTTTTTTCTGGAGCAAAAGATTTAGATATTTTACAGGATCAAGCTATTTATACTGATAATAAAATATTGGGTTCAGAGGTAGGTCTAACAACTTTTTTAGATATGCGAACAGAACATTTTAATTATGGGATTGAAGCTAACTATAATCGTAATGTATTAGTGGATAACCCTGAGGAGTTTGATCGTAAATATGTTCAAGTACTCCCACACTCTTACTTTAACTTCTCTCCTTACCCAATTGTTCAATCAGATATTTTTGGTTTGCAAAACATATCTTTAGGGATGGATTTAGATCATACTGTTTTTCGCCAAGGAGATATCGAAGAAGGAATAATTCGTAATGCTACAAGAATAAATGCAAATCCATATTTATTGTGGAACTTTTTTAATATTGGACCGATCGGTTTTCGCTCCAAATATCTTTTAGATTATCAAGAGTATAAGTTTGATCGATATGATGAAGAGGCTGATCCATTTTTCAAATCATCAGCTCTCTTGCAGACAGAGGCCAGTTTCTCTATGGATAAAATCTATGGGTTAGCTTACCAAGAAGAAAGGGATACCACTGATCTTTCCAATGCTGAGTTCTTTAAAGAAGAAAATAAAGAAAAGGGAAAGCTGATTGGAAATTTGCCTCCTTTTCAATCAGATTTAACTAACGAAACGATTAAAGAAACTCGGCACAGTTATCGGCACTCCCAAGAGTTTAAAGTAATTCATCACCGTATTACTTCTGATCAAGTTTCAGGGAATGAGCAATTTGAAAGACAAATAACAAGTAGTGAAGGATGGTTTGATTATATTGACTCTCGTAGGGCCACAGAGGCAGATATTGGAGCAAATGGATCGCGACAAAATGTTCCAGTTGAAAATACACTTGAATTCCAATGGAATAACTCATTGATTAAGAAAACACCGCGGACAGGCAGTTTTTATAAAGATAAGAAGTACTTAAAAGATAACTTTAGTTATCGGAGGATAGGGCATATTAATCTTTCCCAAGGTGTAATTTTAAGAGAGGATGATGAAGAGCAAGATGAAGAGATTTCAAATAATTTAACTCGATTATTTTTCGATTCTGCTTATGGATCAGGGCCGTGGATTTTTTCATTCCAAAATTATTATTTTCACGATACCTCAGATCAAATGCTTAACTTTAGTGTTGAAAGAAGGTTTCCGATAATTAGCTTTCTCAGTCGGTATAGCTATAACACTTTGTCTAATCCTGATTTGCAAAGTGCTACTTATGGGACTCAAGTTCGTCCTTTGGATTGGGTCGGGATTAGCTTCTTACAGCAAATGGATCTGAATGTGGCCACGATATTACGATCAACAGTGGCACTCGATATCATGCCGAATAATAATTGTTGGATTTTTAATTTGCAATATCGTGAAGATGTAAATGATCAACGATATGCCTTTAATTTTATTTTTAACTTTGGAGATGAAGTCTTTGATAGTTACTCTCGAAGCTTTTTTAACTTTGGGCGATTATAGTGAGCGTTGCTAAAGTTATCATTGTTGATTTTGATGATTCTTTTACTTTTAATTTATTAGGTTTATTAGATGAAATGAATATCGCTGGGGAAGTGGTTCATTATGAAAAGTATCAGAAAAACTTTAAGCGAAATTTTTTCTATCCAAGGAATGTTATTATAGGACCTGGTCCAGGTCACCCTAAAGACTATTTTCATTTTCAGCAGGAAACCTTGACTGAGTTAGTTCAGAGTAATCAATACAATTTAATGACCGTGTGTCTAGGTCATCAATTACTTCTTTCTTATTTGGGAGTAGAAATTAAGCACTCTGAAAAGCCGGTTCATGGGCAGCAAGTCCAATTGGATCTAACTGCAGATTGGAAAGACCTTTTAGGTTTAGAAGAAGATGTGGTTTCAGTTCAGCGGTATAACTCCTTAGCGGCAGGATATTCCGTTTCTACAAAGAATATACTTGAATCACAGCAGTTTAGAGCGCTTGTTTGTGAGAGTGAAATTTTTGCTTTGTTTAAAACTAGAATTTTGTCCTACCAATTTCATCCAGAATCTATCGGCACTAATTTCTCCCAAAACTTTTTTCAACCATTTCTCAGAAATCTTCTATAATAGAAGGATGATGGACCTACGTGTAAAGGGTCTTTACGATCTTCAAACATTTAATTTATTTAAGTCGCAACAGGTGAAAAGCTTTGGCTTTGATCTTGTGCCGTTGAGCTTTAACTTTATTCAATGCTACCAATTAGTAAATATTCTACAGAAAGAAAGTGATAAAAACGATTTGATCTATCTACAGTTTAAGGACGATAAAGACTTTGTTATTAAGAGTATTCTCGATGAAGTTCAATATGTCCGCTCTAAGTTAAATAATGTTTTTTTGGAATTCAAGAAGATGAGAGATGTAGAGTTCATGGAAAAGTTCCAGATAGATTACGTTGTTCATATAAGCTCTATGAGTGAGCTGAAGGAATTGTTAAAAGCTCAGAAGTTGAAGGGAATCAGTTTAGATAAATACTTCTTAGACCGTTTGCAAATGCAAAATGCCTTTGGAGAGTTCTTTGATTTTTTAGAAGATTTTGAAAAAAGAATGTCAAAGCAAAGATCCCAACCCATATTAATTGAATTAAATTCAAACTGGAATGACAGTCTTGAGCACTCTATCTATGATTTTTTCAATATCAATCAAGTTTGCTTGGAAATAAACTCTCAAGTGGAAGAGGACTATAGACAAGTTAATGCGCCTAAAGTAATTTCTCTCTTGAACAGTTTTCAGAAAAATCAGTTACTATAAAATAATTAAACAATTGGATCTTAAATGAGCTCAACGAAAATACTTTTCGCCAACGATGATGGAATATATGCTGACGGTATCAATCAATTATATAACCATTTAAATAGTATATCAGGATATGAATGTTATATGGTTGCCCCGAGTGAAGAAAGATCAACCACTGGCCATTCACTTTCTTTAACTAGTCCATTAAGGGTAAAAAAATTAAATGATTTTAAATATTCATGTTCTGGGTTTCCCGCCGATTGTGTTTTAGTTGGTTTAGGACATGTGTTTAAAGATGTGGACTTTGACCTTGTTATCTCTGGCATAAATCATGGTGCAAACCTTGGACAAGATTTATTTTACTCAGGGACGATCGCAGCTGCCAGGGAAGCCACCTATCAGGGGGTTCCCGCAATCGCAACAAGTCAGATTTTAAGTAGCGACGTGGACGCAGACTATTTAATTGGATCAAAAGTCATCCAGTTTTTTTTAGAGCAGGGGGTTCATAAGAAAATTAAACCGCAAAATTTGCTGAATATAAATTTTCCCAGTGTAAATAACTTATCTGATATTAAAGGGATTAAAGTAACTGATATTGGTTACCAAAAATATACTGGAGATATTATAACTCGAGAGGATTTTCGGGGACAAAAGTATATTTGGGTTGGTGGACATTATAAAGGTTTTGAAGAAGTTCCAGGCACAGATTGTTATGAGAGTGCCCAAGGTTATATTTCTCTTGTGCTACAAAATACATTTTGCCACGATAACCGTGAACTTCATCACGAAATGAATAGTTTTGTTGAACAAATTGAAAGTGAATTCCAAAAATTTAAGGCGAGTAGTTAAAGTTATGTTAGGAAAATCTCTTCTCCTCATGATTTTTTCCTGCACTTTATTGATCTCTTGCGCTAGCTCTCATCATCCTTTGCACGGTAGATACGTGAAAGGAAAGAAAGGGTGGGTATTCGTTCCTCATAGTAAAAAATTTAGAAGAAACTTTGAACTATTTAAAAATAATAAATTCTCCATTAGCGAAGGTGAGTTGTTATGGCCGGTTCCTTCTTCTCAGAGAATAACTTCTCATTATGGTAAAAGAGGAAGAAACCACCACGATGGAATCGATATTGGGGCTAAAAAGGGAAAAAGCATTTTAGCTGTAGCTGATGGAAAGGTCTTATTTTCTGGTTATATGAGAGGTTATGGCAAGGTGGTGGTGATTAAACATCCAAAGCTTAAGAACCTGCATTCAGTTTATGCCCATAATTCTCGTAATATAGTTAAAAAAGGACAGAGGGTGAATCGTGGACAGGTGATTGGAAAGATCGGCTCAACAGGCAGGTCAACTGGGAATCATCTTCATTTTGAATTGAGAAGAAAAGAAACCCCAGTTGATCCATTAGCTTTTTACGGAAAATCCGCGAACAGAAGCATTGCTTCTATTCGTAAGAAAAAATAGTTTTATTAAACTCTTTATTAATCTCTGCGATTGTATGAGTTATCGTCTTCAGCGTTCCAAGACATTCTAACAGATACTTTAAATTGAACTAACAGAGAGTTGAAGACTTGATTCTGAATGTTAGCTCTCTCATAAACTGCACCTAAACCAAGCTCAAGTGGGTCATTGTATTGTCGCTGGAATGTCCAGTTAACTGTCGCTCCAACTTCTGATACATCAGAGATCTTGATGTCATTAAATTTATATTTAACATTTCGACATCTTCCTTCAATGGAAAGTTGAGGAATTTCTTCAAAACAGTATCGACCTTTTATTTCAAGTTCTTCTGTATGCCCAATTTGTCCAAAACCTCTTGAATATTGTGCCATTGCATAGGTGCCTTGATCATAAAGGGGCTTCATATCATTAAACATAACTTTAAGACTTAAGGGTTGAAATTCATTTTGCGGCATGAATCGACTGATATCAAGAAAAGTATTCATTCTCATTTGTACACCAAAGGAGAGCAATTGATCATCATTTCTAAAGGGAGTGATAGTATAGGCACCACCTGCGGCGTATGTTTTATTTCCAAAGATTTCTTTACCATGAGCGATGTATTGATAATCTTCAGCAGGGCTTAATTCAGCTAGGAGACTCCAGCCTTGACCTTCCTCTCGTAGCTTATCAGTGGTCCACATAACATCAAGATTGATTATATCTAAGGTAAGTCCATGATCTTTACCGTTTGAGCCTGTTCCAGCACCATAGCCAATTCCCATTTTTGTGCTGTCCATTGAGAGTGTATAAGGGATTTCTCGTGGAGTCTCCGTTGCATTAGTTTCAGATGTTGTATTGGTTTCACCTGTTGCATCGGTTTCATTTTGATCAGTTGTTTCAGTATTTTCAGGATTGGGACTACTTCTTCTTGAGGAACTTTTATTTTTATTTTTACGCGCTTTTTCTTTTGCTTTACGCGCTTTCTTTCTCTCTTTTTCTCTTTGCTTTTTCTTTTTGGCGGCCTTGAGTTTTGCTTTTCTTTTCTTTTTGGCTTCTTTCTTCTTTTTCTTTCTTTTCTTTTTTCCCGGATCAGGCTGAACTTCTTCAATTGTAGGATCTGTTGTTTCAGGATTTACA
>JAOHMI010000049.1 GCA_028101965.1 Bacteriovoracaceae bacterium
TCTTTTTTACTTGGTGAGTAGCCAGAAAAATAAAAGGTGGTAAAGATGATCGAATCAGTTTAATATTATGGGATATAACCAAAAAAACTAAATTTTTTTTATTGAGAAAAAAAGGATTCAATAATGAAACGTGGATTAATTTTAATTGGAATGTTGGCATTAGTGCTAACTGGATGTAATCAAAACTCTGGTGGATCAGCTGGTTCTTCAAATAACTTTAAGTTGGATAACGAGCAAGATAAGACTTTCTATGCAATGGGATATATGTTGGGAATGAATCTTCAAAGACTAGAATTGAATGATAGAGAAATTCAAGCAATTTTCAAAGGTGTTGAGAACAGTGCTAAAAATGTTAAATCTGAAGTTGATATGAATAACTATCAACCAAAGATTCAAACTATATTTAAAGAAAGAATGGAAAAAGTTGCTAAGAAACAAGAATCAAGTGGTAAGAAATTTCTTGAGGATTTTCTTAAAAAGCCAAACGTTAAAAAGACTGAGTCTGGTTTAGCATATGAAATTATTGAAGCTGGGAAGGGGGCAACTCCAAAAGCCACTGATACTGTTGAAGTTCATTACCATGGAACTTTAATCACTGGTGAGGTATTCGATTCTTCTAAAGACCGTGGTCAAACAATTAAATTTCCACTTAATAGAGTTATTAAAGGTTGGACAGAAGGTCTACAATTAATCAAAGAAGGCGGAAAAGTTAAATTAGTAATTCCTCCAGAACTTGGTTATGGGAAAGCTGGTGCTCCTCCTAAAATTCCAGGAAATGCAACTTTGGTATTTGAAGTTGAGCTATTTAAAATTGTTAAAGAAGATGCAAAAAAAGATGCTCATGCTGGTCATGATCATGGAGCTGAAAAGAAACCTGCAGCCAAAAAAGCAGCAGCTAAATAATAAAACTTAAATGAATCAATTTTTTATAGTAAGAGGAGGGAATTATCCCTCCTTTTTTTTTATCAATACCTTAGAGATAAATATATGAAATATTTCTTTATTCTAGCTTTACATCTTTCTATGACAGTTCCATCTATTGCAGAGAACTCAAAGCCTGAAGACATTGTAAAAGGCGATCAGGCTGAAAAAATAGTGGATTGGGTATTTAAGCATCCAGGGAAGTACGTCAAAACTCTTGGTATGTACATATTGAAAAATGATGATGTATTAGTTCAGAAATTTAATACAGATCCAAAAAATTTATTACCGCTTTGGTCTATTTCAAAAACAATCTCAGTAATTCTTCTTGGCATACTTGAAGCTCAAGGTAAGGTTCATCGAGACAGCGAAGTAGGGCAGCACATTGATTTTTCAACCTACAAAATTCCAGATTTAAAAATTAAAAAGAAAGTAACTTTTAGCCATCTGGCCACAATGAGTAGCGGGATTGACTGGACTGAAACTTATGATTATTCACCCTTTAATTCGAATGTAGTGAGGATGTTGTATTTTAATAACGATGATGTAACTTCCTATATATTGTCTCAACCCAATAAGTATCCACCTGGTGAATATTTCTATTATTCCAGCGGAGACACTAATTTGCTTTCTGATGGAATTGGACGTGAATTGATACAAAGCCAATTTTCTCGTAAGTTTCCTTGGGAGTTTTTATTTGATCCTTTGAAGATCAAAGCAACATTTGAAACAGATAAAAAAGGAGTTTATCTTGGTTCAAGTTATGTGTTCATGTCTATTTTTGATTTGGCCAAGATAGGAAAGTTAATTTTGAATAAAGGTCGCTATGGGGGAAAAGAGTTTTTTAAACCAGAGTTTTATCAGTATATGGTAAATGGATTAAATAGTTCTTTGAAAGTGAATTGCAATTCTAAAAATATGTCCTATGGAGCGGGTGTTTGGTTGAATAAGGTTTGTAAAAGAAGTGGTAAGACCTATTTAGGCATAAACAGAGAAGTAATCATGCTACTAGGGCATTATGGGCAGTCCGTTTTTATAATTCCAGATAAGAAGATTATTGCTATTCGTTTGGCAGAAGATCGCTCTAAAAACTTTGATCGCAGAGAATATTTCCAAATGCTTTTAGAGTTGTAGACGAAGGAACACTCAATAGAGATGAATTTATGATAAAAAAAATAGTAAAAATATTTTCAGCATTATTAATTTTATTAATGGTCTCAGCAGGTATTATACATACCTATTTCTTCTCTGAAACTAAATTTTGGGAAATCCCACAGTTAACCACTAATTTAAGAGCGAAAGAATTTTGTTCTTGTTATTTTGTAATGAAAAGAAGTGAGGAGTATTGCTTGGATCAAGTAAAACATTTTCTTCCTCATGGAAAACATAAGATCTATGAAGATCAAAAAAAGGTTACATTTAAATTTATTAAAAGCCAGACTTCCTCTTCATTTCGTAATGAAAATATTGGTTGTCTAAATCTATAGTGCATCAAAATATAAAATTAAATTAAAGCATATTTAGAATTAAGACTAAATTAATAAAAAAAGGCCCACAAAACTGTAGGCCTCTATCTTGAAATTATTAAAAATTTTTAGATGTTTATTTTATTTAAGCGGATGTTATCCATACTAAATAACCAAGAAATACCGCAGAGAAAATAACCCCACCAACTATTCCACCAGTCGCAAAGAAAATAGTAAGAACGACAACTAGTGCGATAGGAATGATCAAATAAAAGACAAAAAATACCCAAATTAAAGCTTCAAATTGAGCTGGCTTTCGATTGATTTCGCTTTTACCATCGATTGCTTTAGATGCTGCGATTGACTCTTCATAAGTTGTATTCTTAACTTCTTCGATGCCTGCTTGAAGAGCTTGAGAGTATGATCCGTGAGTATCAATTTTTGAAATAAGCTCAGATCGAATCTCTCTTTCTTTTTCTTTACTATATAATTTCTTTAAATTAGCTTCAGTTTCTGCGATTGAGCTTCCGTTTTCGGCCGCAATTTTTGCAATTTTTCTTTTGTTTTTAAAAGAAAGCTTACTGAGTGCACGAAACCTTTTAAATCTCTTTGTTAATTTGTTTAAAGCGAATTTTGTTTGTTTTTCGACAGATTTAGTCTTAACTTTTTTCAACTCTTTCTTTAAACCATTAATAATTTTCTTCTGCGATTTTTTAAACTCTTTTTCACTCATTTGACTTTGAGAAGTTAAATCTTTTGCATCAATTGCATCAAGCTGTTCTCCAAGTTTTAATTGGTCTTGGTTTGGAGCAAAGGCCATGGCTTGAGTAAAAGTAAAAATGAAAGTTAACATGAGCGTTGACAGTGATTTAATCATTTTGAATCCCCCCGGATATGATGTCGGTTGATATAAATACGCAGATCCTCAGTAGCATATAAAAAATGGTAAATATCGCGTGGTGTAATGATTTTAGGTGGAATAATTTTACTCGCACTGCGTTAGCAAAGGCAAATAACTGTAAGGTTTTACAAGAATTGTTGGGACCAAGCCTCCAGATTATTCGGAGCTTGATCCCAAAAATTGTTATATTCTATAGAGTTGTTAACCAAATTATGTAACCAACAAAGGCCGCAGAGAATATAACTCCACCAATAATACCACCAAATGCAAAGAATAGTACTAGGATAGCGACAAGTGCTACTGGAATAATTAAAAAGAAAACTAGTAAAAAGGCAAATAAGCCATCTGCTTGGGCCGGTTTGCGAACAACTTTTTCATTACTTGTTTTAAAGTTAGCAATGGAGTCATAAGAAAGGTTTTGAACTTCCTCGATACTTGCAATTAATACTTTTGCATATGAACCATGATTATCAATTTTTTCAAGTAACTCGTCTTTGACTTCTTTTTCTTTTTGGGAACTAAATGAACTATTGTATTGCTCTTTAACTTCTTGGATTGTTTTTCCATTTTTTTGAGCTAGCAATTTAATTTTTTTCTTATTCTTAAGTGATAATTTGGTTATTTTCCTAAATCTTTTAAACCTACTAGTTAATTTTTTTAAAGCATATTTTGTTTGATTTTTATTTGATTTTTTTCGAACTCTCTTTAGCTCTTTATTAAAACCTTTGATAATTTTATTCTGAGCCTTTTTGAACTCAGATTTTGTCATATCCTTATGGATTACAAATTCCTTTGCTTCTAGAGAGTCTAGCTTTTCAGCAAGTCGAATTTGATCTTGATTTGGTGCAAATGCCATGGCATGTGTAAAAGTAAAAATAAAAGTTAGAAAAAGTGTGGAAATAGATTTAATCATTTTGTGCCCCCGAAATGATGTAGGTTTATATATGTGTGCAGATCCAAATAGCATGTAAATGCGAGATGATGTTATGCTTTGTAATCATTTTAGTAGTCAGTCTCTAAAGAAGTTGATCAGGGTCAAGCTTCTTCAGATTGAATCAACTCGACCTTGTTCAGATTTTATTGTTTAAATAGCTAGGACAAAAAATAGATAACCGGCCAAAACCGCAGAGACTATGACTCCACCTACAATGCCTCCTGAGACAAAAAATAAGATTAATGCTGCTAATAGTACTGTTGGTATAACGAAGTAAAAAAGAAGGATTATCAAAACCATTGTGTCCACTTGAGCTGGTTTACGTAATACTTTTTCGGTATTTAAGTCAGCAAGTGATTCATAAGTCATACTCTCAACCTCTGAAATACCTTCTTGTAATGTCTTTGCATAACTACCATGGATTTTTATTTTTTTGAGAAGATCTTTTTTTACTTTTTCTTCTTTTTGAGAGTTAAAATAATTTTTATAATGGGCTTCGACTTCCTGAAAAGTTTTTCCACTTGATTTAGCCAATTTTCTAACTCTTCTTTTATTCTTTAAGGATAGTTTCGTAAGGGTTCTTAATCTTTTAAACCTCTTGCTTAATTTATTTAAAGCATATTTTGTTTGATTTTCATCAGATTTATTTCGAACTTTTTTCAGCTCTTTTTTTAAACCTTTGATGGCTTTTTTTTGAGATTTATTAAATTCAGACTCAGTCATTTTACTATTAAAAGTAATGTTTCTAGCTTCAAAAGATTCTAACTTTTCCGAAAGATGAACTTGAACTTGATTTGGGGCATATGCCATGGCCTGAGTAAAAGTAAAGAGAAGAGTTAGGAACAAAGTTGATATTGATTTAATCATTTTGGTTACCCCCGTGAATAATAGTGGTTGATAGTTAAACTTTGATCTTCATAGCATATAAAAAGTAGGGAATGTTATGTGATGAAATTGTTTTTAATCGTAAGTCGACAATGTCAGTTTCTAAAGGGGCTAAGAGAGATGAACTTCTTAAAAATTACAAAGGTTAACAAAATACTGCACTAATTATTTATTTAAAGAGGGGGGAGAAGTAGCTCTAAGATATTTCTTGACCATATTTTTTTAAACAATTCCGTAGAGGTCCAGTTTGATGGCGGAACAATTTTAGAATTAATTGATTTTAAGACAAATAATTTCGCTAAACAAATTTGTGATTATATTATTTTTATACTTTACCGATTTTTATTTTTTCAGATAGATTTTTTTTAATTGCTCAATGGATTTTAATTTAAATCTGAAAGAAATCATAACTAACAGATTAATCCAAATTCTTTTTAAAAAAGTTTTTTCGTACTTCCTAGGAGAGACAATAATTCTTTCTTTTAAAATAAGGTTTGGGTATTTTTTAAGCTTATCAGAAAGAATAACATCTTCTAAAAAACCTACTTCAGGAATAATACCTTCATGGAAAAGTTGAGAGTTTATCCAGATTCCATTTGTCCAAACTAAGTTACGGAGTAATCTTGAGCGAATCAGATTTTGTAGTGAGCTATATATATTGTAAATAAAGTTATCTTTTTCATATTCCTTGAAAAATCCGCCAGATATAAATTTTTCTCGAGAAAGGTGATGTGTGAGTTGATTAAAGCATTCACTTGAAATATGACAATCAATGGGAAGAAAGAGAACGTACTTTCCGGTGGGGAGGTTTTTGGCCAAATTTAGAGTCTTTCCAACGGAGGGAGAATTAAATTTCTTTTGCCTGATTTTAAACTCAAATTTTTTTTGTAGATCAATTAGTAGTTCAATTGAGTCATCTGAGCTACCACCGTCGCAAAAAATGATATTAACATTTTTTTTTTCGATATGAGATAATGAAATGGAATTTGTTAAAAACTGTAAACTTGAATGAATCAAATTTTCTTCATTAAGAATGGGAATAATTATTGTAAGAGAAAAATCATTCATATTTTCGTACATTAAGTTAATCGATATAAAAAAAAGAGGCCGCATTGTGAGCGACCTCTGTAATCAAATATTTAATATATTAAATGCTATATTAAAGGTCTGCGATCCACCAAGTTCTTGGCTTACGTCCAATTGTTCTTCCTCCAGCCTTATGCCAGCAAGTAGGGCGAACTCCAATATTTTGGCTTCCTTGCTCTGCCATACAGGTTCCAACTTTCTCATCTTTTTGATCAACGTCTGTATTCTCATCCATTGCACAAAGTGCACCTTGGAAATAAGTATCAAGACGACACTGAGGAGCTGGGTGATTATCATTGGTTTTGCTAACTACATTCTTGTCAGGAGTATCAAATGAAGGCTTCTTGGATTGTCTTCTTAGAGCTGCGAATAAGTCACCAGTTGATTTGCCGGCCATTGCAGATCTTTGACAAATAAACTGATCAGCTTCTTGGCTATATTGCTTTTGACACATTTTCACAACAGTTGCAGGAACCTGAACTTTGCTCATGATTTCTTTATTATTGTCATTTAACCAAGCTTTTCTTAAACACTTTAGTGAAGACCAGTAATCAGCTTGTCCTTCGTTACTTGCCCAACGAGCTCCTTTTTTAGGTGCTCCACCGATATGGTGACCGATTTCGTGACAAACTACCAAAGCTAAAGCATCTGGAGTGATTGTTTCATGTCTTGCAAGACCTCCAAACATATGAACTTCGTAAGTTTTACCACTTCTTTTTGCGTATGCATTAACTGTTCCGTCAGTCCACTTTCGAACTACTTTTAGTTTTCCACCAAATGAGCTAACGATAGGAGCGAAAATAGTTTCAACTTGTGTGATAACATCGTTGAACATATCTTCTTCCATTCCATTTAAGCTTTTCATGTCTGCTGAGATGTAAAGATCATTATCAGGAACAATCCCTTCTTCTCCATCAGAGGTGCAAGCGAATGAGAGTGAGTAAAAAACCATTGAAACAAGTAAGACTAGTTTTGTCATTGAAGTATCCTCCGTGAAAATTGCCAACCCATTGCCATTTAGGAGAAAAGTCATTTTTCTAATTGGTGGGGTATAAAAATTCTGAACCTTTGGTGTCAACTTGTCTATAGTTGAGTATGTCTAGTCAGCAATTGTTAGAAATATGTTAGTTATTCCGAGTTAATCGATCGGGTTAAAGGGGTTTTTCCATGATGTTAAAGTTAGTTTTCTTTGTTCCTATAGATAGTGCAGAAAAAGTTAAAGAAGCAGTATTCTCCGTGGGTGCTGGAAGGTTAGGAAATTATTCTCAATGCAGTTTTGAAGTTAAGGGAGTTGGGCAATTTAAACCAATCTCAGGCGCTAAACCAGCAATAGGCACGTTAAATCAAATTGAGCGAGTTGATGAATTAAGAGTTGAAATTCTTTGCTCAAGTGAGAATATCCTTAAGTCTATTGAGAAATTAAAAATAAGCCATCCCTATGAGGAAGTGGCCTATGAAGTGTATAAAATAGAGCAATATTGAGTGAAACTGTCTGAATACTGAATAGTCTCGAACGTAAGTCCGTCTAATCTTATCTTCTAAATGATGATTTAAATCATATATTCTACTTTGAGCGATTGTTCGTAATTTTCTTTCTCTTTATATTGTAAGTGATTTGATTTAGGTCAAGTTATTCAGACTAAAACACTAAACTTTTTAAACAGTTGACCGATAAGCTAAGAGAAATGGCAAAAAGGATTGGAATGCGCCGATGTATCTTATTTATTCTATTAAACTTAGCTTTACTGGTAAGTAATGGCTTTGCCTTAGATGAAAAGGTTAGACACACCTCAGATGCACGTATGTTTCCCTATTCTCAGCGGAGTGTCTCGATCATCGTGACGAAAGAAGGATATTACCCGGATAAAATGTCTTTTTTTGAAGGAGAGCAGGTGACATTTTTTGTGACTAGCTTAGGAGTGGACCCTCATTGCATGGTGGTGGCCAATCACGATTTATTTCTCTCCGCTAATCAAGGAAAAATAAGTGAAGGGAAAGTGGTTTTCGAAAATCCTGGGGTCTACAAATTCTATTGCCCTTCTGACTCCATCAATGGATCTATAACGATATTGCCTCGAGCAGAGAAAAAGTTAGTTAAATTAAAAAAGCTTCCCACCAAAGAGGAAATGAATCCAACAAATACTACAGAAGAAAATGGACGCTCTATAAGTAGCGGTCCATGGATTCCAAGGGATTTTTAAGCATGAGTAATATTTTTACCGACGCCATTAAGAATCTTTTAGGCCCAGTAGATAATTTATTGGAAGATGACAGTATTTCTGAAATTTTAATTAATGGCCCACATAAAATATTTGTTGAATCAAAGGGAATTCTTAGAAGCGTTCCAAATCAATTTAGTGATGACGAAGCTTTAAAGGCTTCAATAAGGGCCATTGCTCAATTTGTAGGGAAGGTTATCGATGAAAATAACCCAAGGTTAGATGCACGTCTGCCAGACGGATCTAGAATTGCAGCGGTTATTCCTCCCTTGAGCCATGGTGGTACTACTGTGGCCATCAGGAAATTTTCTAAAACTAAGCTTGGTTTAAAAGATTTAATTAGTTTTGGCTCATTGTCACCAGATGCTGCTAGGTTTTTAGATTGCTGCATATATTTAGGAAAAAACTTAATCGTTAGTGGTGGAACTGGTTCAGGGAAAACTACGATGCTGAATGTATTAGGTTCGAGAATTCCACGAACACAAAGATTACTTCTCATTGAGGATGCTTCAGAATTGCAAATAGATGCTGATCATGTGGTCCGTTTTGAAGCGCAAGAAGATAATCCGGAAAAAGGCATTAAAGGAGTTTCCATTGGGGATCTTTTAAAGTCTGCGTTAAGGTTACGTCCTGACCGAATTGTGGTAGGAGAGGTACGGGGAGAAGAAGCGATTGATTTGCTAACGGCCATGGGAACAGGACATGATGGCTCTATGGGAACATTGCATTCTAATAATCCAGATGCAGCTGTCCTGCGACTAGAAACCATGTGCTTGAGTGGAGAGTCTAAGCTCCCCATTGATGCTTTAAGGAAAATGATTTCAGAAACAGTTCATTTAATTGTTCAGTGCAACCGTCTTCATGACGGTTCTCGAAAGACTACCCATATATCAGAAGTGGTAGGTTTGGATAAAAATGGTCAATATGTAGTTCGTGATATCTTTAAATTTGTGCAGACAGATAAAGATGACGATGGAAAAATTATAGGAGAAATGATTCCAATGAATTATGTTCCCACTTTTTTTGAAGATTTTGTGGCGAATAAATTACCTTTTTCCAAGGCAAAATTTCGAACTCCCCAATGGTATATTAATAGCTTGTCAGACATGAAGAAAGCAGGCTAGCATACGCCCAAAAAACTCTCTTATTTTTTTACAATATTTTATCATAAAAGGTGAGCAGCTATGACTAAAATCGCAAGCATTAAAGCTAGAGAAATACTTGATTCTAGAGGAAACCCAACTGTTGAGGTGGAAATGACTTCTGAGAATGGTTTGTTTGCTCGATCATCAGTTCCCTCAGGTGCGTCCACTGGAAGTAAAGAGGCAATTGAGCTGCGTGATGGGAATAAAGAGAAGTATTTTGGGAAAGGAGTTCAACAAGCCGTTGATAATATAACAAACAAAATTTTCCCGGCCATTAAAGAAATGGATCTTTTTGATTATAAAACAATTGATCAAAAAATGCTTGAGCTTGATGGAACTGAAAATAAAAGCAACTTAGGGGCCAATGCTCTTTTAGCGGTTTCTATGAATGTGGTGAAACTTGGAGCACTTGAAAAGAAAAAGTCTTTATTTAAATATTTGCGTGAAGATTGTAATTGCCCTGTTTATACGGATCATTCCGATAAATATATTATGCCTAAGCCACTAATGAACATTATAAATGGTGGGGCTCATGCAACTAATAATTTAGATATTCAGGAGTTCATGATTATTCCTCAAAAAGCTGATAGCTTTAAAGAAAATCTAAGAATTGGTGCAGAAATTTTTCATACACTTAAAAAAGTTTTAATGAGCAAGAATTTAGCTACTGGAGTGGGTGATGAAGGTGGGTTTGCACCGAACCTTGAATCTCACGAGCAAGCTTTTACACTCATGTCTGAAGCTATTGAGAAAGCCGGTTATGTCGTAGGAAAGGATGTGGTATTCGCTCTTGATTGTGCTAGTTCAGAATTCTTTAATACTACTGATAAAATGTATACTTTTGAAGGTGAAAAGAAATCCGCAACAGAGCTAATTAATTATTATAAAACTTTGTGCGAAAAATATCCTCTTTATTCCATTGAAGATGGAATGGATGAAAATGATATTGATGGTTGGAAAAGCCTCACCCAGGAATTAGGGAAAGAAGTCAAAATGGTTGGAGATGATCTTTTTGTGACAAATCCAACTATATTACAACAAGGAATTGCTGATAAATGGGCAAACTCAATACTTATAAAACTGAATCAAATCGGTACAGTATCTGAAACTCTTCATGCAATTAATCTGGCGAAAGAAGCCGGATTTAGCTCTATCATTTCTCATCGGTCAGGTGAGACTGCGGATAGCTTCATCGCTGATTTAACCGTGGCGACCAATTCTGGACACATTAAGACTGGATCATTGTGCCGAACCGACCGGATTGAGAAATACAACCAACTGATGAGAATTGAAGAAGAAATCTAGATATTTCTTAATGTAACGAATTTTCAGTTCGGTTTTTAGATTCAATATCTTATAATTGAGTAAGTAGAAGGTTTCTCTAACCGAGGATTGCTCATGATGAAAAGATTTTATCTCTCAGTCAGTTTCAGCCCATCTCCTTTACTCAAACAGCTTAAAAATGTGAAATTGATTAACCAAGAATTGTTAATTAATGAAAACCGGGAAAAAGACCTCATTTTATATTTAACTCCAGTCTTTGAAGCTCCTCGAAGTGAAATGAAGCAGATTAAAGAGACAGTAAGTGAAGCCAGTGAGGATCATTTTTTTGATAATATGAATTTCTCTTTTGTTCACTTAGTGAACTTATCTATTAAACCAGTTCAGGCAGATTACTTGCTATCACTGAAGGCAACTCTGAGTGATGATTTAAATTACTTTAATGAAGATTCAATGAATTGCCTAAAGGGTTATAAGATAGTGAAGAATTCATACCAACATTCATTATTTCTAGGGAGATTTCCCTTTTCGCCAATTCTTAGAGAAAAAATTAATATAATTAAAGATCTGATCGAGTCTTTCAATTCTTTAGAAGTGAAAAGTATAAATTTTCATGAGCAGAAATTTGAAAAAAATTATGAAGTGACAACAATTTTAGAGATGAATAAAAATCCGCAGCAGTTTAGTCATCAAGATCATCGGTTTAAAGTTATTTGATTTAGGACATGTGGGGAAAGACCTAGGAACTTCTGACTACTTAAGTTTGTTTAATATCTCTATTTATGGTTATTTTTCTGCCTCAAAAAAATCAAAACTTATTTAATTATATAATAAGTATGTGGAATTAAAATTAATCCTCCTATTCGTACTGCTTCTGTCAGGAAACCGCCTTTATAGTGCCACCGCCTATCGACCGGTTTCGGCAACATTACAGAAAGGTCGATCTATGATTTCTTTAGAAGGAACTTATTGGGAATCAACTTCTCGTATTGATGAGTTTGGTGAAGAAGTGGAATTTGAAGAGGATGAATATTATAACCGCCTTGGGGGCCATGCTGCTGCTAGTTTTGGGCATACAGATCGTTTCCAAAGTACTTTAGGTGTGATTGGTAGTTCTGTTATATCATCTGAGGTTGACCCGAGTGATCCAAATAGTTCTATTGAATTAGAAAATGCTGGAGTTGAAAGAGGCTATTTGCATGTCATGTATTCTTTTCTTCCTACGGATAAATGGCAATTCTCTTTATTAGGAAAATATTCTTCTGCGTTTTTCTCCAACCCAAAATACGATGCAGAAAATCGTGACTTTGTAGCTTTGGGGGATGATGTGGGTGTCGCTTCTGCAGGCGGATCCATGGTTTACTTTAGTGGGCATAATAATTTTTTTACCATTCGCTCAATTTATCATCGTCCTAGTTCTCGGCAATCCACAGAAATTGAAACAAAGGTAGAGTTTGCTTTAAGCTGGAGAATGGTGGCCATTACAGCAGGCGTGGATTTCACCTATAGTATGCAAAATGATCCCTACACTGCTGACCCTGAAAACAAGCCGGCGATTCCTAGAGGTTCAACTTATTTATATAATTCAGTTAATCGTGCATATAGTGCTCCTTATTTAGGTTTAGTGTTTAACTTTAAGAAAGATTGGCGAATAGGAGTTACTGGTCAAGTTGTAAACTCTGGAGTGAGTACAGATTTAGGTTATCAAGGAATGATATCAATCACCAAAATTAGTGGAAGCAAAAAAGAAGCTGATATTAGGAATGAACGTTTTAAAAGCTACACCATTGAAGGCAAAGTCATTAAACTTTCTCCAAAAGATAAGTACGTGGTGATAGATCAAGGAAGAGTGGAAGGATTGGAAAAAGGAAGTAGAGTAGACTTTTATCATTACGACTTCTTGGGAGGGAATAAGCTTCTTGCAACAGGAATAGTCATAAGAGCCTCATCTTCAAAATCTATTGTCAAAATTAAGAAAAGATACTCTAGGCGTCCCATTGAAGAAGGGACAAAGGCGAGATCCGGTTTAATTAAGGAGTAAGCCTCAAAGGTAAGTTATTGTATTTGCAAGGTTCATTTACGTATATCCTTAATAAAATTAATTGTTTTCAAAAATTATTTGCACCTTTGATTCGGTCTAGGTACGAACAGTAGGCAACTTGAAGAAATTTTTTGACCAAAAAAAGGAAATGTTTATGAAGTTATTTGTATTGCTAACGCTTATGACCGCTAATATGTTTGCGCAAAATGTAAATCATCAGTGTTCTATTGAATTAACCACAAAAGGTTTTCAAAAGAAGAATGTCCTGGCACGACAAAAATTATTTGATATTTTAGATGATGAGAAATTGGAAGCTAAATCTATTAATTTCAAATACAAAGGTAAGAACTATCAGCTGGATCTTGACTTTGAATTTGAAGATCCTAATTACATTTATGTAAAGAATATTAAAAGTAGCTATTTGAGAAAAATTGATGAGGGAAGTTATCTAATTAAAGAAATTAAAAACTTACAATTTCATCGAGAAATGTTGGTTTCTTCTATGCTTAATCAAACATATGGTACTAAAACTTTCTCTGCTTATAATTATAATATAGCTCAAAGTTTGCAATCAGAGGGAACAGCTAAAACCCCGGCGGCCGCAGTTTTTACTAATGTTACAGTTAAAAAACTTTTTCCCTTCGCTAAGAAGTTTGATTTAACGATTGACTGTAGTTCATCGTACTAAAGTTTATTTGCTGAGGATGACATAACCTCTGTTTTCTACTGTGTCGAAGGTCTGCATAGACTTGAAGAGATCTTTGGCACTTACCCACACCCAAGGGTATTTATTTGGATTAACATCCATAATAAGAACTCTTCGAGTTTGTTTATCGTAAGCCGCAATGGGGGAGATATGTCCTCCTCCTTTTTGGCCTAAAGCTGACCTTTTGTAATTAATCACGATATAGTCATTTCTCGTCGCCAAGTTTTTCTCTAAGTCTTTAACAAATTCTTCG
Organism: Bacteriovoracaceae bacterium; assembly: GCA_028101965.1. Lineage (GTDB taxonomy): Bacteria > Bdellovibrionota > Bacteriovoracia > Bacteriovoracales > Bacteriovoracaceae > JAOHMI01. The sequence continues at coordinate 13,839 of JAOHMI010000049.1, forward strand.
ATCTTCATTTCTTCTGAAACCACCTTTAATTTAGAGTTGATTCCATGTGATTTAAAAATTTGATCCAGTTGGCGTACTTGTAGTCCCCAGTCTTTCTTTTCGCCCTTTTTCGGCATTCCATGGATTTCTGTCCAAGATTTTGCTTGCGCAGGCTTTAAGGAATTAACAAAATTGTAAGGTGTATAGGTATGAATTCTTAAATCAAAACCTTTCTTAAGCCATTCTTTTTCAGTTCCCGCATCGTAGTGATCTTTAGGGAGAGACTCATGGTTTTTGATTTCTTGAAATGCATTCATGACAATTGAGCCAGAAGTTGGCCCACACAAAACACGATTTGGTTGTGCACGAAAATTATTGCTGAGAAGATAAAAGTCTTCCTTTGCTTCACTTTGATTAAATAATTCGTTTGATTCACTGGAGCCCCAATAAACATGTTGTTCAAGCTTTTCAGCTGGAATTGTTTTAGTGGTTGAACAACTGATGAGAATCAATAGAGAAGTGACTAGAATCATTAATTTCATTTTAACCTCGATAAGTTTTCTAAGAATTTAGGTGTATTATTAATTATATTTTAATTCATTTTCTGGGTTTACGAGTACTGGTTTGAAAAAATGATAGGAAAAACACTGATTTTTGAGTGCAATATTGCCTAAAAGGTTCTTACCTATAGATAAGATCTTAAAGATTGGAATAAACTAAATGAAGAAAAAAGAGTCCTATTTAGCTGAAAGTGTGTGGTTTTCTTAAAGTCCTTATTAGCATGAGAGGGTTTTTTACATCCTCCTTCTAATATCAATTGAATATTTATGAATTTATTAAAAAATCTAGTTACCCAAAAATAAAAGGAAGGATGTTTGTTATGAAAAAATTTTACTTTATCTCTCTTATTCTGATATCTTGCTTTTCTAGTTTATCTCAAGCGGAACCAATCTTACTTAAGTACAAGATGATTCATTCAAAAACTAGAAATTCTTTTTTTTCTTCAGGGTTATTTTATTTAATAGACGAGGTTGATGATTACGGACAGTTCATTATTTTAGAAAATGCACAAGTTCTTTCCCAAGATATTTATTTCTCAATGGATAAAAAAGACCAAACTTCAAAGGCTAGAAAAGATCAAATTGTGTGTGTCGAAGCGAAATACAAAGGAGAGGACTTTCTACCAAATTACCATAATGTTTCAATTTATCATGCGAAAGTAGCTCTAGATAGAAATGATTGCTTATAAGGATTTTTTTTTGTTTAAATATTAAGTCCTAAATTTATGCTAATTAAATAATTTATCATTTCTATTTGATATTGACTCTTCATTCGCAACTTTATTGTGACTCTTAAAGAAAACTTGTTCTTTTAGTTTGATAAGTCTATTTTATTTCCTTTATAGATTTTATTAGTGAGGTTTTGTTTGAAGACTTTCTTTTTTTTCACTCTTTTCTTTATGTTTCATAGCCTTTTCGCTGATCCATTACCTCAAGCCACATTTACCATTGAAGGATTGAATAATCCGGAAAGTGTTTTGATTATGGGGAATAAGCTTTTTGTTACGGATATGGGAGAGGATCCACGAAGCAAATTCAAATACGATGGAAAAATAAAATTGTTTTCCT
>JAOHMI010000005.1 GCA_028101965.1 Bacteriovoracaceae bacterium
ATCCCACTGAAAAAATTGGAGAACGCCACTCTCTCACATCGCAAAAGTCTCGTTTAATTCATAAGCTCTTGCAAAATGATAGTTTTGAACAGCAGATAAAACTATATAATGAATTTAGTTTAACAGTTAATGAATCATTTACGGCTATTCGTCATTTTTTATCCGTGGACAAACTGGATTCGATTGAATCTGATAATGGTATAACTGACACTCAAGAAAGTATTCTCAAACTATTTGGAAGTGGCGGCATGTCCTTTGGTGCTATTAGTGCAGAATCACAAAGGGATTTAATTCTAGCTTATGAGGAAATTGGAGGACGTTGTAATAGTGGAGAGGGAGGAGAGAATCCTTATTTTGAAAAAGAAAATATTTCTGCCAATGTAAAACAAATTGCATCAGGTCGGTTTGGTGTAACGGCTGAATACTTAGTAAATAGTGAGGAAGTTCAGATTAAGATTGCCCAAGGGGCTAAGCCTGGTGAAGGTGGGCAGCTTATGGGATTAAAAGTAACCACTGATATTGCGAAAGCACGTTACTCAAAAGCAGGAGTCGATTTAATATCACCTCCTCCTCATCATGATATTTATAGCATAGAAGATTTGAAACAACTCATTTATGAACTCAAGCAGTTAAAGCCTCAATTAAAAGTTTCAGTGAAGCTAGTTGCAGGGAAAAATATTGGTGCAATTTCTGTCGGAGTGGCCAAAGCAGGTGCGGACATAATTATGGTTTCAGGTGGAGAGGGGGGAACGGGAGCAGCGAATCTTCTTTCCATGAAACATGCCGGTCTTCCTTTTGAAGTTGGTTTAATTGAAGTTCATCATGCACTAGTTGAAAGTGGATTTCGAAATAATGTGACCTTGAGAACTGATGGAGGTTTACTTACTGGAAAAGATATCGTTCTTGCGACTATCTTAGGCGCAGATGAATTTGATTTTGGAAAAATACTTTTAGTTTCTCAAGGGTGTATTATGGCCCGTGTCTGTGAGAAAAATACTTGTCCAACGGGGATCGCTACTCATAATGTTAAGTTTAAAAAGAACTATAATGGAAATAAAGAAAAAGTTGTCACCATTTTAAAACTAATGGCCGAACAAACGTTGCAAGAATTAACCAAAATAAATGCCACGTCCTTAAAGCAAATTAAAGGAAAAACCCAGTTGTTGGGAATTAAGCCGAATTGTTCTGCCTTGGCAGAGAGTAAGGGATTAAGTTTGGATTACTTTAAGGACTTATCTATTGAGAACACTCTTGAAATCATAGAGGAAAAAGAAACACTCAATGAAATTAATCCGCTTAACAAAAAAGTTTTAGAGGGAGTCTCCCAAAATTCTTCAGAAATTTATCCAATAATTAGTACTGACCGTGCTATCCCCATGAGCTTATGTGGATCAATTGCAGGGGCAAAAATAAACAAAAAGAAATCACAACCGATGCAGCTTTGGAAAGAGATTGATGAAAGTAAAGAGATCAATCTCAACTTTATTGGAAGTGCGGGGCAAGGTTTTGGAATTTTCTTACCTCAAAATGTTACAGTTAAGCTTCAAGGGGAGGCGAATGATTCTGTTGGAAAGGGTTTGTCCGGAGGGAAAGTCCATGTACTTCCTCATCCTGATTCTAATTTTGATCCCATTGAAAATACTATAATCGGAAATGGAGCACTTTATGGAGCTACGTCAGGCGAACTCTTTGCTTATGGTAAAGGAGGGGATCGATTTGCCGTCCGCAATAGTGGGGCGAGTGCGGTAATCGAAGGAGTCGGAATCCACGCTTTAGAATATATGACAGGTGGGCGAGTTATTATATTAGGTTCTGCTTTAGGAAACGTGGGAGCAGGAATGACTGGGGGAGTTTTATATATTGCTAGTAATGAAAAGGATAAAATTAATCATGAATATTTAATTCATGTGCCATTTCTTGAGGATGATTTTGTTTATATTCGTGAAAAGCTTGATTCTTATCTTGAGTTAACAAAGAGTCCACGCGCGAGGGAAGTATTGAAATCGATCAATCAAGGAGATTTTCCTTTGAGTAAGTTTTTGCCTAAAAATATAAGCTCTAATTCTGATTAATTGTATCTTATTTAATTATAGTTAGAACCAAAGTTCTCATGATCGATATCAATTGAATAAACTCAGCAAACCAAGAAAATGTTCTTATATAGTAATAAATTTATATTTATAATTATCTAAATCAGTTGACATGAATTTACTTAGTGATACTTGAGGGTAAATATCTATCAATTAACTAAGGATTTATGAGTGAAAAAATTACTCATTTTATGTATACTAATGTCTAGTCAGCTTTTCTCTCAAAAAAAAGAAAATTATTCGAGTTATACTTGGAAGTTTAATAGCTCGCTTAATCACACAGATAATTTTTATTCAGATTCGCAAGGACAGGTTCTTTGGACCATTGGAAATTTTAACTTAGTTAGTGATTATATTAAATCCGAATTGCGTAAAATTGCAAAAAAGCAAAACAGAACTCCATTAATTTATAAACAAGTCTTTGTGGCCAGTGCTGAAATTGAAATTTATGTTAGTGGTGATATTCCTGATGGCCAGCACTTTGGGGTCTATCGTTACAATTCAAAAGCAAATAAGCTTATTTCTCAAGGTGGATTAAAGCCTGGTTTAAATACAATTAAAATAGAAAATATAAAAAATAATAGCCGTGTAGGAATAATGGTTAAGAGTGATCATGAAATAAATGATTTTGTAAAAATAAAGGTTAATAAAATCACAGTTTATGGAGGAGTTCCGGATAAAATCCGTGGAGTGAAATCCTATAAGGATCCGGTTGAAGGATATGACCTCAGTGTTCCAAGGCCAGATTTAATTAGTGAAAAACATTGCGGAGTTCCAGCCTTTTTTTGGAAGTCTGAAAATTGGGATAAAATTAAGGCAACAGTGAATGAGCTTGGTGGACTATGCAACGTAGTGGAACATATTAATGTTCTAAATCGAATGAATCAAATTGGTCGCCCAGGAGAGGCTCCCCCAGAACCTCCTGCTCCAAATGAGCCTAGTTTTGATGACAATTATGTAGAAGCTCCTCTCGAACCAGAGGAACCGGTAAAGCCTGTCATTCCAATTATTACTCGTGAAACTGTCGTTGATTATATTCTTACTAATTATGCGAAATTTGCCTATATTAACTTAGAAAATGCCTTGGAAAGAAATTCAGCGTACCTAGTGGATACAAGTGGATCGGTTGAAGGCGCGCCTCTTCAAACCATTAAAGCAGAACTAAAAATTCTTGCAGATGTATTAGATGCAAATCACTATGTTAGTATTTATCCTATGGCGTATTCGTTAAATAGCTCGAGTCCTTATATCGATAACTTTAAAAAAAGAAATGCCGATGATTTAGGAACGGAGTTAATCTCTGCTATTGATACGATCCGTGCGGATGATGATTGGGATAATTTCTATCCAGCTCTTATTTTTGCTTTGGAAAATAAAAAAATTGATACGATTAATATCCTCAGTGATACGGATTATAATGACTATTGGTCTTCTGATAGAAAAAATTCAATTAAAAAACTGATTAGTTCAAGAGGAACTCCGATAACCTTCAATGTTTATAACTTTGGTAATGGAACTACTAACTCTTTTAGCGAAGAGCTGATCAAGATGGGTGAAGGCAATGGTGAAATTATTGAGAATAAAAAACTTAAACCTGAAATGGCCAAAAAAAGTTTAGAGCGTATTTTAAAGACTCGGACAGAGGAAGGTTTAGAGGAAGTTATTCAAGAAGTTCTAAAAGAAGTAAAAGAAGAACATGATAAACTTATGGAAGAGTATCTTCAGAAACTCACTCAGTGGGAAGAAGATCACGCTGCTTGGGAAGAAGAATTAGATGCCTGGGAAGAAGGCCAAGCATTACATCTTGAAGCTAAGCAAGTTTATCAAGACGATATGGTAATTTATGAACAAGATTATTTAGATTGGTCAGAAGCCCATGCAAAATGGGAGAAAAGTCAATCAGATTGGCAAACGCAATATAATGAGTATCAATCCCAAGTGACACAATTGAGTCAAACTTTAGAAAGTCCTGAAAAAGTAATTAGCAAACTGGAAAGCTTGAAAAAAATATCTACAAATAACGAAGAAGCAGAATATTTCCAAAACTTGATTGATCAGATTACAAATTAAGTAATTTTTTATTCCATGTAAGAAAAAAACATTTTCATTTTTGAACTCTAGCAATAACTTCTCTGTACTTACAAAAACTAAGATATCCCGAATCTATAATCCTACTAAACCTAACTTGCTGTTTTGTGTCATGAAGACAATCCGGTAAAGATCACCGCAAGTAGATTCCTTCTGCCACTGATTATTCTTCAATTCTTATCAGTGGTTGCACTTTGTCTCCATATAAAATTTTAGATCTAATTTTGCCTAAGCGTCTTCAATTTTTTATTTACCAATCAGCGTAAGCAGGAAGATAAAACTTTTATCCTTCCAAAAGTTTATTAACAATTTTTTTTTAGGAGAAAACAATGATGAAAAAAACATTTGCTGTTTTGGCCATCTCCTCCTTTTCTGTGCTGATGACGGGCTGTAATTCAAAGTATAACGAAGGTTATGATACGGGTTATAATGAAGGCTTTTCACAGGGGAAAGGTGAAACCTATCAAGGGGCATACGACCAAGGAGTCGTGGAAGGGGAAGCCTCTGGATACAATGAAGGATTCACTGCAGGACGAGATGTTGGTTATGATCAAGGTTGGAATCAAGCCGAAGTTGATTTTACACCAGACGAGTACTACCAAGGGATTGCTGATGGTGATGCTGCCGGTTTTCAAGTTGGTCTTGTTAATGGAGCCGCTCAAGGGGCAATTGATGGAGCTTCGAATGGAGCAGTTGACGGTTACCAAACAGGGGCACAATCTGGTTTAGATGCTGGCTTTACAGTTGGTTATAACCAAACTTACGATGGAGCTTTTGTCGACGGAACCGTTGATGGTGCAATCGATGGGGCCATTGATGGGTTTCAAGATGGACGAGCTGAAGGTATTGTTGCCGGAGAAATCGTTGGTGAACAAGATGGATTCGATGATGGTGCAGATTTAGGTTTTACTGATGGTTACAATGATCAGTATGCAGCTTCTTATCAAGCTGGATACGATGCGGAGTACGATACCAATTATAATGTCAATTATGATACGTCCTATGATGTTGGTTATGGTGATGGCTTTGATGGCTTACCACCTGATCCAACTTATCCAGGGGGAGAAGGTCTTAATGGATTCAATTCTGGAAATTTAATTTCTGAAGTAGTTAATGATCTTTTAACTGAAGAAGAGTCTAAGTCTGAAACCACTGCTTCCATGTTGGCTTCGGCAGAACACTCCCAAATTCAAAACTTAGGAAAAATTTCTGCAGCGAAGGAAATGATTCAAGTTGAAAAAATTAAGTCAACCTTATTAAAAAAATATAAAGGGCTTGTTAGCGAAGAAGGAGCTGACAAACTTGCTGACGTGATTATTCGAATTGAAAAAGGAAAAGCCGACGGGAGCCTTGATCAAGTAGTTCTAGAAGAGTTTGGTTCAACTCCCCAGGAGTTTGCTGAAGTTGGAAAAAAGTATGAACAAGGTGACAAACAAGAAATGGCAGACAAGCTAAAACTTGCTTCAGACAAGTCAGGAATCGCTCAAATTGAGTTGATGACTTTTTTAAGCGACGTGTTCTTGTAGGAATGAATTAGGAGAATAATCATGAAAGTAAATAAATATATAGCTTTACTTGTTACCTCAGCCTTTTTGGCCACGGGTTGCAAGGACAAGTTTCAGGAAGGCTATAATGATGGTCTTTCAGACGGAAATCAAGATGGTCGTCAGGCCGGATTGAGTGAAGGCCATGAAGATGGTTTTCAATTTGGGTATAACTCAACCTATAATACTGGATTTAATGACGGTAAAGTACTGGGGATTGATGAAGGTTATGCCGCTGGTGAAGTACACTTCGGGCAATTCACTTATCAAGTGGGTTATGATGAAGGTTTTGGCCAAGGGGAAACTCGCGGGTATAACCAAGCTTATACTCCAGCATACAATACTGCTTACGATGACACTTTCGCTACCAGTGAGCAGCAAGGATATGATGATAATTTTAATATTGGTGTCGCCGATGGTAATTTAGCCGGTGCGGAAGACGGATATCAAGATGGTTATGAACAGAGTTACAATATCACTTATGATGAAAACTTCACTGCAGGTTTTACTGAAGGTAGCGATGAAGGTTACGTTATAGGTTATAACAACGGTCAAGCTCAAGGCTACGCTGTCGGTTATGATAATGGTGTTGTGGAAGGTGACATTGTCGGAGACGCTGATGGGCGCGCTGATGGTGCTTATAATGGTTCAGTTGATGGTTGGGCCGATGGCTACATGGACGGCTGGTATGACGGTTGTATCGATGGCGGCTTCTCTGATTGTGATGATTACCTAGGTGGTGGTCAAGCAAATTTCATGATGGCAGCTAGTGGTTCAACTTCAACTAATCCAACAGTAAGTTTTGTGGGTAAAGTGGTTGAGGAAATGGTTGATGCAACTTCGATTAAATCTTTTAATCCAAAAGAAGCGAAGGCAACTCTTTCATTACTTGCTAGTTCTCAAAATGCTCAGATCGCAAATATCACTAAAATAGCTGCGGTAAAAGATATGTACTACACAAGTGCATTTGCTGATGCGCTTAAGATTAAATTTCCAAACTTAAAAGATGGTTCTCGAGATAAACTCGCAAAACAATTGTACTCTTGGCATGAACTTAATCGAAAAAATGTTAGCCCTGAAGATGCCGATAAGTTTGTGAAAAACTTAACTGGTGTATCTCTTCAAAACTGGAATAACTCTGTTGTCTCAAGTAAAACGGGTGATAGCAGCTCACTTAATGAAAACTTTGAAGTGGCATCTGAAACTTTAGATACTACTCAAGCCGATTTGCAGGGCATACTGCATACTATTTTCTTCTAATAATCCCAAACTGGGATTGTAAAAAAATTGTTCCTACTTACCTAGCCGCGCTCTTATGAGTGCGGTTTTTTTTATTCAATAGTTATTTAAAATTTTTTAATTTCTTTATTATTTTAATACGCTTCGTTTTCGGATTGATAATTTAATGAAGTAGATTTAAAAGTTAGTATGACTTTAAGTTCTCATCGATTGCAATGAAATTGACATTTCTGGATTGAGCTTTTCTTAAGTGTTTTAATTTTTTAATTTTATACACTCTTTTCAAAAATAAAGTCGAATCTTTAATTTTTGAATATTGTTTAATTTGAGAAAGTGGAAAATTTAGGACGGCCGTATGGGAATTAACTTTATTTAATCGGCTTGCATTAAAAAATGTTTTTTTCATCAACTTAGAAAAATAAAAATCTCCTCCACCTTCTGAAATAAATACTAAGACTCTTCTTTGAAGATTGGATTCATGAGGCCAACCGCAGATTTTTAGAGAATTAAGCATATTATTAGCTTTGCCACATCTGGAAATATAATCTTGATAAGTAAAAAGCAAGGAACCTAATTCTTGGCGAAAGATTCTTTCTACTTCATTAATGGAGTTTTCTCGATTGGTCATAGGTAGCTTTTTAATGTCTAGAAAGAGAAAAAGAGGCTGAGAAGTAAATGATTTGTCATGAGAAACCACATTTCGAATAGACTTTAAGGCCTTTCGTAGGCTGTCTACATTCGACCATGATCGAAGAGAGTCATGATAAATCCACCAATCATTTGGTTTTTTGATACCTCGTTTTGATTTTCTAATATCAAGTTCAATCGCCTTAAAATTATATTTAGTGATTTGTTGATTAATATTTGATTGAAAGGAATATGAATTGTGGGAAGTTTTATACTTGATTAAATTTATCGGAGTTCCGAGAACTTTAGAATCACTAATATTAGTAATCAAACTCACTATCATTAGTTTAAAAGAAATCGCCCTTATTCTTAGCATAAGTTAATATGATTCATTTTAAATTTGTAATCAAGTCTAGTTGAAATCATTCACGAATTTCTGACAATTAGACTACCCATATTGATCTAGATCAATTAAGTTTTAATATATATTTAACAAAAATAACAATTATGGAATTTTAAAGTTTGGCTTTATTTCATTTGAAAAATTCTTATTCGCCTAATCAATTATTTTATTATTGGATTATTTTTCATTAACACAATCTCCAATCCTTTTAGTCACAATGTTAATTAGATCTTTAGGTTTATTTATCCGGTAATCACTGATGAACCGTCCAATGCTTTGATCATTCTTTCTTATTTCACTAATTATTTCTGTAGCATTTGAAATCATTCGTTTCAGAGGATCTTCAATTGTTTCCATTGCCACTGATGGTATACTCATATTAAGATCTTTTGTAATGGTGATATCATATCGGCTTTTGGTCATTTCATCAAAATGAATAATAAAATCTCCTATGGCACGCTTAGTGATATCATCACTTAAGTTTAAATATTTCCTCAACTCAAACCCACTTCCATGAATTAACATTTCTTTTATAACCTGCTGTCTAAATTGAGGTGGAAGTAAGTCTGAGTTGAGAACTGCTTTGATGACTTCTCTTCTTCCATTTGTTGATAGCGTTCCATAATAAGAGTCACTCATGACTAATCCCTTTGCAAGTTTTTCAGCTCCATTTGGCTCTTGCATAATAAGGTTTATGGTATGATTTCGCATGGGTCCTTCAAAGAAAAATAGATTTTGCAGCATGGACTCGTTATGATATTTTACGATGTAGGTTAAAAAGGCTTTATCATAATTATCCAAAGGTAGTTTAAGTTTAGCCCTATTCATAAAATAATAGAAAGTTTGAACGGTTTTGGAATCTTTTTGTGGGAATTCAATATCAATATCAGTAAAAGATTCTGTTTTAAATAAGCTTGTTTCATTTTTTGCATTAAAATCCTCACTAATGAGTTCTTCAAAGATTCTTCCTGGATGATCATCAAATAGTTTATCAAAAAAGGAGTGGCGATTAAGATAGATGTGCCCAAAGTGATGACGTAACATTGCTCCTCTTAATTTACTGTATTTGGCATTATAATCGGGATTGTTATTTATAACTAACTCAAACCCAAAATCAATTGGTGCACTATAGTTATCAATAAAGTGAGGATAGAGCCCTGCTGCTAAATCGGGGTTTATCTTAGCTAAGTTTATAAATTCTTGTTCTGACATTAAACGATCTGGCAAATTTAGATTTATCGAATTTAAATATTTTGTAAAATCTGGGGAACCTTCATTAATAATTTCTGAAAATTTTTGAATTGCTTCCTCTCCAAACGTATTTCTTAAATCTCGGTTAGCTAAAATATGAGCGACAAATTTACCCTTTTTTTCTGGGTAATTTGATTCAAAGTTAAGAATGTAGTCTCTAACTGCATTATAGATTTGTTTTCTATTCTTCCAGTCATTTTGAACATTATCTGATTCATTTATTAACTTTCCACTCGATATATAAAACTTTAATTCTGGGTTGGCTAAAAGGCTTCCAATTTTTTTTGGATCACTTTTTTCTAAATAGGCTTTAAACGTAGCTTCATCAAGTGGTTCACCATCATAGGGTAGGTTAGGATCAAGCTTAACCCAAAGCTTAAAAAAAGTTTCACTATCAACAAGTTTTAAACCAAAATGATGTTTAGTGACAGCTGATCTTAATTTTTCATATTCTTTATTATTGATATTAAAGGGAAATTGTAAATGTGGTTTATCCTTGTTGACTATATGTTTATATAGTCCAGCAGCAATATCAGGATCATTTTTAGCCAGTTCTATAAACTCTTCTTGGTTCATTAAAATTTTTGGAAGAACATATCTTGTTTCGTTGAGGTGTTCAAAAAATTCGGGGGGAGCTTTACTGATAATATCAATAAATCTGTTCTTGAGTTTACTTGAAAAGACTTCATGTAATCCCTTATGTGACAAGATGCTTGATAAAAAGTTTCCCAGTTTTTTGGGATCATCTGTTGTAAAATTGTCGATGTAGGTTTCAACTGCATTGTAAATTTCAACTTTTCTCTGAGGTAAAGTGCCTGATAAATTTTGATGTTGATATCTCATTCCTTCTTTAACGAAGTCTACAAAATCATGGGAAGTGAAAACATGTCCTATTGACCTTGGATCCGCTCGAAATAGATATTTTTCAAACTCTTTTCCCTTAAGTCTTTCTCTTAAATATTGGAAGGTGCTATTGATTGGATTTTCTTGAGCATGATAGGGGTCAGCTGGGAAAAATTTTGAGAAATTTTTCACACGATTTCCAGTTTCCAATTCTGCATTTGCATTATTAACAATCCCTTGGATTTCTCGCCCTTTGAAAACTTCCGCAAATTTATCGTGAAGTGCTTTTCTAAATTGGGGAGGTAGAGAGCGCTCATCTGGACTTCCTCCAATCCCCCATGATTCACGGCTGAGACCTTTATTGACACTCGCTGATATATATCCAATGTATGCATTCCCTTTGGCATCAATACCAATATGACCAGCAAAATAATTTCTTTTAGATTTACTTTTTTCTTCTAAAATTCTTTGCATGTGATCATGTGGACCGTTAGATTCATTGGTCAAAGTAAAAGGTAGATAATTTCCATCTGCATCAACTGGCCAAGAGTATTTTCCTTCCTGAGATGAATAATTAACTAAGGGATAGGTTCCTTCTTCAACACTTCCCGCAAGATGATTAATGTCCTCAAATCGCCCATTGCTGAAAGAAAACCCCCAATCTTCTCCATCTTCTGACATGACAAAGGATAAATTTGAACCTGGTCCGATTAAGCTTAGATCAAAAGTTTGATTAACAAACATATTAGTCGATCCATCGTGAGGGGTTAAGGCTTCCAAGATAGCAACTCCGCCAGTTTGTACGTCATCAGGAGGAACAACTCGCATGTTTCTTGATCCACCCTGAGAATAGAGTTGAGTTGATCCAAAAAATAATAGGATAACTAGTAAGAGTTTCACAATAGTCTCTTCGGAAATCAGTGGTTTAAGTTGAGTTTATAATTGATGAATACTGTTCGTCGGAAATGAGTTTTATCAATGTTTTTTTCATTTTTTTATCCTAAGCACGAAGTTACAAGCATACTGAAATTGTCTGATATAGGGTTACTTAAAAAAATTTATTTAACTTTAAAAATTTAGCTTAATTCCCGCTGCAACCTGGTCAAAGGTGAGATCAGAGCTGCTCACTCTTTTATAACCGAGAAAGAACTTATCAATAATTTGAGGAAAAAAAACTTTGTTGTGAATAAAATATCTCAATCCAAAAATACTGGCCGTCTCACTATTTGATTCGGAGAAATCTTGAATTCCAAAAAAGAATTCAATGTTATTGGGAGAAAGTTTGGTGAAAACATATTTGAATTGTAACTCTAGAAAAAAAGATGCATAGGTTTGATTTTTACCAACCCTTTCATTATCCACAGTCTCTTCTTGTTCTTTGAGAAAATCTGTTCCTAGGCCTAATCCAAAAATGAATTGTTGATAATTGTAAATTTCAGGGTTCCAGGAAACATTAAAACTATAAGAATACTCTCTACTATTTTGATGGTTATAGGTCGCTCCCATTCGCAAAAAAGAAAGCCAATAGGATAAACATCTTTTTTTGGGGCGGTAGAAATACCACTTTTTACCTTCCTTCCAAAGCCCAACTTTTTGTTCACAAGAATAATTTCCAAATTGTTCAATTTCTCCAGAAGCGCTTGAGTGCTTCCAAAAACCGATTGGCTGATTTTCTTTCCATTTTCCTTCGCTAATTAAACTTCCATCTTCACGAAATCGTTTCCACACACCAGTCATCTTGTTATTGTTTGAGAAATTGCCAGATGTTTTTATCTGACCATTAGGGTACTTCTCTTGAAATTCCTTTTCGGCTTTTAGGTTAAAAATAACTATTAATGTAAAGAGGGATAATTTGGCGGTACATTTCAAAAAAGGACTATTCATAGCACAATTATACTCATGAATAAATCATTCGTGAAATATTGGATACTGCTTATTTTTTCTTACCCTCTTTATTCTTATCACGGAGTCGTGGTGAAAATGAAAGGAAGGGTGACTATTCTTCCTCCATCCACCACGGCCGCTGACCAATTGAATGTTGATGACAAAGTTTTAGAAGACTCTTCAGTGGTGACGAATAAAGGTGCTTTTGTTCGGATTAAAATGAGTGATGGGTCTACATTAACTGTTAAACCAAATTCAAAAGTAGTGGTGCGATCTTTTCAAAAAAAGAAGATTGGGATGGTCAAGTTAATTAAAGGGGTGGTTCGAACTAAGGTACATAAAGCGCTAAATAGAAAAAAGAAAAATAAGTTTATCGTGAAAACAAGATCTGCTGTTATGGGAGTGCGAGGAACTGAGTTCGTAACTTCTTTTCATCCTCAAAGTCAGAAAACCACACTTCTCACCATTGAGGGAGAAGTTGCTATGAAAAAGGCTCAAAAATCGGATTTAATAACTGGAGCAAAGCCTGAAACCCCTGATTTCAACAAGAGTAACTCTCAAGTTATTTCTCGTGGTCAGTTGACTCAAGCGATGCCAGAAAAGAGATCATTGGCCAAGCCGGTGAAACTAGCACCTCAACAATTTGCTTCTGTTAGAGTAAATGATGATTTTAAACCTGAGGTTAAAAAAGAAGAGTTGCTAAAAGAAATAGAAAAAGTCGAAGGGGAGTACGCCGAAGACGCCAAGGCAGGGGAAAACTTTGCCACTCAGGACTCTGGAGGAGTGGTGGACTTCTATCAGGGTGAGTATTTAAAACCAAACCAGAAGGCAAAGTTTAATGAAAAGCTGAAAATATATGAAGCTGATGAAAATTTGATCAAAAAAGTTAATCCAAAGGGAGAGTTTCAGGCAACTTTATCCAAATCGGCGAATGAAGCAACTACAGAGCGGTATAATGATACAGTGAACGAGCAGTATCAAAAATACTTTGGAGATTAATTGACTCAGTTTATCGTTGCTACCCTATTTTTAATTTTTGTCTCATTATGGGGTATTTCAAGTTGTGGCCCTGGTATGACTGTTAATCCTGAAGATGAGAATACATCTTCTTCTTCGAGTTCATCGGCAGTTGAAGAGAGTAGTGATTCCGTGGATGAGGATGTGAGCATTCAAAATAATGCTTGCGAGAGAAGCCCAGGCTGTACTCACTGGTTTGATGCTTCAGATGCTAGTTCCCTGTACACTGATAATACTTGTACAACCAGTGTGAGCTCAGATGGTGATGATGTAAAATGTTTTGAAAATCAAGGGTCTGCTTCTACTGATGAATTGACACGAGCAGCGGGCTTTATTGGTTCATATGAAGTGGCCGAAGTAAATAGTTTATCAACCGTTGGCTTTGCCACGAATGCTTATTTACCTTTTACATCTTATGTCCCATCTAGTACCGAATTACAATTTATGGTGGCAAAGTTAACAGCATCACCTTCAGGTTCACCAGGGAGATATTTATATGGAAATTCAGGGACAACTTCAACAGATGATCAATCTGGAGTTGGTATAGACAATAATGGGTATATTAATGTGTTTCACGGAGGAGGTATCGTTACCGACTCTACAAACAATTTTAATAATGTTATCCTCATAACAAAAATTGTGTCATCTGGAACAGTAAGTATGAGAGTTAATGGGATTGATACTGGAACTCCTGCTTCTGTTGGAACAATAAATACTTCGAATGTTTATTATCTTGGATCAAATAATTATAACTCTGGATCTGCCGGAGGTGCGGAAAATTGGGATGTAGGAGAAATTGTTTTTTATAATACGATTTTAGATGATGATGAAATCGAAGCAATCGAAACACATCTGATTAATAAATGGGGAATTTAAATAATTTAGACTTTCCTTGTATCAATAATTAATTCAAAACTTTTTTCTTTTTGAACTCTCTTACTTGGAGACTCAATTTTCTTAAGATCTAATGATTTAATTTTTTCAAAAGCTAAATCCAAATCCCAAAATTGAATGGAAAGATTCTCTTCATTCGGATTTGCCCATCGATGAAAGTTATCATCAAAGAGCATATTGAGAACACTTACTTTTTTATTTTCAGTTCCAACTAAGGACTTAGGGACGAGTATTTTTCGCTCCCACTTGGTAACGATTTCATTTGGAAGATTAATGGACTGGTGAATGCTTTCTGCTAATTTCGCACAGCCGGCACCTTCATTCGTCTTAGGATGATAATTTAATCCTGCATAGTAGTTGGCTGAAATCGATTGACGATAGTGACGAATGTAATTAGCCGCTTGATGACATGATTGATTGTTAATAAAATATGTCAGGGTGCGAACTTCCCCTGTTTTTTGCTTGATATTCATTTCCTCTAAATTCTCCTCTATCGTTTCAAGTCCACCTTTATAACGAGTTAGCATCACACCAAAACCTATTTCTTTAACAAAAAGGTTTTTTAAATTATTCATTTCCTTTCCGTAGGCCCCAATTAAATCATAAAAATTAGACTCGGTTTTATTTCCAAGACATTCAATTTCAACATTGACATGACCTAATTTTCTATTTTTTTTAGAGAAGAAAAAGTTTGAAAAAACTGAACCAAAAAGTGCTTTAGGAGAGTCCCAATTCACACCATAGGGGCTTGCATAAAAATGAAAACTAATACGGTTTGTATTATAGTTATTTAACTTTGTTGGCTTGGATGAGTAATCGATTGAAGGCATAAGTTGATAACTCACAAAGAGAATACCTGGTAATAATAGAAGAGCTAAAAGAGGAATGAATATTTTTTTCATAGAGGTTAGTATAGACTAATACCATTTTAGAACCAAGGGAATTGAATCCCATGACACAAAATACAAAGTTACAAATGCTTATTCGAAGTTATTTTAATTTATTTTGTAGAAAGACAAAGTAAAGGTTGTATAGTTTAGTATAATTCTCTTCTCTTCTTGTGATCGCGATGTATTATAGGTCATTACTAATTATAACATTTTACAAAAGATTAAATGATGAGAATAGCAATAATTGGCGATGGAATCGCCGCTCGATCTTTATTATACAATTTAAGTTTGTTAAAAAGTGAAGTAATTGAAGTTCATCAATTTTCTTCATCAAAAATTTCATCCTGCTCAAGAAACTCTACTGCAGTTGTCGCAAAACGGGCGACTCAAAAAGGAATCTCTGAGTTGGGTAACCTTATTGTCGATGCCTATAATGAGTTTGAAAGTTTCTTGGAGAACTTTTCTGGGGCCGGTGTGGATACTACGAGTGAGTATATAATAGGGAAAAGCTTGGAATCTTATCAGAAAAAAATTAAACCAAGATATGCTGCTGTTTATGAAGAAGAAAGTGGTGATGAATTAATTGAATTATGTATCAATCATAAGCAAAAATTTTTTAAGGAAAAAGCTTATTTAATTGAACCAGATATTTTTTTAGATTCACTTAAAAGTATTTACGAAAAGAAACTTAGTGTAAAACAAGTTGAAGATAAAATAATAGGTCAAGATAATCTTACTCTTCAAGGTGGAAAATCTA
The DNA here is from genome assembly GCA_028101965.1 of Bacteriovoracaceae bacterium. GTDB lineage: Bacteria > Bdellovibrionota > Bacteriovoracia > Bacteriovoracales > Bacteriovoracaceae > JAOHMI01. The sequence goes on from JAOHMI010000005.1 coordinate 15,528, forward strand.
CATATGGTTCTTTTGATAATATTATTTATTGTATGGGATCAATCCCTCAATTTGTTGTCGAGGAGAAGTCACAACCTGTTGCCGGGTCTTTTTGGCAAGTAAATCAGGAAAATGAAAAATCATTTTCTCTTAATTGTGATGGACACCATTTTATGCAAAAGAAAAACTGTTCACTCTTTGGTTCAACATCCAACGCTAATTCGGTATCTATGAATCAAGATGAAGTGGAGAAAATAATTTCTCAATTATCTCCTTTAGTTCAGCAAGAGTATTTAATTGCAGAAGGAGAGTTCAAAACAGGTATCCGCTATAAAGGTAAAAAGCGTATGCCTAAAATTGGTGAGATTGGGCCCAATACATTTTGTATCGCAAATCTTTATAAAAATGGGTGGTCATTGGCATTTTTAGCGGCAAAAAAAATTTCACGCCAATTGAAAGTCTAAGTGTCTGAAATTATTCTTTAAATAATTGCTATTGTTCCAGTGAATATCTTATAAATTTTTCAAGAGTCATAGTTAGAATGACTTTATAAATGTAACTATTTCTAATGCGAATTCTTACCGTATTACTGTTTATATTCTCTTGGAGTATATTGGCCCAAGTCAAGTATATGCCTCCTTCTTTTATGGATGGACCTCGTAAACTAATCTTCATGGACATTAATCAGGCTTATCACCAGCTCAATTTTTTGGAAGATAATAATATTGAAGTTGTTAGCCGATTGGATTTTAATATATATAAATCTGGGTACCCACTTTTTGATCTAGTACCAAGTGAAAACTTAGAAGTCTATTTACCGATTAAGAAAAAAAGTACTGTTGTTTGTGATAAATATTATCAATCTGAATGTCTTCGCCGGGTGAATTTTTATAAAACAAATTTCAATTCATATGTTGAACCAATGTATTATGCAGACAAATACCTTTTATTTCCGAGAGACTCAAAGAGTTCTCTCTATTTTTTTCATACACTTAAAAATGCCAATCAAGCGAGTCGGTTTGCTAAAAAAAGTGGATTTAATTTTGTTTTCGAATTTTGTGATGGCAACAGTAAAAGACAGTTGCTAGAAAGATACTTACCAGCAAATTTGCAGTTTGATCAATATCCAATGACTATGGAGATTAAATTTGCAAATAAGTTTAAGAAGCAAAAAATCATTACTAACGATATTAAGAGTAAAAGATTTAAAATCTCAGATTATCATTACGTTTTAAGTTATCCTGAATTTTATAATTCTGCTTCAATCTTTTTTCATACCTTTGCTAAAGGTTATTTTCATGAATATCCTGTTAGGACAGTGCAAGGAGCAATATTCTATATATATGGAAAAAAAGATCTTTTATTTGAAGATCGGTTTAGTGCAGGTATGGGGTATAAGAAGTTAACAAACCCTTGGCCACAAACGTATAAACTTATGCAGGAATTAACTAGCACTTTTGGAGCTTTTCCTCATAAAGAAATGATCGTGTATGTTGGGGAGAAATTTTCGGGGATTGAGCATTTTGGTGCCACGAGAACCAGTTTCTTTTCTTTAGGACATGAACTGTATCATCAATATATTGGGCGTGGAGTATTCCCTGCTGGTGGAAGGTCTGCCTGGATAGATGAAGGATTAGCAAGGTGGCGTGATGGTGGACATTGGTTTTGGCGATGGCTTCCTGGCCAACCATTTGTTGATCCATACTCTTCACTAAAAGATCTACCTCGCAAGTATGTGGGGTTACCTCATCAATCTGTCTATCAGAGAAGAACTCGAAACCCTAGCTTTGGGAAAGATTATGCGTATGCCGCAGGGGCAGTCTTTTTTTCCCATATCAATTATAAACTCAATGATCGGTTAAATGATTTATTAAGAGACTTTGTGAAGTCGAGAATCAGCTCAAAAAATTATATGTATAATCAGAGCGATTTTAAGAAGTATTTGGCAAAATGGGCAAATGAGAATGGCTACAGTGGTCTAAATATCTTAAATTTATTTAATAAATTCTTTAATCAAAACCTTTTAGATTAATGTTATACTTTCTTTTATCTAGGTAAAAATTCTCTCAAATCCTGTACTCATGGAGCATATACTCTTCCTTTAGATTAACAAGAATCAAGTCTGATCCTCTAATCTTTTACAATTAGTTTTGGATTGAATATGTAATCTCTCATTAAGGGGGATTCATGACAAAATTTTTGGTTTCTTTATTGGCAGTTCTTCAGTTTTCTTATGCAACTGATTATCCACTTCCAAGTTTTAATTCAACCTTAGAAGATATATCAGAAAAAGGAATTACATCAGAAGAGATTTTTAATCAACTTGATAGAAGTTTTATTAAATTGAGCTCATCAATTTGTGCTAACCGTGCCATGCTGTGGCTTTGGCAAATGCAAAGAGAAATGAAAGTTCAAGGGGCCAAAGCATTTATATTTTATACTCCGAAAAAAAATGGAACAACAGGTAGTAAAAATTGGTGGTACCATGTTACTCCAGTTGTGAATGAAAATGGAAATCTAATTGCAGTCGATCGCGGGTTTAGCCGAAAAATAAAATCGGCGGTCCCCTTAGAGACTTGGTTTGAGAAATTTGCTGGCAACAAAGTTTGCCGTGAGATCAAGCCAGATGATCACGACTTAATCAAGAGAATGTTTGTTCGCCGTACATTTCCTATTAACTATAAAGGTGAAGAGAATGATTGTTACTATATTGTTGCACCAGCAGGGTATTGGATTCCATCATCTGTGGCAATGCATCTATTAGGCAAGGACTCCAAAGGAGAGCCAGTTCATTTTGTGAGAGATGAAATGAGAGTTGGCGAAGTAAAAAAATCTTGCCGAGAAGCAGTTAATAAAAAAGTAGGAAAGTGGCTTGGTTTGGGTAGAAAGAAATGTAAGAAGCTTATTGGTAAGGAGTACTACTAAAAGTAGTGCTCTTTTATTTACGTAAGAAATAAAATATCTATAAAAAGCACAAGAAAGTGCAATCTAACATCTGTTTTAATAAAATGATTGAATCCTTTACTTAGTTAAAGTTTCATAATTCTTAGTTTGCTCTTGAATGAATTTATCAACATTTTAGAATGATACTTACACACATAACTTTAAGGATTATTCATGAAACAATCAAAAATCGCTCTCGTTTGGTTATTAATTTTGAACATTACAACTATTTATCCTTGTGCCCACAATGTGGATCCAGATAGTATCGATACAGTTGGTTACTCCGTATCTCCTAAAATGGTTAAGTTAAAAGAGAAGGATACCGAGTCCACAACTTATAGTCGCTATGAATTGGTTTCTGGAACATCAATTCCAAATAAAAAATTAGTGAAAATGTTTTTTGTTAAAGAGTCAAAAGTAGAAGACATTAGCTTTGTTGATATCACTAAAAGAAAGAATCGAAAAATTAAAGAGAGACTCCAAGAAGTTAGAACAGTCGCAGCAGGGCTTCCTAGCCGTGGAACACGCGGGGGAAGCGAAGATAAGACATTAGTGTATGGTAATAAAAGAATATCTCCTCCTTTGCTCATTGATAAAGACTTTATCGATGGAAAAAAAGCAGAAGAGATTTCTTTTGAAACCATTTATGACTATATTTCATTAAATTATGAAGTGGAAAAAGGTGATGAGTTTCACACCAGTGAAATGAATCTTAAGTTGCAAAATGCGGTGGAGTTAGGACTAAAAGTATTAGTTGTGGCCGTTGAGCAAGTTGATAATGGCGGAAATAACTCCTCAATTGTTATGAAGATTCAAGATAGTGTTAAAGTGAATACTTATGCCACAACTCAAGATGAAAAAAATCAATCGATCCTTAAAAATTACACCAGAGAAGTCGTACGAATTAAAGGGTTAGAGTTGGACATGTCATCTCATGGGGACTGGGCCTTTAATATTGAAGGAAGTAGTATAAGTGATTATATCTATAATGTGGTTCGATCTGACTATAGAGAAACTTTAAAGTTCAAACGTCATGGAGCACCTTTTGCTTATCAAAACTTTTCAACACTTAAGCATTTCACTGAGTATTTTGGAGAATCTGAAGTTAATATTCAAATCCCCTTAGCTGATTATACCGAAGATGATGATAATTCTGATATTTTAATTGCTCGAATTTCTGAATAATTCTAAACTTAAACAGATAGGCTGGGAAAACTTCCTAGCTTGTCTTTTTATAGGACAATTTTTTATAAGTCCCCACGTTCTTCTCTTTTTTATTAAGTATAATTTTCAATTTATGAATTGTTCACTTATCTATTGTTTAATTTACCTTAAAATCTAGAATTACTAAGAACTTTCAAGAGTAGATACTATGATTTTAAGATTAATTATTTCTTGTTTATTTTCTTTTTCAATTATTGCTCATGATGGAACTTTATTCATCGAGGGATATAATGAATTTAATTATGAAGCTTATGATGATCCAGATAAAGGGATGGAATCTTTTCAAATCGATCAAAATGAAAATAATAAAATTAGTTTTAAAGAAGCCAGGCACTATCTAAATGAGCTTCCTTCTAATTCAACATGTGCACATGATTACCAAAGTTATCGCCAGAAATTGCTCAGAAAGCTATCTTTTAAACCACTCTCTTTTGTTGGGGCCACAGCAGTTGCTGTGGCAGCTGGAGCGAGTATCGGAGCTGCAGCAGGAGGTCTTTGGGGATATTCTACTGTTTCGGCGAGTGGAGCCTTTGGTGGAATAAGTCAAATCTATTCCGCAGTTTCTTTTGGAGCACAAGGAGCAATTTATGTTTCCACGGCCGTAGGGGCGACCATTATTGTGGGGTATCTAGTAGGGACGGGAATTCAAATTGCTAAGTTAAGAAGAACTTCAAAAATGTTAAAGTTAATGATGGAAGCAGAGGTTGGGACAGGAATCCGATTGCAAAAATTTGTGGATAAATTGAATCGAAAACGAGATAAAAGAAATTTAGATCCATTTACAGTTGAGGAAGTTGCAGAAAAAATTTCAGAATTAAACCAAACAAAAGAAATGTGTCGCCCTGAATTTATTCAACAATTTTCGAAAAGAAAAGCTCGCAAACTGGCAAAGAAAAATGATTTAAAATATAAAGTTATTAGTCAAAATAAATTTAGGCGCTACTTTCAAAATATGGGAATGGAAGAAAACGAATTGTAATTTCCAATTAAACTTTATCTGAAGTTGTGTGAAATTCCACCTCAGGATTTTTTTCCTGGGCTAATTTTAAATCCCAAGGTGTCTTAAACCCAAAGCAAAAACGATTTCTACCATCTTTAAAAATCATCTGTGCATTATGGCTAATAAAATGATCTCGCGATTTTTCATCGGGAAATTTTAACCAGCGAACTCCATTAAAAGGCATCGCTTCGTAAATAGCTTCCACTTTGTATTCATCTTCAAGTCGAAACTTTACCACTTCAAACTGCAGCTTTCCCACAGCACCAAGCAGTTTTTGGTTATTTACTTGACGAATAAAAAGCTGAGTGGCCCCTTCTTCTGAAAGCTGAATTAGGCCTTTTTCGAGGTGCTTTGCTTTCATGGGATCTTTGGAAGTTACTTTCATAAAGAGCTCAGGAGCAAAGGATGGAATTCCCATGAACTGAATTTTCTCACCATTAGTAAAAGTATCACCAATTTGATATTTTCCGCTATCGTAGATCCCTACGATGTCACCCGGGTAAGCAGTATCTAAGATATCTCGATCTTGAGCTTGAAAGAATATAGGGGTGGCAATTTTAACGTCTTTTCCTGAGCGTACATGATGAACTCGGTCACCTCGATTAAGCTTGCCTGAAACAATTCGTAAAAAGCTCATACGGTCGCGATGATTCTTATCCATATTAGCTTGTATTTTAAAAATAAAACCAGATAACTTATCTTCAGTGGGGGCCACATCTCGCAGTGATGATGAATCAGTAACAGGATAAGTTTTAGCCGGATATATTTTAGGTCCAGGAGCAAATTGATGAATCATATCTAGAACTTCTTGCACGCCGAAACTAAACAAGGCCGACCCAAAAAAGACCGGAGTTTGAATACCGGCATAGTACTCATCTTTATTAAAAGGTGAAATACATTCCTTAACCATTTCTAAGTCTTCTTCTAATTTTTCCTTCAGTTCAACACCTATATATTCAATCACCTCAGGAGAGCTTAGGTCACTGGCATCAATTATTTTTGAATCGAGTGGGTCAAACTTATCATTATACACCATAATCTTTTGATTGCGAAAATCGTAGACGCCTTTAAAGGTTACTCCATGTCCAATCGGCCAGGTCATGGGAACACATTGAATACTTAGTATTTTTTCTAAATTTTCCAGAAGCTCAAAGGGGTCCATGGAATCACGATCAAACTTATTCATAAAGGTAACGATAGGAGTGTCTCGCAATCGGCACACTTCCATTAGCTTGATGGTTTGTGCTTCAACTCCTTTAGCTGAATCAATCATCATTAAAACCGATTCAACGGCCGTAAGCGTTCGATAGGTATCTTCAGAGAAGTCCTGGTGACCAGGTGTATCCAAAAGGTGCATGGGACGATCTTTATAGTTAAAGCTCATAACTGAGGAGGTGATAGAAATTCCTCTTTGTTTTTCCAGCTCCATCCAGTCAGATTTTGCGTAATCGCCCGATTTACTCTTTACCATTCCGGCTTTTCTTAATAACCCCCCAAACCACAGGAGTTTTTCAGTGACCGTGGTTTTCCCTGCATCAGGGTGGGAAATAATGGCGAATGTACATCGTTGTTCATTTAGTGACATGGAGCACCTATAATTATTTGAATAATAGTAAAGTTAGTTCATTTGATAAATTCTGATTTTATCCAGAATTAGAGGAAAGTCCATACTAGATATCGAAATTATAATGTTAAAATTGCCAGTGCCTAAACTAATTGAGTAGGACTTTTTCTAATACTGAAACCGGCATATTCCCGGCTTTTAGATAAGCCTCATGGAAAGCTTGGTCGTCGCCTTTACCTTGCTCAAGGAATTTCTTCTTTAAGTTATTTACGAGATGGTTTCCGGTTAAATAAGATAGAGGGTAGCCACGCTCTTGTGAGTACCAATTAAGTTCTGCCTGAACTCGCGCATCCGTAAAACCAGTCAAGTATTGCAGAAGTTTTCCAGCGTTAACAAAGGGATCTTCTGAATCAAAAGTGAGGTTATCTACAATTTGCAGGTATTTCTTCTCTCCCGTCATGAAGTATAGATCGATGGCAACTCGAGCTCCGAGACGAGAAAGATCTCGTTTCCCCAGAAAAACCACTTCGTCTTTATTTTCTGAAATGTATCCAACATCAACCATATAGTCTTCCAGCATTGTGGTCCAACCTTCGGCCAGATCATTGGCCATGGTTAGCTTTCGAATAACAGATGGATTATTTGCGGCCCAAGATAATTGCAAATGGTGCCCAGGGATTCCTTCATGCACCATCATAATAGGAATACTAAGTGTGCAATGTTCGTCTAAAAGTTCTTCTTTCAAAGTTAAGTAAACAATACTCTTTTTATTTCCTGTTCGAAAGCTAGGAGGAGGGCACATGGCACCAGCAGGAATAACTGCTTCCATAAACTTAGGAGTCTGAATAATCATCATCTCTTGATCATCCATTATAGGGAATAAATTTTTATCTTTTAGGAAAGCTTCAATTTTACTAGCTTCATTTTCGTAATAGTCGAGAACATATTGAAAACCTTTTGAATCGACGGGACGTTGTACTTTGTACTTAGCCTTTAAAAACTCATCTACTTCTTCAATGGTGGATTCGGCTTTTAATTCATATTTTTTAATAATTATGTCTTTGAGTTCGTCAATTTTAGCAAAAGTATCTTTGTTAAAATTTTTGGCAATATCAAATAATTCATCAAATGATAATTTGATACCGGCTGAGTTCAGGACATTTTGAGTTTGTTCAGGTCCAATAAAAATATTTTTTGTGGTTGAAGCACTTTCTAAATAAGTTTGATATTTTTGGATTGAAGCATTCGCAGCTTGAATTGACTTTTGAAGTTTCTCGTAGCCATTGAATTGGGTTGATTCTGCCCAGCCCAAAAGAGAGTCAAAAAAGCTTGGAATTTCTCTTAACTGACTTAATTCAATTTTAACCCATCTCTCAACTGGCTTTTGATAAATTTGTTGTGCTTGGGAAAGAAATTGAGGAATTTGTTCAATTCGAGTAAGTACGTTTACTAAACGATATTTTGGTTCGCGTGGATCGGTGGCAAATAAATAAAATAAGGGATCCACGATCATGGGAGCAGCTTTTGGCATTTTAAAATAGACGAGTTCTCCATCGATGGTCATTTCTAGAAATGTTTTTTCACGAAGGAGGAGTTGCCCACTTAATTCAAGGTCGATACGCTCATCTTGGTTTAAGTCATCAGGATTAATTTCCTTAATTGTATTGAGTAAGGTTTGGACTTTAGCTGTTTTCTTAAGGTAATTATTTTTACCAATATCAGGTAGATTTCCCAAGTTTGTGTCTAGCCCAGCGGAAACGCAAAAATTAGAGTCTGTTTTAAAGTAATCAAAGATTTTTTCAACAAAAGTATCAAATTTCATATAGTCCTCACAACAATAAAATTATTTTGTTACTATAAAGTGTTCCCTCTTTGCTTACAAGACTAAACTCACCATCGATTTAATAATTATACAGTTACTATAGAGCTGTTTTTCTTGACTGGATTGCTTGTTTTTGAAATGAAGTAGATTCGGAGAGGAGGTTATTTATGCGTACACTTTTATTTCTATCTTTTTTACTTACTTCTGGTGCAATGGCCCAAAAAATTGAGGTACCACCACATGGCATGACTTGCGAAAGTTCTGGTGGTTATATACTCGATATCTATCCAGAATCAACATCGCTATTGCGTTTACAGTTTAACTTGGTAGATCCTAAAGGAATTATCATTGATGATAACTTGCATCAGTTCTTTTATTTGCCTTTAAATATACTGACTGGGGATGATGGTGTGGTTTCGTTTTCGATACAAGGAATTGAGGAAGAATCTCTTAAAAATACACATGTATTTTATGAGAACGATGTTCTAGACTTAGTGCTCGTTTTTGATAATTGTGATGTGATTTAATCAAAAATCTTCTTGATAGAGTCTAAATTACACTCGATTTCAATAGCTAGGAATTGAGTGTAATTATTGAGCTGGCTAATGGCATTTTTATCTGCTTCACCTTCTTCAGTTCGTGTGATCGTATTTAGTCTTTTTGCAATCCATTGATTAACGTGAGCGATTTTTCTGTATTCCTCATTTAATTGATCTAAATTGAGTTGCACGTTCTCATTTTCATCTTCCATATACTTTCGCAAAAGAAACATAGAGATTGAGCGCATCATGGTTTCTTCAATAGTAGCAAATGGTAAATGAAACTTGGCCATTGGTCTTAGTGGGTCTAGAATCGGGCATCCACTTGTTGCCATTATTAAGCCAAAAATAGACTTTAAAGTAGTTTGTAGGTCAGATTCTTTTAAATATGTCCTTTGCCCTGTTACTACCTTTGTACTTACTTTGCTAAATGATTTTTGGTTCTTAAATGTTTCAATAAAGTCTGAAAGGTTGACGGCCACAGGACATTGCTTATGTTTTTTTACATTGAGAGGACAACTCTCGCATTTACAATTTTCCAAATTTGTCCAAGGCATTGGAGGGATACTGGAAGTTCGTTTCATAATTGAGTTCATAGGATCTAGTTGAATCTCATATTCTAGATTTTGTTGATCTTCAGTGACAATATAATACTTAATAATTTTAGACATAGTAGATATTATACAGTGATCGATTTCGAGTTTTCGAGCTAGGTAAACTTAATAAAATGATATGTATTTTTAGATTGAGAATGATTAAAGGCTATGAAATTAATCAAACTTGAACTAGTCTTTATGGATGCAGAAATCAATACAAAATAAGTCAGAATTTATTGCCTTAATGGCACTTCTCATGAGTATGGTCGCCCTTACCATCGATGCGATGCTACCTGTACTTTCGGTTGTTGGTAATGACTTAAAAGTTGTAAATAAAAATGATGTTCAACAAATTATTTCATCAGTTTTTTTAGGAATGAGTTTAGGGATTTTAATCTTTGGCCCTATCTCTGATTCTTTTGGTCGGAAAGTAACGATCTATTTTGGATTAATCTTATTTGGGTTGGGTTGTTTGATATCTTATTTGGCGGAGTCAATGGAGGTCATGCTTCTTGGAAGAGTAATGCAAGGCTTTGGAGTTGCTTCTCCGCGAGTCGTTACTCTGGCCATGATTAGGGATCTCTTTTCAGGTCAATCCATGGGAAAAATTCTTTCTTTGGTGATGATGATATTTGTTCTTGTTCCGGCCTTAGCACCTTTTATTGGACAATTAATTGTAACTTTTGCTCATTGGAGATTTATTTTCATCTTCTTTCTATTCGTGGCATTGATATGTGGTCTTTGGTTAATGATACGCCAACCTGAAACTTTAGAAAAAGCTAATCGGATACCATTTGAGTTTAAACAAATTAAAAATGGTGTTTTCGAGACTTTGATCAATCCAATAAGTCGATATTACACTTTGATAAGTGGATTAATTTTTGGTTCTTTCGTTGCTTATTTAAGCCTTTCTCAACAAATACTCCAAAAGCAATATGCTCTTGGAGATAAATTTCCTCAGTACTTTGCAATGTTGGCCCTTTTTATAGGTTTTGCTTCATTTGTAAACAGTAAACTTCTCGAGCATTATTCCATGGAACTCGTGACCAAAATTTGCTTTTTGGGCATTTTTATTTTGTCTATTCCAATAAATGTTTTTTTAGTTTTTAATGATCAGTTAATCTCCTTAATGCCCTTTATCTTTTATTTGGGGGTTACTTTTTTATTTATTGGAATCCTCATGGGGAATTTGACCTCACTTGCGGTTCAACCCTTAGGTCACATCGCAGGTGTTGCTAATTCTGTTATAGGTTCACTAATGACTCTGATTAGTGGCATTCTAGGGGTCATTATAGGCTCTTTTTATGAAGGGACAGTTTTTCCTCTCACCTTAAGTTTTTTTGTTCTAAGCTTAATTAGTTTATTTGTTCTCTTTTTATGCTTAAAAAAATCCTAAAAATGCGGTGCTGATTTTAATATCATATCTCTTAGGTTAAAATTTGATTTATTAAAAAGAATAAGTCGTTAGACAAGTTTTCTCTTACGAAAACTTATTGGAGAGAGTTTTATGAATGAAAATCAAGATATATATATTGGGCAAACAGTAGCAATTTTGGTGGATGGAAATAATATTGAGAGAAGTATTCAAAGTGAATTTAAATTAAAAAATGCCATGATAAATTTTGATAGCCTCATCCCAAAGCTATTAGATAATAGAGCATTAAATCGCTTAATTTATTTCCGTGAAGGAAAAAATATTTCCTCAAAGCTAGCGGAAAGACTTCAGCAAAACTATCATGGATCAGTACATCCTTGTCATAAGTCTGCAGATATTCCTCTAAGTATTAAAGCAGTTCAGTTGGCGCAAAAAGTTGATTGCTTAATCATTCTTTCTGGGGACTCAGACTTTATAGAGCTTGTGCGACATTTAAAAGGTGAAGGAGTGCGCGTGGAGATATGTGCTGTTGAAAGTACCACTGCTCAAATCATTATTGATGAAGCTGAACATTACCAAGCCATCACCAAGGATGATTGCTTTGTTTACAAAGCGAGTAAGAAGGTTCGTAGTAAAAATGTTAAAACTTGATCAAGGTTAAGAAAAAAAATCATATCTAAAGTTAACTTTTATTTCTTATTAAGTACTTACTCATCTAGAGTTGAATCAAAAATGATAAAACCGTGAAAATTTTTTTTGCTAGTTGTTCTAAGATTCTTCTCGTCATAGATATGCTTCACGATGAGCAGAGAAGAGATTGATTACTTGTTTTTTATTCGAAACGAGTTCGATGGCCGCTTAAGATATAATCCTCAATACTCGCTTAGGGCCTTCGCTCGTGATTTGGATATTTCCCCTAGCCGTTTAAGTGAAATACTTAATCGTAAGGGTGGTTTGTCTGAAAAGTCCGCAATAAAAATTGCCAAGAAACTAAAATTGAATTTAGAGGAACAGAGCTACTTTTTGGCTCTCGTCAATCATAACTTCAGTCGCTCAAAAGAAAAACAATTATTAGCCAGAAAAGTTATCCAAGATCATAAAAACAATAAATATTTTATGCTTTCTTCTGACACTTTTAAGTTAATTTCAGATTGGGAGTACTATGCCATTCTTTCGGCAGTCCAATTAGATGCGTATACTGGTAATGATGAATGGTTGGCGAAGAAGTTAGATATTACTTTAGAAAGACTAGAGGAGTGCTTCAGAATATTATTAAAATTGAAATTATTAAAAATAGAAAAAGACCGTTATATATTGGTTAATGAAAAGGTTAGTACCACTGATGGTATCCCTTCCTTTGCTCTCAGGGCATCACACAAGCAAAATTTAATTCAAGCGATGGAATCAGTGGATGGAAGTGAGAATGATCTTAGAAATATTAGTTCTATTTCCATGGCCATTGATAAATCAAAATTACCTGAAGCATTTGAGAAAATAAAAAAATTCAGAAGAGAGTTGTCAGATTTTTTAGAAGATGGTGAGAGAAACGAGGTTTATAATCTCAACGTTCAACTTATTCCAATTTCTAAGAATACTTAATATTTGTTTTTTTAGCTTTAGAATTTAATTCAGAGGATTTTAAAGTTTTATATTCATTGTTTGAATAAGTTTTCTTCTTGAGAAGGCTTGGTCAAATTTAGTATCAATTCAGAGGGGTTCATGAAGGTCTATTTATTATTAGTCATTAGTTTACAATATCATATTTTGGTATTGGCCAAAGATGGCCATGACAAGGGGAGTGGGGGAGATGTGGTTGCTTGCTTTACCCCGGCATCAAAGATTTATAAAAGTCGAATATGGTATAAATCTCTTGAAGTTGAACTTGATGGAATTGAGCCTGTATACGAAAAAGTTGGTAACCATTCCTTAGTTCTAAATGCCAATCTTAAATATAAAAATAATATAATGGTGGCTCCCCATGATGGAAGAAATAATTCTGGAATAAATCAAAAATTTTTCCTCGTTAGAAATGGCGGACTAACTGATTGGGGAAAAGCTTTTTTAAGAAGTCTAGAAACATTCGAGTATTTTAAAATCAAAAGAAGCCGTCAGGACTCAAATTTCCATCGCTTATTATTAAAGAATAATATTGAAGTGCGATATGCTTTGCTAAAATACTTTAAGGTGCCCGGGAATGATAACTTATACAATGAATTATTAAAAGCTCAAGATCCCAGTACTGGAATTGGTAGGATTAATGTTTACGGTTCTAAAAGTGATGTTCCGCTCACAGACATTAAGGATAATGGAGTGGCAAGAAATTACCATGATAATTGCATGCAACTTCAAGCGGTGATTAGAGAAGGAAGTTTGTTGGAATATGATATTAATATTTGGAATAATTTAGGAATTCATCATTATAATCAAGATGGAGAACAAAATATTTTGGGCAAAGCTTTTCATCAGGAACTACTTCAATTGCATGAAGAGTTATATTTTATCGGTGAAGTTCATCCGAGTTTAAAGCATAAAAATGCGATGAAAACCATAGAGGTAATTTTTAAAATGGCCACAATTGAAAATCCCAATGATGCTAGCCTTTCATTGAATGATCAGCAAAAAATAAATGTATTAAAAAGTACAAACTTTTGGATAGAAAATTAATAATGATGAATGAATTAATTAATCATTAACTTCCCACTCGCCAACTTTTTCATCACTTTTGTATTCACCTCTGGCAAGGATTGAGCCATCAAGAGCAAAAAATGTCCATAGGCCTTCTTTTTTTCCACGATTATAGCTTCCTTCGGCCATGAGGTCTCCTCCAACATAAAAATGCTGCCAATCACCGGTTCTCTCATAGGCCGCAAGTGGTCCTCTGGCCGAGACTTCACCATTTTCGTGCCTAAATTCGAATACACCATTGACCGTATCGGGGCGTTTGTAGTCAATAATACTTTGGGGAGGCATGTCCCATTTTAAATCCTGTATTTGTCCTTCATCTTGGAATTTTCTTACATATTTTATAATGGTGAACGTAACTGTTTCTTGTACCGGTGTTTTGACAGAGGTGATGTATTCTTTTTCATCCTTGTATTTACTAAGATGTTGGCGGCTTATTTTTTTTGTGAATGATTCTTCCAACTCTCTTCGTCCATGCAAAGCTTTACAGAAAAGTGTATACGAATTTGGAATTTTATCCACAATGAGATCAACGGTATCATCGTCTAGGTTTAGCACTTGAGTAAAAGTGAGAATATTTCGTACGGCCCATTTGGTATAAATAGAATCATCTAATACTGATATTCTTAAAATTTCTTTTAATGTTTTTTGTGGAGAGGTTTCAAGGTTTTGTACATAACTTTTAAACCCTTCAGCACCCTGCTTTTTCCGGCGGTCTAAAATCCCCAACTTAATCCTCCATAAATCAGTTTGATTATAAATCTTAGCTAGTTAAGAGCTTTTTGTATTCAATTATTTTGGGTAAATTTATATAGAATACTTTACCGATTAACTTTTTTTAGCAAGTAAACTTCGATATATATTTATTCCATTTTCTAGATTTGAATTGTACTTAAAATAATAATGGATAAGTTATTGAAAAATATTACTTTTTTGGAAAATTAGTGGAATATGACTAAATGTTTAAGATAATTTTTATTCTCATTATAAGCTCACTCTGCTCCCTTTTTTTGGGAATAGCACTTATTCGCTATATCCAGAGAAAAATTTTAAATTACCTTTCTGTCGAGAATTATAAAGAGGCAATTCATCCGGATTCAAAATATTTAATGAATCAAATTCCCTCTGAAGAGCTTAGCTTGACTCAACTTGAAAAAGATACCTTTTTAAAAAGATACGATTTTTGTTATTTTGTGCATGGAACTTTCGTGGGAAATGATCCTTTTCATATCTATGGCTTGCTTTCTTACTTATTTCCAGAGAATGGAAAACCTATAATTGAAAAAATTCAGCAATACGGACATAAAAACCATCTTGCCTTTATTAAAGATTTTGGAAACTTTAACTCTTTTCATATTTCCTCGTTAAAGGAGTTAGTTGATAGTGACTTTCCTGCAGAAACATTTACTTGGAGTTCGGGAAATAATCACCTCGCTCGTGTGAATGGTGCAATTAAATTGTTAAAAAGTATTATTAGTAAACATGATTATAAAAGCTCCATTCTGTTAATCGGCCACAGTCATGCAGGTCAAATTTTTGCCTTGATGAGTTTGATCATTAATAATATTTTTTTTCGGAAAAAATTATCTCGAATTGTGGGAAGAAAAAATTTATTAATGATTGAAAAAAAGCTCAAATTTCTTAAAACCTTAAAATTTACTTTTGTCACCTTAGGAACCCCACCACGTTATCAATGGCACATTTCACCAAAAATGAAACTCATCCATTTTATTAATCATAGAGGGAATGAGCCCATTGGAGGAAGCTTCTCTGGTCTATTGACAACGAGAGATGGAGATTACGTACAGCAGTGGGGAATCGCAGGATCAGATATCGTTTCTCCTCTTAATGAAGAAGCTTTGATTAATACAGAGTTAAATCAACTATTAGGAGAGGGGTCTAATATTGTAGAGTTGAAAAAGAATATTAAAACTAGAAAGAGATTGCATCGAAATGGTAAAAATCTATTGGTAGATTACCGTGATCAAGGTAATCTACCAAATTTTTTTAAAACAGCTCTCGGGCATGGTGTTTATACTAAAGTTAATTTACTTCCTTTTCATCTTAAGGAAATTCTAAAACACTTGGATTAGAGCTTATTAATCTTCTTACAAGAGTCAATGTTTTTGTATGCATCTTTTAGTGCAGTTTTAAACTGTGTTGAAGCGTAAGCATTTTTTTCAAGTTTTTTGCTGATTCCGTACCCTTGAAATTGAGCAATTTCTGTTTTTGACTGAGTATCCAGTTTAAAGACTTTTAGAGAAACAAAAGCTTGAAACCGGTCTGTATTGCTATTGTCTAAACTTTCCATAAAAGTTGCTTGCATCATTAAGTTTTCGCTTCCATCACTGACATACTTCATTTTTTTACTCTTGCGAATTAGGTTCCGACCAACAATTCCTAGGTTCTTTTTTCCTACTTCTGTGACCTTGTCGCTAAGTATTTCAAAAGTATAATTCATGCGACAATCTGCGTGTGCATATTGTGTGGCCGATAAGAATAAAACAAAATTTAACATGATTAATTTTTTCATAATTTCTCCCTAATAAATCTCTCGTTTTCTAATGGATAGAATAAGAGTAACTATCTGAGAATAAGGGAGTGATGGCAATGAAATAAATATGACATTTTGAGAATATTCGAATGCTACTTCTAGTGTTAAATTGTCACCAGTTTGCAGAGGAACAGTTTAAGTACTTAACTTTAGAGAATCGCTCGATTCATTAGAACTTTTTTCGAGAGATGCATAAGTTGCAGGAAAAAGCACATGCAAAAGTTCCGCTAACCGGCTGGCTTTCGCTTTTTGCGATTGCTTCACCCGTGAGATTTCTTTTCTATCAATTTTCTTTTGATTGATTAAAGATTCTGTACTTTGAAGCATTAATCGACCTCCATCAGAATGCTCACCTGTATGATGGGTACTCTTAGTGCAACCAATAAAAAAGTTTGAAATAAATAATTGAAGAATAAATACAAGGGTAATTTTTTTCATATGCAGCCAACGTCCTAATTTAATGAAAATATAAATGTGGCTTCATTGTAACTTCAATTTTAATTTTTAATTGATTCATTTTTCAATAATGTTAAAAAAGGCTATATCTTTCAATAAGTTAGAGTGAGTGTTTCAGGGGGTAAACTTTTAGAGCTGAATTATTTTATTTTAATATAATTCGCCCAAAGAAATTGGCAAGGAATTCAGCCTTTTTTATATTCTAAAATTAGAAAGTAAGAATAACTATTTAATCTTTAAACTCATACTTACCAGTGTATTTATTTAAATGTCTCCAATAGTTGCAAGTAAGCTTTCTTGTCTTTCCTTGATGATCAGTACACTCATTCAGGAGAGATTCATATTCAAAACAATAGGCATCAACTATATCCTCACAGGTGAGTGCTTTACATGATTGTCCCGTTTGCCATGAATTGCCGTCATCAAACCACCCTGCATTTTTATCAAGGCAACAACTTTGGGTAACAACTTTATTCTTGTCATTGAGGCATCGAAAGGATTTATTTCGATTTGAGCAGCCTCCTCTTTTGCAAGGAGAGTAGAGCTCTCTTTGCACGCTATTTTTAGAAACTAAAAAACCAATAATCGTTGACTCTTCAAGGTCATTTTTATAAAAACTTTGATTTAGTTGGTTGGCTCCAATGAGTATGGTTTGTTTATTACTTAAGCTGCCTTGAATTGATTTTAAGTACTTTTCCGTATCAGTAATATTGCAAAATGTTGCGCATCCATAGTGAAAGCTGGTGATATTTACTTTTGGAGCTTGCTGTATTAAAAGATGCGAGCGATCGATAAAACTTTCATAGGCATATTTTGAGGAGTGGCTCATTACCGCATGTTCGACTTTAGTACACAATTGATTAACAGTTAATTCAGAGTTTTTCTCAATAAGCGAAGTTTTTTTACAGTCATTTACTTCAAACCAATCACTGCACTCTTTTTTAAACTTATCCTCGTCCTCGCCTTGAGCGTATTCACAAAGGCAGCAAGTTTTGTTTTTATATATAGTTCCTCGTACATAAATGTATTGGCTAACTCTGTTGATTTTTATTCTTAATTTTTTTAAAATATTTCCATGCTCTCTTATTGTACATTTAACTCTTATTTCTCCTATCCCATAGGGTAGAATTGGATCATTTGTGTATCGATCTATTCGGCAACAATTTCGTGAGTTGCAAGTTTCAGATGGAGAGTGAATGATGATTGGTTGCTGAGAAGTATTCTGTACTAGAAATGTTTTATAGAGAGAGAAGCTATTTTTTTTTCGATTACCTGAAAGTTCCATTCAAGTTCATCAAGGAAAGTGAAATGAGAACCATTTTGTTGGGCTTGTAGATTTGGCCAGTAATAAAATAGAAGTATTAATAATACTATCCTCATAGAACTTATTATCTAGGAGAATAGAATTATTTATTAGGTTCTAAGTAATCTTTTTGTCTAAAAAAAATAACAATTTAGGTACTAAATGGAGGGAATAACTCTTATGACTGATGATATAACCACCTGATTATATGTGAATGTAATTGAATGAATAAAGATTATTGATAGATTTTTCAGTCTTACTTTAACTAAATTTACAACTACCTATATTAAGCGCTGGTTAAACATTTTTTACGGGGTGAATAAGATGGCACGTGCGTTTCCTTTCGCGATCCTAATCTTTCTATTAATCAATCTTGGTCTTTTAGCCCAAGAAGATGAAATCAATTTAGTACAAAACTCACAAATGTGGTTAGCTGGAGTTGATTTGACTCAAGACCCTAATACTTCTTTGAGCCCTTTTACATATTGTCCTACAGCGTGGAATCAATTCTCTTATGGTCTGCCCTTTATTAATTATGGAAACTCAAACTGGGAAATTATGAGAATTCCCCCCTGGAACGGAACTCACAGTGAGTTTGGAATCATGCAAAACCTGGCCGATCAAATAGGGTGCACCCAGGGAAATATGACTTTGCCTAATCCCACTCAATTTTCCGGAGTAACTCCATTTCCAAGTATGGCAGCAACAGATCCCAATGGGGACATGAATGCAATTGCAGCATTATGGGCCATGAACGGAAATACCTATAGCGGATCACGATCTGAATACTTAAATGGTAAACTTACTCAAGATTTAGTTCCATTTATTCGCTATAAGGTTGCCTTTGATTATGCTCTTGCTCGAGCTTCTCGAGTTGGTTATCGCCGTTTGCATGCCTTGTTTTACGATGATCTTGGGGGAACTGTTAATCATTCCATTCACCCGAATGCAATGTTTTCTGGGAGTTATGGAAATTTAGGTAACTCTGGATTCTATTTAAACTCAGATGAAAGCTTTTGGTTAAATAATGAAGGAGCCGGCTTATTGCGATTTGAGAAGCCACATGGTGAAGGGCCTTGGGGAATGGCCATAAAGAATGCTCAAGATAATTATGAAACAACATGGGAAAGAGTCGAACTAAATAGCGATGAATTCTATCGCCCTCAAAGTCACCAACAAAATACTCTCACCATGGGCTTTTTCTATCAGCATGTTCAATCAGTAGGTTTTCAGCGTATCACTTGGGATCTAGATGAACCGGATTCTTTTTCGGCATCTACTGATTTTGGTTTAGAAAGCAGTAATCCTCCTGATTCAAATTATAATTTCTCTACATTTAATTTTTATGACAATGTCTCTGTCCACTGTCACTCGAATCCAATGTTTTGGGCGAGTAAGAATAGTCAGCAGCCAATTAATTTTCCTTATGATGAAGTAAAGCAGGTTAAATTAAGTTGTGGGGATGAACTTAGGATCAAACCACTATTAAAGTATGAAGATGACTTTGGGAACTTCAAAGAGTTTTATTTTGAATTATTTAATCCAGATTATGATTCTTTAAAGAAGTTTTCTCACCAAGGGAGTCATACTAGTATTTTTCCTTTAATGAGTGATAATGAGTTAGAATCTGATTCTGTTAACTTAAGTAAAGAGTTTAATTTATACTCATATTTAAAGAATGAATTTGGACAGGAGAATATTTCTGGAAAAGAATATTTAATCTCTATGTCAACCACTTGTCATGACACAAAATTAGACGAATCTTGGAGTGAAATTGCCGAAGAAGACTTTCTAAAAGTTTCGATTGATCCCTTTGACCCAAGTTTGGTCCAATTTGAATTGGATCAAGGGAGCTATGGAATTGACTTTCGCAAGCACTCTGCAACCCACTTTCAAATCAATCCAGGAAATTTTAAACAACAACAACATCAAATGTTTGAACAACATGGAATTGTAGCACGTATTAAAGGAACTGAGCAGTTATCAAATTATCAAGTAACTTGGGAAGTGTATAAAGTATATCCTGATAATACCACTTCATTGGTTGGTTCTCCTATCATTAAAGTCGATGATAACGAATTTAGGGTTGGATTGGAAGAGCACTCGAGTGGTAGTAATTTTGACATAATCTTAGGCCTTTCATCATTTTATAAAATAACCGCAAAAGTTAAAACTATACATGACTGTATGGAAGAGAAAACCTTTGAATTCTCTGTGGATGTAGTGGAGAGCTTTTTCGTTCCCAATGCCTTTTCTCCTAATAGAAATGGGGTTAATGATTTGTTTGAAGTCTACTTTAAAAATCCGAGTCAAATAGACTTAACTTATTTTAGACTTTTTAATCGCTGGGGAGCATTGGTTTACGAATGTGCCGGAAATAATCCTACTCATTGTCAATGGAATGGTAAGTTTAAAAATGAAGATGCAGCAGTCGGAGTTTATGCTTGGATAATTTCCTTTAAAGCGGGAAATGGGAGAGAAGTGAATGATAGTGGCGATCTAACACTCTTACGTTAAGTTTCACCAATAGTTGCTGATAAAGTTTTCTCTATGTTAGTATATTTTCATGAAAAGACTAAACCTTCTATTTTTGCTTATTTTTCTTTTTGCCTCCTGCTCTGAAGAAGAGAGAACAGTAGCATTATTAGGACAGTGGCATCTTTTAAGTAAGGCCAGCACTATTGATATTGAAAAAGGAAAAAGTCTAGCTCAATTTCCCAATCAAACTTCCATTTATCTCATGCTCAAGGAATGGATCGAACAAAAAAAGATTGATACGATATTAGCTGAGGGATGCGAAGGTGAGCTAACCAGTAATTTTAAGCCTAATTTTAATGGGTGGACTTTTGAAAGTCTCAAGTCAAAATCCAAAGATCAAAATTATTCCGCCATTATGACTCATATTCCCTTGAAGTTAAAAGCCGAGTTTGGAGATAAGATTAAAGTCATTTGTGCTGATAATTTAGACACTATTAGACATCATCAATCACTCTTTAGTGATTTGAAAGGTTATTTTGGTTTTTATACGAGAATTAAGCAATCACTCAATGGAGATAAGAAGAAAGGTAAGGCATACTTATCAGCCTTGGAAGATAATGAGAAAAAAACGATCGCTCAACCCTTGGCTTATTTGAAAAAGAAAATTGTTAAATTAGTAAATGATGAAAATGAAATGATAAAAAAAAGAAATGAATTATTTTTAAATCAGATTGATAAATACTCCTCGAGAAAAGTTGCGGTCGTTATTGGTTATCGGCATCTAGCCCATCTTAATAACCAGTTAAAGGAAAAAAAGATTAAGACTTTCATACCTCAGATTCTAGTTGATACTTTACCAGAAGAGGATTTAATTCAGGAGCTTCTTAGTAAATTGAAGACTCTATAGGTAAATCAAGCATCTTAACTTTCTTTTTTAGTAAGTAGTCCAAAGTGATGGTTTTAAGATCTTGGTCTTCATCTAAACCAAGAGATTCTTCAATATCTCCATTTTGATCTTTAAACTCAATATTAGTCGGGTGAAGTTGGTTTACGGTAATAAAGCATTTTTCTGAACTTTTCCTTCCTGACAATTGTAAGAAGAAACTCTCTTTTTCTGGTCGCTTAAAGAAATAAACACTTTCAAGCATTCGATTGAATGATTCAATTCCAAGTTTTGAAATGTAGTCTGATTGACGTTGATTAAAGTGGAGAGAGTCTCGCGAACATCCTAAAGCACTTTCATATATTTTATCTAATTTTTTTTTCGCTCTGATTTTATTTCTAAAGCGAAACAAGCAAGGCTCGTTAGACCTTAATATTTTCAGATTCTTTAATCCATTTTCATTTTGATTTAAATATAATCCAAAAGGAAATGTGCTCCCCTTGAGGGCCACATTATAGGGAGGAGAGAGTTTTTTTATTTCTTGGGCTTCATAAAGAAGAGCAGCTAGCTCATTCCCCATGACTTTGTATTCAATGGAGCTAATTAAATTTTTTAATTGAATCTCTTTAGCCTTTTTCATATTTGGGCGAAAATGATTGGAGACTCTTTGCTTAATATTTTTACTTTTCCCTACATATAATAAGTTATGATTCTTATCATAAAAATAATAGATCCCAGGAGTTGTGGGAAGTGCTTCAATATCATCTTGAGAAAGATTCGCTGGAAGGGCCAATTTTCGCTTTTTAATAACTTCTTGTGTTAAGTCGAGAGAGCATTTTTGAATTTTCTGAAACAGAGTTACTGTGGCCTTCGCATCATCTAAAGCTCGGTGGGCACTCACAATTTCAATTTTAAAATGCTTACATAAATTACGAAGGGAATAAGATTTAAGACCAGGGAAAGCTTTACGAGCTAGTCTAACTGTACATAAGAGTTCTCGATTAAATTGAAAACCTAGCTGGCTAAATTCGTGTTTAATAAAATTAAAGTCAAAATAAACATTATGCGC
The DNA here is from genome assembly GCA_028101965.1 of Bacteriovoracaceae bacterium. Taxonomy (GTDB): domain Bacteria; phylum Bdellovibrionota; class Bacteriovoracia; order Bacteriovoracales; family Bacteriovoracaceae; genus JAOHMI01. The sequence goes on from JAOHMI010000005.1 coordinate 37,995, forward strand.
GATAAAGACACGACCTTCGGTCATTTCCACAATTTTCCGAGCTATTTCATAATATTTAGGCGCATTTTTTACCATGAAATCATTAATACCAGTTAGAGATTGAATAAAAGGTGGAATGGTTCTTTCTGGGTTGATTAATGTAGTGTATTGGTCGACAATTTGGTTACCATCAAGGTTGATGATGGCAATTTCAATAATTTTATTTTCACCAGAAGATCCTCCAGTGGTTTCAATGTCGATAAGGGAAAACTTTTGTGAAGAATCTAACATTTTTGGCTTGTATCATAAAGACAAGTCTATTGTCTTCTAATCTTCTGTCATGGTAAAAGGTATATATGCGAAACTTAATTTTACCATTACTTAGCTTATTTTTATTAGTCTCATGCTCTCAAATGAATTCTCGGGAGAGAGACTACTATAAAGAAAATAAAAAAATACGACATGGTATCGTTCCCACAGATTATCGGAAGACCAAGATTAATAATAATTCTCCAATTGATGAGGATGCTGTCGCTCGGGGACAAGTTATCTACAAGCAAAATTGCTATAAGTGCCATGGAGCTCGCGGGGATGGAAAAGGTCCCGACGCGGTTAAAAATGATATGCAAGTGCGGAATCTTCGCGAAGTGGTTCAAACAGTTCCTAATTTTAAATTCTATATGATGATTTCTCAGTGGAAAGAAAATATGCCAGGATGGAAGGCCGCTTTTTCTCCAGATGAAATAAGTGATTTAGAGCAATACGTTCGTTCACTTCTTGCAAAAAATTAGTTTTAATTAAATTTTCGAATGAATTATTCAAAGCGGAAACTCCAAGAGAAATGATAATATATCTGACTAATCAGTTTTAACCATAAATGAAATCACTATTGGACTTGTCACAGTTTTAAACAAAGTGGTTTAATCTAATTATGCCTTTAATCATTATGGCTTTTGCAATACTTTTTTCTCAAAACATTGAGGCGTATCCCTATATGATCGGGTATGGCTATGGTAGTTGTATTAACTGTCATTATAATCCCTTTGGGAATGGTCCTCTGACGGACTATGGCCGTGCAGTGGGAGCGACGACTTTAACCGCAAGAACATTTTATGATGCTAAAACCTCCGATGAAGCTCTGGCAGAGAAATCAGGGTTTTTGTATTCACAACCTTCACAGGATTGGTTTCGACCTCAGGTAAATTATCGCGGATTGAATTTTACTTCTAATCAAGGAACGGATCAGGCGGCGGCAAAAGACATTACGATGATGCTAAATGCCAGCGGGGTGTTTAAGTTTGGAGAAGATGACAATGTTCTGGTTGTCTTGGAAGCAGGATATGCTCCAAGTCCTGCTGGAATAGAAGAAGATGATGAGCCAAATTATCGTTCACGTGAAAATTATGTGGGATATCGTCTACCGGAACAAAATTATGGTTTTTATGTGGGTTTAATGGACAAAGTGTTTGGGATTCGAGTTCCAGATCATAATTTATATAGTCGTAGTGTTCCTCAATTAACCATGAATGACCAAGCCCATAGTGCACTCTTTCATGCTTTCTCAGAAACATGGGAATTAGGATTGCAATATTTTATTGGAAACTTAAGTCAGGAAGAAGAGTTGAGGCAGCAAGGCTTTACTGGTAAAGCTGAGTATAGTTTTGATAAAAAAACTCGAGCAGGAGTTTCCTATTTGAGTAGTGAGAATGATTATTTAAAACTTAATAGTTATGCTCTCGAATTCCGGCAAGGATTTGGAACAGGTTCTGCCATCATGGCCGAATACGGGATGGTAACCCAAGAAATAATTTCTAGTGAAGTAGAGACCTCGTCACAATATTTCACCACTCAGTCCTATGTCCGTTTGAATAGAGGGATTCATTTTGTCTACACTTATGAGTATTTGAAAAACGATATTGAAGAATATGATCATCTCTACCGCATGGGTCCTGGTTTCCAATGGTTTCCTTTGCTCGGTGTTGAATTGAGAGTCGATATCTATAATAAAAAAGGATTTAGTGAAGTTGCCACTATCGAAGATAGCTGGGATCTCGCTGGGCAAGTACATTTATGGTTTTAAGAATTTTTTTAATTTTTCTATTCTTAGTACCTGCGGCCTTTGCAAAAAGGAATATGTACAAATATGCCCAAAAGCTTCATCGCAAAGGTCAGTTTAAGCGTTCAAATAAAAAACTTAAGGGTTACTATGCTCCTCACCGAAAGAAAGCGAGTAAAGGTGTTTATAATTTGATGGCCTCAAATTATAAGAAAATGGGCCGCATAAGTAAGGCCAGAGATACCTATCTTCTTCTTATTAAGTTTCATTATGCCCGTCAATTTAAGAAGCATTTAAGAGTTGCACAAAAAACCAGTATGGAGGGTTTTGATGCTAAAGTAGGGCCACAATTAGGTTCAGTGTATGTGCGCATTGGTGGATTATATCTAACCCAAGTTCATCAAAAGTTTAGCAAAGGTGACGATTACGCAAAAGAGTACCGCTTATCCAAAAGATTTTTTATCTGGGCTTCTCGTGCTCCTGGACGAGTCGGAGAGAAAGGGGAAAAAGGATTATCCTCTCTAAAAAGATTCGACAAAAAAATAGAACAAAGAGAGATGACTTATCAATTTGGAATTCGTTTTGGCCATATGCTGTGGACTGATAAATTTGTTTTAAAAGATACAGTTCGAGATCGCGAGCAAGACTTTTTAGGTAACTCAAAGGCGACTACCATGCTGCTTGATATCCGCTATCGTAATGAAATGTACTATTATGGAATATTAATTGGCGGTTTTCAGGGTGTTTCAACAGTAGGTGAGAAGAACAATTACTTTGTTAAAGATGCAACAGTTTTAGGGGGACTTCTTATTCCAAATATTCACACCATGTCTGTTTATCATGGAGCAAGCTTTGGCGTTTCAACTCCAATCATGATTCGCTCTACTGATGTGAATGATTCACAAACTAAAGAGATTAATCCAAAAAGTACCACTGCTGTGGGGCTTGGAATCGATGGAAATTGGGAGTTAGAAAATGGGTTTACCTTGGGCATGAGCACTGCTTGGCTTTCCAATACTCATAGTTCGACCATCCGATTCGAAATCGGTTACCTCTTTTGATGATGGATAAACTGCGAATTTCGTCGTCGAAACTGCTTTTTCACCTCGGTCATGTACTTTATGTACACTCCCGTCGCTGAAAAAACAGTTCTCCTAGAACTTCTTGTTTCTCCAACCTCAAAAATATATTAGTGATGATGGATAAACTGCGAATTTCGTCGTCGAACTAGTTTTTCTAGTTCAGTTATTAACCATAATATCGGTTTTCGTATTTCGAAAACCAAATAAGCGGAATGTATGCCAGGCGAAGCCAGGTGCATGTACTTTACGTACACTCCCGTCGATGAAAAAACAGTTCTCCTAGAACTTCTTGCTTCTCCAACCTCAAAAGTATATTAGCTGGGTGATATAATTGTACCTATTTAAGTTATTAATACTCAGGTTATTGCGAGATTCTTTTATACCAATTAAAATATCAGATAAAGGTAATAAACTAATTAATTTAGGAATAACATGCTTTATGAAAAAGAAAGACACACTAAAATAAAAAACATTGCATGGTCCGAAGAAATTGCTTGGGAAAAAATCAATAATATTTTTGAAGAAACAATAAGCTCTTTTAAAAGAAAAAAATTTTGGAAGACTCACCCTGATGAAGATAATAAAAGAGAATTTTTGAAAACTTTGTATTATGGAGCTTCAGGTACTTTATGGGGATTAATACAAATCTCAGAGGTACTTAATAGAGAACTTCCATTTGATTGCAAGAAAATTATAATCGATATTACTGATGCTTATTTAGATGAACCTGACACCAACGAAGTAATCCCATCTTACTTTGTTGGAATTGTAGGAATTCTAGCAATCAGGTATAAAATTACTCCTGATGAAAAAACTCGTAACTTAATCAGTGATTATATTTCAAAGAATACAACAAACCCAGCGAATGAAGCATATATAGGGAATGCCGGGACAATTTTAGCTTCTCTTTTTCTATATGATTGGGAAAGGGACGATCATTGGAAAGAGCTCTTTCTTGAAAATGCAAATTACTTGTTTAATGAATGGCAACAAGACAAGGATGGTAAATGGATTTGGGTTCAAGATCTCTATGGAAAAAAAAGAAAACTGATCGGAGCTGCTCATGGCTTTTTTGGTAATGTCTTTCCATTATTAAAAGGTATGGACCTACTTTCGGAAAAACAAAGAAAATTACTAATAGAAAGGACTATATATACAACTTTAGATTCTGTTGAAGAAGATATCAATTATGCAAATTGGCCAGATAAGTTCACTAGTGAAGATAGAAAAATGAGAGTTCAGTGGTGTCACGGGGCTCCTTCGGCAATTGTTTCACTATCTCCTTTTCCAATAGGATACTCCGATGAAATTGAGTCGATTTTGTTGAAAGCAGGAGAGCTTATTTGGGAATCGGGTCCTCTTTTAAAAGGAGTTGGAATCTGCCATGGCACCGATGGGAACGGTTATTCTTTTTTAAAACTTCATGACCGGTCAGGTGACAAAAAATGGCTAGAAAGGGCAAGATCATTTGCAATGCATTCAATTTATCAAAGTAATGGAAGACACACTCTTTGGACTGGTGATATTGGACTTGCCCTTTATCTAATTTCTTGTATCAAGAAGAATGCAAACTTTCCAACTCTTGATTATCTATAGAGGCTCTCAAGACTATTTCCAATAATCAATCGAATAAAGCTCTTTTATCAAACATGAGTATTTGCCATTATATTAACAACAAGATATTTGGTAAGTTTAATAGAATTTTAGTAAGGCAGGAAAAACTGCGAATTCAGTAGTCTAAATTATTGATAACTGGCTTATACATTTTTGAATTTTTCCTATATTTATTACAAAAAGTACCTATGCCTTTTTGTTTGCTCCTATTATATTTTTTCAATTTTAATTAAGCAGGATCAAACATGAAGATATATCTTTGTCTTTCTTTTTTATTGATTAATCTGGCCATCGCTTGGGAAACAGATAATTTCTCAACTCGGGCGCAGCTGTTAAAGCAGAGTCGAGAGAAAGTTCTTAGAGATTTACATGCTTTGAATGATCATACTAATCAAAGAATCAAAGATGCCCTTAAGCAGTTCAACCGAAGAAGACGAAATAGATGTAAGCCTGATATGAAACGGAAAATTCCCCTTGTCACAAAACTTATTCACCATGCAATTGGAGCCGGTTTTTCTAGTACCTACCTAGAAGCGTGGGTGGAAAAAAATATTAAAACATTACCTATTATCAATCCTATTTATAAAAGAGGCTGGACACCCAGAAGGGCTTTTAATTTTGCAAATACAATTATTGGTTCTGATAAAATTGATCATATGATTAATATGGGGTTTAAATTATTTCAAAAGTATAAAAAAAGAAATCTAGAGAAAGCTCTTCAATTAAGTGACCTTACTGAAGAGATCGGTGGCCCTTACGGATTAACCGTTTCAGGGATAAAAAGTTATGGAGATTTGGCCGCTAATTTTGCTGGGATTTACTTCTATACAAATTTAACCAACGGGCCTAATTCCCATTTGGGTTGTGATCGAAAATCTAATAAATACTATTTGAATGAACCGGTGAATTGGGCAGACTATATTCATCATTCTTGGGACCAAGGAATAAACTGCTCTTTATTTACTTCCTTGCGAAGTCCATTGACCAAGAGCAAACTGAATGCCTACATATCTGAAAATAAAGAAGTGAATTCATCAATGTATCAAAAGTTTACGAAGAATTTAGATTCATTATTTGAAAATATTTATACCAGTGAGGACTATAAGGATCTTGGGTTTCAAAACTCTTGCCCATTGGTCGATACTCAATGTGAAGAGCTAATAAAAATAAACTGTGCACAGTATATCGTAAGTCCTAGGTGTCACTCAAAATACCCTTCGCTCATTGATTCTTTAAAATGTTATGATCCAGCTCCTGGTGAACGATTTAATACGTCTCATTCATTTAGTGATTATCGATTTGAGGAATAAATTTTACAATGGAGCTAAGTTATTGAGTGTATAACTCAATCCAATTGAGAATGGCATCGTAATCAGCATCATTGAGAGCTGAACCATCCTTAGGCATCGTTCCACCTTCATTAATTAAGTACTGAAATAAAGTGGAGTCATCACTATTTCCAGGTAGGATCAAATCATTGTCTACAAAGTCCTCAGAAGAGAAGTCTGCATAGTTCGAATGATAATTAGTATGACAGTTTACACACTGATTCAGTATAACTTGTTGGGCTAGGCACCAGCGCAGAGCCGCTCCAGAACCGGAACAAGTGACACTTTCTAATTCCGCATCACCCGAACTAGAATTATAGGTTTGTTGATTACAACCTGTGAGAACCATTAAAACAGCGACCACTTTAAATAGAGAAACTATTTTCATACATCTCCTATTATAGAAATTTTAAAACTGCTCGCACAGAAAATTAAAACAAAAAGTGCAAAAAAGTTTTCCAATTTCCTGTTTAAACTTTAGCCATCTCTAAGAAAACTCAGATTTCGCCCATTTTATCTGGCAAATCAAAAAATTATTCCTTTTTTATTAAGGTATTAGAATAAAAAGCCGATGTGATTTTGTCGGTTAAATCCTAGGAGAAAACTTGACAGTGCTTCACAATATTAAAGTAGTAAAGAATTCCATAAGGAATGTCTAACAATGGATTGGATTTTGAACAAGATTTTATTTACTTCCTTCATTCTCACAAGCCTTTTTATTTCAAGCTCGATGGCACAGGTAACAAAACGGGATCAGGCAAAACAGTTGTACGAATCCTTGGTAAAATTGCCTCCAACAAAGCTAGAGCTAGACTTTGTTGAAACCTATATCGAGAATAATGACTATGAAACAGTTGCTAGTATAATAATTGATCCTCATAGTCCTTCTGCTCCAGCGAATCATCCAATTAACAGTATGGGAGCTTTTTATTCGGTAAATTTACAAAATATGGTATCAAGATGGACCAATACTGAAAGCAGTGCTCAAGTTCCATTAAATGATATGACTGCATCGATTTTAGGACAAGTTAAAGAAAACCGATCATTTAAAAAACTATTCTATGAAGATATTTATTATCTTGTTTCAGGTGTCGTTGGTTCACAATACTTTGCTTTTCAATTACCTAATTATCCTTCAAACTCTATCTTACCGTCTAATATTCCTACTTCTGCACGTCCTCAAGCTGCTTGCGCAGAGGTAATAAGCAATACTCAGAATGCTAATAGCAAAGTTTTTGTTTATTACCAAAACCCTACCAATCCAAATAATCCAGCAGATAAAGGCTGTAGAGTTTCTAATAATTATACCATGTCTAGAATTAACACTTGTAAAGGCGTTGATTGTCTCTATGTTCCAAATCAAGATTTTCTTCTTGATGCTGGTATAAAAGTACAAACCAGTAATAGTCATTTTTCCGAATTTGAGCAGGGTTATTTTGATTTAAGTGAGTCTAACATTTTACAACGGACTTCTCAGATGGGAACTTCCACTGAAAGAGAAGGTGCTATCGCAGGTATTTTTAGTATGCGAGCTTGGGGAGCTTCATACTATTCAGCTGGAACGAACCGCCGGGCGGTGGCTTTTGCAATGAAAAATTTCATGTGTAAAGAAATGGAAGAGCTTAACGATACCACAATTCCTGACTTTCGAGTTCGCCGAGATGTTGATCGAGCTCCCGGAGATCAGCCATTAATTTTTCAAACTAAGTGTGTTGGTTGTCATGCCGGAATGGATGCTCTTGGTGGGGCATTTGCTTATTATAACTTCCCTGCTGGTGCCATTGATTATGAAGAAGGTGTGGTGGTTGAAAAAATGTACCATAATCCAGTTTATGCCAACGGTTATGTAACGAATGATGATAGTTTTATTAATCTTTGGACTCAAGGAAAAAATGCAGACTTAGGATGGAGAGGACCCGCTTCAGGAAATGGTGCAAGAATGTTTGGACAAGCGATCACTCAGTCTGATGCATTTGATACTTGCATGACCAAACAAGTAGCCGATAGTGTCTGTTCAAAAGTAAAATACACTGTCTCAGAGGATCAGTATTCCGATATTATTGCAAAGTATGCATCTGAGTTTCGTTCTCATGAAAACTTAAAAAAGCTTTTTATTGATTTAGCAACTGAATGTACAAAGGCGTACCAATGAAATATTTAATATTTTTAATCACAATAGCTTTCTTTGTCTCTTGTAATTCGAATAAGGATGCAGATCTCGAAGTTGATGAGTCAACCTCTGAAACGGAAAGTCAGTTTAATCCTCATGATTTCGGTGATGGTGATGGCAGTCAAGTTATCTCTGGAGCTCAAACACTCTTATCTCAAACAGATGAAGGTTATAGAACTTTTAAGTCCTTGAATATGACTTATGCCAAGTTAACTGGAGTAAGTCCCGTTGAAGTAGAACCAATTTATCAAGTGATACAAACTTCTCTCGCAGCGGAAAGCCATCCAGATCTTGCTACTCGTTTTCATGCATTAGCCGCAGCTCGGTTAGCTGATGCTTACTGCCACCTATATATAGAAAGAGACAAGTTGGGTGTGAACTTTAGCACGGCAACAGCAAATCAAATATCAAATAAGTTTATTGATAACTTTCTTGATGAGAGAAAGCCTGGAGACTATAACTATATTCGGATAGAGCTGGAGAAGCTTTTAAATAATGAGGTGATCGATCCCTTTGATGGAACACGCTTTATTGACCCAGTGGCCAATACTTCAGAGAAGAATAAAAGATTATCTAAGCTAGCCTGTGTTGCACTTTTTGCTAGCTATCCCATTGCGGGAAATCCCAGCATAAGAAATTTTGGAAATTAAAAGAATAGAGGATACTTATGACAACTAAGAAAACTGACCGAGAAATTGATCTTGAATTGAAAAGAGAAAAAGAAGTTCAAAAGAAAATTAACGAACGTCATGAACGAGATAGAGTTGCCGAAAAAGTAGCGAGGGAACGTAAACCTATCCATCATTGCTTAACTCGAAGAGATTTTCTATCTCAAGGTTTAATTATGGGCGGGGGAGCCTTTTTTACAACCGGCTTGTCATCTCTTTTAACCTCCAATACTGCAAATGCTTCTTTATTACAAACACATTTAGGTGAGCTAGTCACTGCCAATAATCCCATTCTATCCATTGATCTAGCCGGAGGGGCCAACTTATTAGGTGGTGGTGCAGTCGTTGGATTTGCCGATACAGAAAATCAATTGGATGTAGGAACCAATTCGGGAAGCTATATTCAGTTAGGTATACCTAGTAATCTTCATCCTAAAAATGATGCTAATGTTGATTCTCAATTTGGTTTGAAATTTCATCGCTCATCTGGTTTTCGTCAAGGACTTATTGATGGGATAGGACATGATCCCAATGATCCTGCTTCCCCACCAGATTTAGCCGAATATATAGATGGTGTTATTGCTTGTGCAGTCACCGCTGATGATAGTGCCGCCAATGCCATTAATCCACTCTATGCAATTAATCATGTTGCTAATAATCGAGGAAAGCTCGTTGCGGCCGTGGGAACTCAACCAAATGCTTACGGAGGAAAATCAGTTGGTCCGGCTCAAGATATGAAAGCTGCTTGGCGACCATCAAATATTTCTGTTGGTAATGCGGAAGCGGATGCAGCAGGTCTAGTGTCAGTTGGGAGAAATATCATGGAGCCAGGTATCTTGGATGCACTAGGTCCTAAGGGACAATTTAGACTTGAAAAATTTATGGAAATTGTAGGAAACATCACCAAGAAAGATATGGACCGAGTGGTTGGAGGTCGTCATCAAAATACATTAGTGGCAAACAAAATTCGTTCATTAGCGAATGACTCTTCAAAACTTTTTGATACTTATGGGCCAGAAAAATTAAAGCCTACAGACTCAGAAGTTGTTGCTCATGTGCAAGCTATCTTTGGCGATGGTAATGGAAATATTAGTAATAATAATATGCAGCATGCAGCGATCATGAATTTAATCGTTAAAGGAATTGCCACTACGGGAACGATTCAAATCGGTGGTGCTGATTATCATAATGGAACAAATATGACTGGTTATAATGTAGATCGAAATGCCGGTCTAGCTGTCGCTCGGTTTTTTAGAATGTGCCACGCTGAAGAGCGGAATGGAGTTGCCTATATTTGTACTGATGGTGGTGTTCGTGGAAATACTGCAGGTCAACTAGACCCAGACAATGGAAATGTTGTTTGGCAGGGGGATTCAGGAGCACGATCTGGTATAATTATACTTAGATATGTTCATGGTGTAAAAAGAATTGATAACCCTAACGGTGGCTCAAATCTTATTTATGGAAAAAGACAAATAGGCTGGTATGCGGAAAATGGTGGTGCTCAATTGGGAAGCAGTCCATTTATAAATTCACCACATTTACTTACTCGATTGATAACCGCAAATTATATTGCATCCATGTTGGATACAACTGATCGAGATGAAGCGAGGACAATCGCAGGGGATATTATGATTCAAAAATTTGGTGGAGACTGGAAGCCTTCATGGAATAAATATATAAGGTGCTGTTAAAAGAGTTAGGGAGAGGTATGAAAGTTTCAAAGCTGATTTTTTTATTAATGGCAATGCTTGCGCTTCCATCCTGTATTCCAACAGGTGGCGGAGAAGGTGAGCTTGAGGTCGCAGAAAGTATAGTTGCTAGCGATGAAGATATTGCTGGCACATTAATTGGACCTGGCGGAGCAAGTAGCTTTGAAGCATTTAAAGCCACAGTCTATCCCTTAGTTCGTTCAAAAACTTGTGTTGGTTGTCATGATTCAGGTCAATCACCTCAATTCGCTGAAGAAGATCCAGTAAAAGCTTATAATAATTTAGTATCCACAGGTAAAGTCAATCTAGCCAATCCCGGTAGTAGCCGGATTGTTGTGAAGATAGAGAATCAATCTCACAATTGTTGGTCTAACAATTGTGGAAATGATAGTAACGAAATGTTAGTCCAGGTTCAACGCTGGGCGGATATGATTAAAGACAGCGATGAGATTGTCAATTCCGGAGCCCAATTTCTTACGACTGACTTGGGATTCCCAAGTTCCTACTTACCTGCTCAAACAGAATACGGATTAACAATTATCGATGCTGAACAAGATGATCCAACGGTCCAGCATGGTCGGTTTAAAACAAAAATTGGTAATGGAGCAGTTAACGGAAAGTTGATTGATACAGCTTACGCTATTCCTAATCCGCTATCAGATGTTCCGCGCGAGCTTACCTTACATGTTGATTTGAAAGGGGGCAATTGCGAAACCTTTGAAATGAATGAGATAAACGATCCTAAAAATGGTCCAGTTAGAATAAATGAAGGTGAAGTTCATGTAAACTCAGGTAGTCGAATAGGGAGTAACAGTCTACCTATTAGAGATGGATACCGCTTCTATCGAATGTTGGCTTTAGGAAATATGATCAGGCCTGACATGAGGGTTGAGTATGGAAAAAAACTTCTAAGTGGAAATTATGCTCAAGTTTCAGAAATGTTTTTAAACACAAATACCAGTAATAATCAAAGCAACTTTGAAGACTACACCCGAGAAGATGGGGCTGATTTCCCCATAATGATTGGACCGGCCGTAGCGGTTCGATTATTTTATACAGCTCCTTACTTTACTCGATATGAAGAAATATTTGATAACAATGGAAACTTAAAATCAGCTGGGAATACTTTTACTGATTTATGGCAAGAGCAAAAAAATGTCTATGAATTATTTAAAGGCGGATCCTTTGATGCCAATAATGATTTGATTCGAAGAAAACTTGAACAAGATGTTAGTGTTGACCGAAAAATGTTGGGTTACTATCGCCTTAAAAAAGCCATCGATACTAACTTAAGTTCTACTTATACTACTTCAAGTACAAACCCCATGTTTACTGTTTACCAAAATAACAAAGAAGCATTCTTTCAACTTTCTAGTGAAGTTAAACTTCGCTGTAAGTATGCTCCAAGTGAAGCAAATAATTATATTTGGCCTGGGTGTGATAATAATCCTCAGGGATCAAGCCAGTGCCCTAATTATCAATTTTACAAAGGTAAAAGAACTTGTGGTCCGACAGCTCGGCGAGATAACTTTGAGTGGTATATCGCAAGCAGCGAAGGTGAAGCATTAACTTACGGGAATGCTAGAGATAAATTAACCATTGATAATAATGATAATATTATTCCGGCGACCAGTGGAGATATTGCAGCTGGAAATTTCTTTGAAAGAATTGATTTATACTTTTATACAGTTATAGATACGAGTACTATTTTAACCGGTAACTCTGGCAACAGCACCGCAAATTTTTCCATTAGCCAAATGGTGAGCACCTCTCCTAATAATTATGTTAACAATGAAGGCTTCACTACGGCTTCAACTCAGAACTTTGATTTTTATGATGGAGCAGCCGACACTTACAATCTTGATTTAAGTAATATTTTAAAAGGCTCCGAAGAAAGTGTAAGTCCAAGTGTAGAATTGCAAACTTTTGAGTCTACGTTATTTGCTGAAATACGATCACAAAATTGTGTGAATTGTCATGGTGTCGGTCAGAACCCTACCTTTGCTGTTTCAGAAGCGGCTACAGCTTTACAAATAATTAAATCAAATAATTTAGTGAACTTTACGAATCCATCCGCCTCTTTTCGACCCGGAGAAATGGTCCATAATACTGGAGGAGCAGATCCATCAGCTGTGCGAACAGCTTTTATAAACGCAATTAATTCTTGGAAAGCGCAAATGGATGCAACGGTGAATGGTGATGACTTTGGTCCCATGGAAGATAGGGAGCGAATTCCAGGATATGCTAATTATAAAGTTAAAATTAGAGATGGTGAAGCTGGCTATTATAATGTTTGGTTAAGAACTAAAAAATCTGGCAGTGTGACCAATGCACGAGTTTATTTTCAATTAAAAAATAGTTCCGGAAATATTTTACAAATAAAAAATAATGTTTCAAATAATAATGGTGGAAACAATGTTGGAAATTGTATTAGTCATGCTTTCTCCAATGAACAATTTCGATGGCAAACTTTTGGTCGAGATCAGGAACTTGCGGCCATTGATAGTTTCACCGGTAGACGATTACTCAATAATGATCAAAACCCAATTCCAATTGGCGACGAAAGGCAATATTATTATTTGACTCCAGGTGAATACACTTTATCTATTTATGAAGGAAGTTCTGGAGCGGGAATTGATGCTATCGCCTTTAACCGTGTGTTCGGCAGTAATGCAGATATCGATCAAGCTTCAAGCTCAAATAGTATGACTGAGAAAAATGTGGATGAATTACTTGAGTTTCAACCTGATTTAATTGAAAGACATAGTAAGCATGTTCATGATTATCATCGATATGTCTTAAAATATGATATCTCTGAATTACTACAATTAACTGGAGGAGATAAAGCTTACTTTGAAGTTGAGGTTAAAGAGAAATTTAGTAGCAATGTTTATGAATTCCGTTCTCCTCGAATAAATTATCCAAATGGAGCCGGTAAGGGAAAATCTGTTCGAGCGAAAAATATTTTTCTGTATATTAACGGTCAAACAGCACAAACTGATAAAACATTTGAAAAAATTGATGGTTACTATGGAGACAATCGTGTCATAACATATGCTCCTTTAGTTGCATTAAAAGAAGGGAACTCTAGTACTGATACCTTCGCTTTTGGTTTTGAAGAATTATCATTGTCTGACTATAGTAACTTAAGTGAAATAAAACCAGCTGGAGACTTGCCAGAAGGCCCGGCAATGAGACAATGCCGAGAACTTGCTCTTTTTACCAATACGGTCAAACCTATTATTACAAATGTTACTGTTACATTAAATAATTCTCAGAACGGATTAGAAAATAGTTTAAATGGATCTTGGCCGGGAAATCCTCAGCAAAGAAATGTAAACCTTGATGTTTATATGTGCCGTGGGTGTCATACGGCAGAACATCCTTATTTTAAAATGGCCAGTTATGAGGCTAATGATAACTCCTTATGTGAGCAGATGCTTAGCAGAGTTAATTTTAACAACTATTATGCTTCACAAATTTTAAAAGGAATTGATACTGCTGGGCCTCATCCAAAATTTAGCTTTTTAGAAGAGCTTTTTTGGGCTGACTCAAGCAAATTAAGGTATAAAATTCACGATCAAGGGAATGACTATATTAAAGGATATATTTTAAAAGATACGGCTAATGGGTTTGCCTCAAAAATAATCAATCGGGGATTTGAAATTTATCGCCCAGAAGATTTTGGTATGACCTTAAATACTGATTATTTTTCTCTATCAGATAATGATAAGGCAAAAGCTAGACTGATTGGTCAAATTAAACGTCCACGATTTATAAATTTACCACAAGTAAATTCTCAGCAAGATAATGAGAACAATTATAATGGCTATTTTATTGAAGAAGAGCATGGTCAATTTGATGGCACCACTCGGGGAGAAAATGACTTTGTTGGCTCAAATATTTCTCCAGACCCTGGTGTACATGGAGACCCCGTAAATCCTGACTTATTTCCTATCAAAACCAACCGAGGAGGAGGGTCAGCTGGAAGAGCGGTCTATTATCACTTCAATGAGCCGGCTTATCTTAACGATCCAATCGGTACGATGCCTCCCTCATTTGCTACAGGAAATGGAGTTTCGAATATGCAGGTTAGCTGGCGTTATCAAAAATCAGGCTTTGGAGGCGAGTCAAGAAGACTATCTTCAATCGATTATGATGGTAATGGATCTTATGAGAATAATAAGAATCTATTTTATGAAGATGAAGCCCGAATTAATGAAAAAGCGCGTGAAGCTATTTATAACTGGATTGTCAAAGAGCATGCTGCATGCCAAGCAGCAAACGATTGCTAAGGGAGATCTTGCTAATCTAAATCAACTTACGATAAACTTGATGTATGAAATTAAGTTTATCGCTAATCCTTGCCTCATTATTTATCTTTAGTTGTGGAAAGCCAAATTCCAAACCAGAGGTTCAGCAGGAAGCAATTTCCGCTGATGATTATCAATTTTCTATAAACCAAAAACCCTCAAAAAGAAAAACCATTCGCACAGATAAGTACTGGTACACCGATGAGTACTACCGAGGTGACATCTCTTTATACCTATACGATGATGGAAAAGTTTATTACGAGTTAGAAAATTTAGGCTCAGGTGAAGGTGAATGGAAGTATGCGGATGATAAAATCACCTTGAAAGCAAGCTTCTCCTTTATTGATATGGAGTTTGAGCTTTTTCTAACCGAGCGCAATCCGGATAAATTCTATCTTAAGTTCACCGACTCCAAGGGAACCCAGGTCAAAGAAGTTAAGCTTAAGCAGTAAGTCTCCTTAGAACACTTCAAAAATTATTCATTATAAGTTTTTACAGTGGCCGTCATTAGCAAGCTCTCTATACATTTTTTTAATTCTGCTTGATAGGGTTTTAATTTTTTAGAATTATAGACTTTCACAGGGGTCTTTACATCAATCGTAACATCATCATCAGCTGGGTTTAATTGATAATAGTTATCAAACCAAAACTCTTTGTATTCTTCTGTGCTGAAATCTTCAAATTTCGTTCCTTTAATTGCTTTGCGAAATCCAAGGAGGCAAGATGAAAAGAATCTTAATTCTTCAGGGCTTCCTCCTCCTAAGATATCAATATTTTTTAAAGTTTGGCCTACTTGGGCATCATCTAAATTGACGGTAATGGTAACTGTTTCTGGATGATGGGCGAGTAGATTGATTGAAGTAAGAAGAGCGATTAAGATAAATTGTTTCATAGAGTCCTCGTGGTTAAATAAGCAATAACGCTAATTATATTTGGAGGCAAAGACAGAGTTAATAGGGGGGAAGACTCGACTATAGCTTAAGTGTAATAGTTAAAGCAAGACGGAGACTAAAATATTCACAGTAAGTAAGAATAAACGGCCCAAACATATGAGCCGAATAGTTTATTACCGGGAGGAATAAACGGTACCAACGGTCAATAGGGCTTCAACACATTTTTTTAGTTCAGCATTGTATAAAGTTAGGTCATTTTTATCATAGATATTAATAGGTCGTTTCACATCTATTGTTACATCATCATCACCAGGGTTTAATGAATAGTAATTAGAAAGCCAAAACTCTTTATAAGATTGTGTGGAATAATCTGTTTCATCATTTGCTTTAATGGCAGATCGAAAGCCTTGGACACATGAGGCGAAGAATCTTAATTCTTCTTGGCTACTCCCACCAGTTATATAGATATTCTCAAGGACTTTCCCAACTTCAGCCGCAGTTAAGTCTATGGTAATTCTCACTCTCTTTTTCTTTCTTTTAGTTGGTTCCGATTCAGCAAGGGAAAAAAGAGAAAAAGTGAGAAGGAATAATAATGTAAAGATTTTCATAAAAACTCCAATGACAATTTTTAATTTTGCATTCTAAAATGCAGTGAAGGGTGAGTATAATAGTTGAATAAAGTTTCAAACGAAATTGTAATAATTAAGTTCTGTTTTATTGATGTTAAGAAACAAAGAAAGAATATGAACTTTGGTCAATACAGATTTTCAAATAGTAGTTCCGGGTAATAATTTAATAATTAAATTAATTAATATTCCGACTAATTTACTAGAGCTAAAAACTTCTTTAAGTCTTTATAAAAATCATTTGAATACTTTAAAGAGTATTTTTGAAGTGCTAAACTAATCAGATGAATATGGTTTTCGTTAAAATTTTATCCTTGTATTTACTAGTCGAAATTTATATAAGCTATCACGTACCAACTTAAAATTTAACCTATGGTGGCCAGATTATGGTTAATAGAAAGAATGTTCTGATAGATATTATTTTGACCCTCATTACGGGTGGGTTATGGAATTTTTGGGTTCAGTACCGACAAATTCGCGATACAAATAACTTATTAGGAGGAAATGAAGTACGGTCATTTTGGATGGTTATGCTTTTTTCCTTTCTCACTTTCGGGCTCTATTTTGCCTACCATGAGTTTACTTTGTGTAAGAGACTTCATTTCCTGGTTTACGGGGATGAAAAGTTTGAAGTTTCTCTTTTAATTTCCCTTCTTACTTTTTTTGCTCTTTGGTTTGTGGTGGATTCTTACCAGCAAACCTTAATTAATTTATATCTTGAGGGAAAATCCTCAATCTAATAAAAATATCTTTTCTCATAGCTTTCATCATGAAAGTAAATCGAATTTAAATATAAAGTCTTTTGATATCATGTACTTAGGATGTAAATCGTTTTTACCTTTTATTTCTATAAAATAGCTCTTTTTATTAAATTGAGGTATATAATAGGGTAAGGAGAATGCTTATGAATAGTCATAGCGAACCCTCTCAAAATTCTGCACCAGAGATTGAAAATCATTGTTGCCCCAGTAAAAAGAAAAAAGATTATTTTTTCTTTTCCTTAGTTGGAGTTTCACTTGTTTTTTACTTCGGACACCTTTTAAGTTTAGTCGAGATTACTCTTCCCCATCAAATCAAGCACCTGTTTCATCACTTCTTTGAATTAATTAATAAAATGAGTTTAGGAATTATTATAGGAATTGTTTTTGTGGGTGTTTTAAGTCATGTCCCCCGAGAATATGTCATTTCAATTTTAGGCAAACCAGGTAGTCGCTGGAGCTTAGTTAGGGCCACCATGGCAGGGGTTCTGTTAGATTTATGTAGTCATGGGATTCTCATGGTGGGGATGCAGCTCTACCGGCGAGGGGCCGGTATTGGACAGGTAATGGCTTTTCTTATTGCTTCTCCTTGGAATTCACTATCTTTAACGATTATTTTATTTACTCTCATTGGGATTAAATACACTTTACTGTTTATATTCCTCAGTATGTTTATAGGCTTAATTACTGGAAAATTATTTGATATATTGACCATAAAAAAAATGATTCCTCTGAATCCAAATCAAGTTGAACTGCCAGATAATTTTAAACTAATTCCAAATCTAAAAAAAGATCTAGCTAAAGTAAATTTCAACTTTAAACTTGTCTTTGATATTATTTGGGGTGGGGTAAAAGAATCAAAAATTATTGTAAAGTGGTTACTTTTCGGTAGTATCCTGGCTTCTTTAATAAAAATTTTTGTGGATCAAGGAATTTTTCAAAATTATTTTGGCCCATCTCTCATAGGACTTCTTTTAACCTTAGCGGCCACAACAATTATTGAAGTTTGTTCTGAAGGAGCAACTCCAATTGCTGCGGATTTGTTAACCAGGGCAAATGCTCCTGGAAATAGCTTTACTTTTCTTATGGCCGGAGTGGCCACAGACTATACAGAAATCGTTTCCATTAAAGAGACCATGAAATCCTGGAAGATTTCACTCTTACTTCCACTTCTGACTGTTCCTCAAATTTTAATTCTTGGATATATCCTCAATACGTTCTAAAGAGAATCATCTATGAAAAATTTAATTAGTTTCTTATTCTTATCCTTCTTTTATTTATCTTACTCAAGCTCACATGAAAAAGTAATTAAACCAATGGATTTCAGTAGTGCCATTCACCAAACGAAGCAAGAACTTATTTTAAATGGAATTTATGAAGCGATTCTTAAGGTGAGTGAGAAAGAGTTAATTAAAGAGGAAAAGGAAAAACCTAAGTCGAGTTTGAATGAAGGTAGGCGGGGAACAATGATTGTGGAAGAGATGATGCGCAAAAACCGAGAGAGGTTAGCGGCTCAATCGGGATTAGACCCAAACCAGGCAAAGTCGGGTAAAGATATAGTAAATTTTCAAAAAAAAGATAATAAGAACATGATCCAGGAAATGGACCGTCAAGTGAAGAAGGCCAAAGATTGGAAAGAGCTAGCTCAAAGTGAAATAGATATGATTCGAGCGAGTGTAATGCAAAAGTGGAAAGAAAAAAATCAAAAAGTTTTACAAGATTGGAAACAGCAAAAAATTCTCTATAAAAACAATGTTAATAAATATGGCAAGACAACCTTTGATATTCCCTTAGTTCTTCCTGTAAATGAAGCAGATCTAAAAAAATCCCTTAAGAAAAAAGTTTCAAAAGAATCTTTTGTGGTGGCAAATTCAATGGGGATGAAAGTGAAGAACCAGAAGTTTCGCGCCACTTGTGCTAGCTTTTCAGGACTGCGGTCACTGGAAATTTTGCTTGGTCAAAATCAATATGATCTTGATTTAAGTGAGCAGTATTTCTATTGGGCTTCCAAAAGTGACTGTCAAAATAAAAAATGCTCTAGTCGTGGTTCTTGGGTGGGACATGGGCTTAAGTTTTCACAGAATGCTTCCAAACATGACATTCCATTAGAGGAAGATTGTCCTTATAATCCTTTTTCAGCAGGTCAAAATGAAACTCAAATACCGCTTAAAAATTCCTGCGATCAAGGAAAAGTAAAAATTGGGCATTATAATTATCATAAAACACTGGATGAGTTGATCGAAGCTCTTCATCAAAATACTCCAGTGGTGATTGGTACTTATTTAACTCCAAACTTTTATGATGCTGATTCCCTTATTTTAGAGCGGAATAAAAATGAAGGTCGGAAAAAGATGGATTCACACTCTAAGGGGCACTCTCTTTTAGTTGTGGGTTATGTGAAGTTACCTCAGGTTCTTAACGAAGGAAATCTTTGCTTAATTGTGACAAATAGTTGGGGCGAAGGTTGGGGGTTTGGTGGCTATTCATGTCTTTCTGAAAAATGGTTTCTGGAGCAACGACAAGCAAATCCATTTGTTTCCATCGATTTAGTTAGCTATCGAAAATAATTAAATCTTTGAAAAAGCTTTGTCATAAAGAGAAATAATATTTTTCCAGTCATATTTTTTTACATTTTCAATTAGTTCACTTTTCCGTGAAGGAACAGATTCACAAAGTCTTTTCAATTTCTTATATAGCTGATCACTTGAATTATATAAATGATTTTCCCTTAGAGTACTAGGAAGGTGTTCTGGGTAGGCTAACCTATTAGGTAACAGGGGGTAAACTCCGTGGGCAATCGCTTCAACCACTGATGCGCCAAAAAAATCATGAATACTTGTCACCGGTAAGATATCACATTTCTGGAGCAAATTCTCATAAGTTTCTCGGTCTGCATATCCCATATGAATGATTTCATTTTTAAGTTTAATTTGTGCTTCTTTAAAAATGCCAGGTATTGATGAATAGGATTCTCCCAAAAGAATGAGTTTAAATTGAATTTTCTCTTCTTTGAGCCGATATAATACATTAAAAAATTCGGCAGGATTCTTATCATACTCCCAGCGGTGGTTCCATAGTAGAGTTGGAATTTTACTTTGGTTTAATTTGGGTTGAACTTGGTCAGGAAGATTTAAACCAAGAGGAAGAACGACTGATTTGTTCTTAATGGCTTTAATTGAATCCAAGTTTTGGTAGTCAGGAAATCCTTTTAACATTTTGGGTAGCGCTTCCATGAAGCAACTATGGTGATAGTGAGAGTTAAAAAAAACGTTATCAGCAACTAAACAACTGGTGTAATTAATAAAGCCATAAAGTAAGTGAGTTTGTTTTTTTTTATCTCGGTCATGCTCTGACCATGGATAGGTTAGTTGGTTCTCGTGGAAGTAAATTGCCGTAGGTACCTGGGAATATTTTTTTCCCACAAGTCCTAAAAAAGTAGCAAAGTCCAACATATCTGTAGCTAAAATTAAATCTGGCAGAAAGTCACTTCTTAGAAATTCATGGGCAAGGGTTACAGCTCCACCGTTCATTCGCCATTTCCAATGCCTGCCTGGAAGGGAGAATATTTTGACCTCATGTTGTGAATATTTTTGTAGACTCTCTGCCCAACTCTTATGGCTGCCAGTGAAAAATGGTTCAATAAGGGCGATCTTCATGGTGAGGGAGCATATCTAAACTTATTTCAAATGAAAACGACAAACTGATCGAAAACCATAGTGGTCTGAGAGATTGATTTTTTTCTTTTTATACTTCATTCGCTGATTGAAGATTAACTTAGAGTCTTCTACATTAACTTTTATGGAAGGCGCCTGATATGCTCCACAATAAATATGATCAAGTTGTCCTTCACTTTTAGAATTATAATAATTATCGCGAGAGTAGGTATGCAGTGATCGAGTGTCACTTGCCGGGTAGTTTACCGCTTCTTTGAATCCAAGTTCTTGATAAATAACTGGATGCAAGCTTGAACCAGGAAGAGGGTCACTAATCTTTTCTTTTAACCCATTTAGAGCGTAATTAAAGTCTCCCAAGAAAACCGTGGGAATCCCTTTGCTGTGTTTTTTTATATAGTTAATTATGAGATTTAGCTGAAATTTGCGCAGAGGATGTTGCCGATTCTTTGGGCCAAAGTTTGCTGCTAAGTGGGTGTTATATATATGGAATAGGTGGGATTTCTCTCCTTGTATAACTTCCAATTGCAAATGCATGAAGCCTTTATTAATAAATTTTTCAGAAATTTGTTTACGAAATTTTATTCCCTTTCTTCTACGATAGCTTTTTTCATGAGGTCGAAAACTTATCTGGCGTATTTTTTTTAAGGGGTAGCGGCTGAGGATAAGGAGACCATTTCGTTTCCAAAAAGCTCGTTTAAAGCCTCGACTATCTCGACTATAATAAATTTTAAACTTTGATTTTCTTAGGCATTTTACGACTCTTTTGAGACTTCGTCTTCGCCACAGTTCTTGAATCCCTAATATATCTAAATCTTGCATATCATCTAAGATGAGCTGACAGAATTTTTTTACTCGCCAGTTCGCATGTTTAGATTTAAAAACAGGTTTATCCCAGATGTTAAAGGTTCCTACTTTGAGGGACACAATATCAGCAGAAGCGCTACGTAGGCAGATAAAACTAATAAATAAGAGGTTCGACAAAATCCATTTCATCTCCAACTATTTTAGTTGATGACCCGGTGATCTACCTAATGCTTTTTCGTTATAATTTTGTTAAAAATAAGTTTGATTATAATTATCAAACTTATTGGAGAGTTTATGTATCAATACTTGAGTTACATTGTATTACTTGTCTTTGTTGCCTGTAGCAGTGATTCAAAAAAACCGGTTTTGACTGAAGATCAAAAAATTTCTCAGTACTTTGAAGATTCATTTGAAAGGAGCGTTAAAAGATATCCTACATGGCAAACCTATTTAGGGCGAAAAACAAATTACCATAAACTTGACGATGAAAGTTTAGAGTTTATGGAAGAATCATTTGACCTTAATCGAAAGTGGTTAAAAGAATTGGACCAATTTGATGTGGATAAACTAAATGTACAAAATAAATTAAGCTATAATCTATTAAAATATTCAATGGAATTAGAAATAGAAGCTTATCCTTTTCGCTTTCATAGCTATCCTCTCAATCAGATGTTCGGATATCACTCATCGCTTCCATCGTTTATGATCAACATGCACCAAATAGATAATTTCGCTGATGCTCAAGCTTATATTGCACGTATTAAAGAATTTAAACGAGTGTTTGATCAGCATCTAATTTATATGAGTAAACAGCAGAAAATGAAGATTGCTCCTCCAAATTTTGTTTATGCCAAAATAATTAGTGACATAAGCAATGTGGTCAAAGGTAAGCCTTTTGATAAAGGTCCTAAAAATTCTACAATAAAAAATGATTTCTTAAAAAAAATAGCCAAGTTAAAAATTTCACAAGAACAAAAAAATTCTTTAAATTCCAAACTAGATCGGAATTTAAAAAACTATTTTAAGCCTGCTTATGATGAACTTCTATCATTCGTGAAGTTACAACAATTTGTCTTTGTTGATAATAAAGGGGCTTGGGGGCTTCCAGAGGGAGAAAAGTATTATAAATTTCGACTTAAAACAATTACAACCACAGAATTAACTGCCCCTGAAATCCACAAAACCGGTCTTGCAGAGGTGGTAAGAATTCATGAGGGCATGAAGTCTATTATGAAAAAAGTTGGCTTTGCGGGAAAATTAAAGGACTTTTTTCTGCACATGAAATCACCTAAATATCAATATCCCAATACTGAAATTGGACGCGAAAATTATTTAAAGCAAGCAAAAGTTTTAATTAAGAATATGGAAGCGAGGCTTCCTGAATTATTTAATCGTTTTCCAAAGGCGGCACTTGAAGTAAAGCCAGTGGAAAGTTTTCGTGAAAAGAGTGCGGGAATTGCTTTTTACAATGGCCCTTCAATGGAAGGAAATCGCCCAGGAATTTATTATGTAAATTTATATGACATGGCAGATAATCCAATTTATAAAATGGAGGCCCTTGCATATCATGAAGCCATACCAGGGCATCATATGCAAATAGCGATTGCTACGGAATTAAAAGAATTACCAAAGTTTCGCCGGATGGGAGGGTATACGGCTTATACTGAAGGATGGGGCCTATACTCAGAGCTTCTGCCAAAAGAAATAGGGTTTTATGAAGATCCTTACTCTGATTTTGGCCGATTAAGTATGGAATTATGGAGGGCCGCTCGTTTGGTGGTGGATACAGGAATTCATCATTATAAATGGTCTAGAGAAAAAGCTATTAGCTATTTAAAGGAAAATACACCCAACGCTGATTTAGAAATAATTAAGGGAGTCGAACGCTATTTTGTCATGCCAGCTCAAGCCACTGCCTATAAAATTGGAATGTTATATATCTTAAAGCTTCGCTCTCAAGCCAAAATGAAATTGGGAGAAAGGTTCGATATCAAGCAGTTTCACGACGAAATTTTGAAAAATGGGGCGGTTCCTTTATTTGTTTTACAAGCGCAGATAGATAAATGGGTCAAGCTAAAGCTGCGTTAATAAGAGCTTAATCAAGTTGTCATTCTAAAAAAAATGGGTATAGTGTAATTCCTATAGCCTTGCTGAGATACTTCTGTCATTTTCTAAATTCTCAGTTAACTTAAAATTACACACACTGATAAGTAATCAAAATTTTTGTCAGATTTGATCAGGAGCACCCGAAGTGAGCTTTACATTTAACGACCTCTCTGAGCATTTAGTTCAGGCGGTGACTAATCTTGGTTATACCAAGCCCACCGAAATTCAAGAAAAGACTATTCCTCTCTTAGCTGAAGGAAATCACGATTTCGTGGGACAAGCCCAAACGGGAACCGGTAAAACCGGAGCTTTTTTGCTTCCTCTTTTAGAAAATTTCGATCATGATAACAATAATATTTCTGCACTTATTCTAACTCCAACTCGAGAATTGGCCCAACAAGTTTATCTAGAATTAGAAAAATTTAGTAGCACTAAACCAGTAAACAGCCTTTGTGTTTACGGGGGAACTAGTTATCGGGACCAAATTACCAAGTTGAGAAAAGGTAAAGTGCAAATTGTAGTAGGAACCCCAGGAAGAATCATCGATTTAATAGATCGAGGAGAGTTGAAGCTAGGTTCATGCCAAAAACTTATTATTGATGAAGCTGATGAAATGCTCAATATGGGTTTTCTTCCCGACGTAGAGAAAATCATTGAGCATTTCAATGCTGAACGAAAAATTTGGATGTTTTCTGCCACAATGCCTAAGCAAATTGTAAGTTTAATCAATGATAAATTTAATAATCCAAAAATAATTCGTTCAGGTGAAGTGAATAAAGCCAATCAAAATATTAAACAGTCTTATATTGTCTTAAATCGAAAAGATTTTATTCGTGGACTTAAATTATTCTTTGGTAGCCAAAAAGAGTGTTTTGCTATTATTTTTTGTGAAACTCGTTGGGAAACAGAGAAGGTCAGTGACAATTTAAATCAGTCTGGTCTTTCTTCTGTCTGTCTTCAAGGTGACTTAAGTCAAGCACAAAGAGATCGAGCTATTCGAATGTTCAAAGAAAAGAAAGTTGATATATTAGTCTGTACTGATGTCGCTTCACGTGGTCTGGATATTGATCATGTTACTCACGTAATTAACTTAGGACTTCCTCGACATTTGGAGTCTTATGTTCACCGAATTGGAAGAACAGGAAGAGCGGATAAAACTGGACAAGCTGTTACCTTAATTACTCCTAATGAAAGACGAGACATTTCAAAAATTGAAAAGCGTTATCAAGTTAAGCTTGAGGCGATTAAGTTGCCAAATGAAAATGTTTTAAAAACAGTTAAGCTCGAGGCAGAATTAGAAAAAATGATTAAGATAAAGGAATCTCTCCTTAAGAAAGGTGAAGATTTCGATGTGGATAAAACATTTCCTCACTTTAGTGAATTCTTAAAGGATTTATCTAAAGATGAAGTAATGAAGTTACTTTTTACTTTTTACTTTAATCCTGAGTTTCGAAGAATTGATGAAAACTTAAAGATTGCTCCCGTTTTTGAATCCGGATCAATGAGAGGAAAAGGCCGAAGCAACGCTAGCGGCAGTCGTGGACGGCTTAGACGCTCTTCTGGTGATAGAGATGATTCTCGTCGCGGAGAAGGACGCCGAAGAGATCGAGATGGACGTCGTGGAGATGATCGACGCGGAGATGGACCACGTGGTGAAGGAAGACGTGGAGATCGAGACGGACGATTCGGAGATCGTGATGCACGTCGCGGAGGTCGAGACGGAAGGCGCGGAGAAAGTAGACGTGGAGATGGCCGTCGCTCGGAATCAAGTAGAAGCGAAGGAAGTGATTCAAGAAGAAGTGGTGGTGGCAATCATTTTCGCCCTAAAAGTTCTGAAAGAAGTCATTCTAGTCACGCTTCTCACTAAACAGTATCTAAATTTCAAATTCAATTATGTTCAAATATGAATAAGAGTTCTTTTAAATAAAATAATTTAAAATCGTTCACTCTGATCCTATTTCTTTTTAAGCATTTAGGAGGATTCGGTTAGAGTATTCAATGTAAGTATTCATTAACAGTCTTCTTAGGCAATATTCGCCTTAGCACTTTGTATGGAAAAGGAGACATATATGAAAATTATCATTCAACACTTTATTCTAACTTTATTAATTGGAGCAGGGGCAGTCTGGGCACAAAAGTCACTTGAAATTGAGAACGATCCCCAGTTTATTTTATCTAAGCAAGAGTCTTGCTCTCTTAGTTTTCATGTAGAAGATGTAATTAGTAAATCCATTGGAACGCTATACTCTGATGGAAGTCTAGAGTTATTTAATGATGATGATACGAAGATAGCTTATGTTGTCACCGGGGATGATTTAAATAAGTATCTTGTCATTCCGTTTGGGAATGAAAGCAATCCAGATTTTTTTATTGGAGTGGATGTATTAGTAAATTCCGTTAAAGCGAATATTTGGTTGGAAACCGTAGCAGGGAAAATTAATATATCTTGTGAAGAATCTTAAATACTCAATTGATATATTTATAAGAGGGATGAATATTTAATAGAGCTCATAGTTTGGAAAACCGAAAAATGGTAGCATAAGTACAAGAATCACTATTAAATAAGAAGACTATCATGGAAATTAAATCACTTATAATCCAAACTGATCTAATCTTTGCTAAGTTTGCAGGAAGTATTGAGTATCGATCTGATATGGCAATCATTCGGACACCGTCAAATCCACGATTTCACTGGGGGAATTTTATTGTTTTTAAAAATCCACCCAAAATAGATGACTGTCAAAATTGGAAGAGAATCTTTGATCAAGAGTTTGATTATTATAAAGGTCCCCACCACTATACATTTGTTTGGGATATCGATGGAAGTGAAACAAGTTGTGATAAAGAAATTATTAAGGCTTTTGAAAAATATGAGTTTGACTACGAAGATAGTATTGCATTGTCGTGCTCAGAATTAAATGCTCCGAAGCAATTGAATCATGAAATAAAGATTAGGGAAATTAAAACAGAAAGTGAATGGCAAGAAGTCATCAAGTTGCAAATTCTTTGTGGAGATGAAAAGTACAAAAAAAATGGTACTTACGAAAAGTTTAAAATAGACCAATTCAAGAATTATAGGAAGATGTACGAAGCTGATTTAGGTTTTTGGTATGGTGCTTTTATAGGTGAGACCTTGGTTGCCGACTTGGGGATTTTCCATTCACGAAACTTAGCTCGCTACCAATCAGTGGAAACTCATCCGGATTACCGAAATAAAGGAATTTGCGGAACACTAGTATATCAGTCAAGTTTGATGCTTTTAAAGCACTTTAATATTGACCAGTTTGTGATGGTAGCTGATCCCAACTACCATGCTGCACGCATTTATGAGAATGTTGGATTTAAGAATGTGGAAAAGATTGAGTCTTTTTCTTGGTGGGTTCGGTAAACCTGGTTTCATTTTGCCACCATAAAAATATCTCACATTACGCAAAGCTCTTTCACTTTCGTCTCTTTTTTAGATAAAATTGTAAATAGATTACTGACCCATCTCATGGAGGAGATATGTCTCGATCAATTTTATTTCTTTTACTTTTGACAACATCTCTTTATGCAAGAAAAGATCAATATCATTCTTGCCCGAGTAAAGATTTTGTAAAGCATAAGTATTTTTCTTTATGCTATTCTGACTTCCATGAGCAATCCTCATGGACCCATCATTTACTTAAAAAAAAATCCATTCGCGGCCCACAAAAACGAACAAATAATTTTCGCTCTGATCCGAAGGTAGCTGCTGGTTCTGCCGGTAAAAATGATTACAGAGGCTCTGGTTTTGATCGAGGCCATATGGTTCCAGCTGGAGATAGTAAATTAAATTATCAATCTATGAGTGAAACATTCTATATGAGTAATATGTCACCTCAGAGACCTGGCTTTAATCGAGGAATTTGGAGACGTTTAGAAGAATTAGTTCGATCATGGATTCTGGCCGGAAGAGATATGCAGGTGGTAACGGGGCCGGTGTTAGAAGATGGTTTACCTAGAGTCAATAACTTAGTTAGTATTCCCAAGTATCACTTTAAAATTGTATTCGATCATAAAAATCGTAAAGAGCAAAAAATGATCGCTTTCTTATTTCCGAATCAAGGCTCTCGAAATCCTATTAAAGAGTTTGCTACCACTGTAGATAAAGTTGAAAAAATGACGGGAATAAATTTCTTTAAAAATCTTCCCGTCAAATTACAAAACAGACTGGAGTCAAAAATCAATTTAAGAGAGTGGGACTTTAAAAATTAGGGTAATTTAAAGTTTTTAAAATTTAAAATTACTCCAGTTGCCTTCTTTTTTATTATAATAATTTTCTAATAAATCTTGTCTCAAGTTATAAAAAAATTGCTGTTGATTTTGATGAATATGTTTTTGAACAATATAAAACTCAAGGGAGCGAACTAATTCCATAACTTCTTTGTAGGAATAGTATTTATCTTCTTTAGATTTTGAACTGCTTGGGTTCTCTTTCTTTATAATTGGCATCAATTTTTACTCCATTTTTGGATTTGATCCTTCTTTTAGGTTTCATTAAAGATATTTGGAAGAGCTATAGAAAAAGACTGTTCATGCTTGTTAAAGAACTAAGTAAGAAAATAATTGTCTATTTTCAAGTCAGTTTATTGGTGAAGAGGTGTTATGCCACGTTCAAGATCATGATAAATATTTCTCACATTGAACAAAGTGTTCAATGAGGTTCTAGACATGTGATACGAACGCTAACAATGAAATTAGGCAGTTATAGAGAAATTATTCAAGAAGAGTTTAACTTTAGAGTTCAATCCAACTCATCCTATTCTTTAAGGGCCTTTGCCCGGGATTTGAAAATCTACCCTTCTCAATTAAGCGATATTTTAAAAAGTAAATCTGGTTTAAGTGGTAAAAAGGCTTATGAGATAGCACTTCAGATGGGAATGTGTCTTGAAGATAGTCTCTATTTTAAGGCTTTAGTAGAGATGGAGCATGGACGAAATTCAGTGATCGTCAATCAAGCAAAAAAGTTTCTTGAATCCAAAGATTATGCAGAAAACTTTATTCGTCATAGCGATGATCAGTTTAAAATTATTTCGGAATGGTATCATTTTGCCATTCTTTCAGTGATGGAGCTTGATCGATATGATGGAACAATTAAGTTTATTCAAAAAGAACTAGGGCTTGAGGTTAAACAAGTAAAACAAGCCATGCTAAGGCTTTGCAATTTGAATTATGTGGAAATGATTGAGCAAAGATTTGTGGTGAAAGAAGTGATGCTCGCCACTACGAATGAAGTTCCTTCTAAAGCCCTCAAATTTTTTCACCGACAGCATTTACAAAAATCCATGTCTGCAATTGATGAAATTTCAGTAGAGCTCCGAGATATTACTTCCATGACCATGGCCATTGATGTTGAAAAAATCAATGATGCGAAAAATATGATTAAAAAGTTTCGCCGAGAGCTTTGTCGATTTATGGAAGGTGGAAAGAAAAATTCAGTTTATAATTTAAATATTCAGCTCGTTCCATTGAGTGAGAAAAAGGGTAATCAATAAAATGAAAGTGTTAATCTTAGGACTATTTTTAGGGGTACAGTTAGTTTTGGCACAAAATATGGCAGCGATTCCAGGACACGAAGGCGGTAATGGCGGGGAATGGGTTAGAGAGAAATTTATCAGTATAGGAAATGAATTATTAGACAAACATAAAAGAAGAGTCAAAAAAGTTATTGGTAAAAAGAAGTATAAAGAAATTAAACGTAAAAACACGATAAAATATATTAAATTAACGGACGAAGTTCTACGGGATAATGGAAAGAGTATTGTTTCTGCACTAGGTTCAACCAAAGAAGTTTTACTTTATGTCGGAACAGAGTTGATTGATTTATCCTGGACTAAAATAATTAATGACCCTGTCGTGGCCCCGAAACAGATTTTACATGAACTGGTTCGTTTGGTGGGATTAAATGATGACAACTTTAGATTAGTCCATAAAATATTAAAACCAACTCACGAAGTTGATCTAAGAAATATCTATCAGCAAAATCATAAAATTATTCAGCTACCAAGAAATGCTACTCCTATTAGCGCAGAGAATATGATTTCTAAAGGAGCAAAATATAAAGTCACGCCCATTTCAGAATGTGGTCGTGCTGAGGGATATAACTTACTTGTAACATCTCATATTGACTGCTCTGAAATTGGTTATGTTTGTTCATTTAGAGAAGTTTGGAGCAATACTCTTTTATTTAATTTAAAGTTTAGTCAAGATGAGACTAATTTAACTTTTATGAAAAATATTAACCGCTCAAAAACTAAGGGAAGGATTTCTTGTGATTATCAAAGAGAATTCCCAGTTGATTGTAAGACTAAAACAGCATTAGAGGTTCTTTCAACTTTATCATGCACATTAGTTCTATCTGATGATTTTGATCTAGAAGGAGCAGTTCAACTGCAACAAAAACAGCAACAGCAGCAACAACAGCAACAGCAGCAACAACAGCAACAACAGCAACAACAGCAACAACAGCAACGACAACAACAACAACAGCAACAACAACAACAACAAAATCAGCAGTTTCAGCAGTAGTAACAGCAACAGAATCTAGAAAATAAAGGAATTATCCATCAAAGGCAGCCCACTCAGAATTTCCAACAATCTCAAGATCAACAGCATCAGGGAATAATTAAACTTCAAAGTCAGCGTCCTGAGTTGCCACAAGCCCAAATACAGCAAAAGATGCAGAACTAATTTAATTCAAGTTGTTCTACCTTAGTGTTGTTACAGATCTTCCAATTTGAATTAATTGAATCTTATTAAGAAAAGACTATTTCTGAATCTATCCTTTAAGTTTTAAAATTAAATTTGATCAAGTTTGAAGCGTTATATCCGTTTTGCTTTTGTGCAAATTTGCTCTAACCTATTGGAAAAGAGTGTATTTGTGCTTAGAACATAGAATTAAATAACTATTCCAGAAGAAATTATTTCTAAAAATTTAGCAAGTCTTGAATATTTGAAAAATTTACAAATGATGAACAAAGTTAATCTTAAAGAGGAATCTGTCGTAAATTGCAAGAGCATCAACATTTTGGACAAAGGAGAAAGAGATGAAGTTTATTTTTATAAGTACTGTGCTCACTTGCATGACCGCTACTCTTGCATCAAACTTTGATCACACCTGCAAAAGAAAGACTAATGAAATTCTAAACCACTTTGGCATAAATGAATCTCACTTAGTTTCAGATAACCAAGAATTCTTTGAACAGTATGAAAAAGAAATAAAATTAACCCAGTCCGGAGAAGAAGTTTTTGAACTAAACTATAAATATACCTTTTGGGGTAGTCGTCGCTTGGATGTTATGAATCTCTACTTGCATGAATCACAACCATCTATTTATGCCAATAAAAAAACTTATACACATGATGGTACATCGATTGAAGCTTTTTATGGTGAAGATGGATATTACGGAAGTGTCAATGTGATCAATGATGATTATATTATCAGCATGAATTTTCCGGATAGACATCAACGGGAATGGAATGATGAAGAAGATCCAGATTGCTGGGTTCAGGAGTATGAATTTTTGAGAAGAAATAATTATGGAGGTATCGGAAGGCCGCCTGAATTATTCTATGGTGGAGAAAAAATGGGATGTCGTTTTGCAAGTTATTTCAAATCACGAGAATTATATAACAATCTAGGTGGAGAATATAATTACTCACAAGTATATGATATTTTAAGATCCAAAAAACAAGAAGAAATACAAAATTTAAAGAACGGAGATATCATAATTGCCACATTGGAAATAGGAGCAGCGTCAAGTTTGTATCCAATTAGTCAAGAAACGATTGAAGAAGTTATATCCATTTGTGGGAGATATCCTGAGTTTTTTGGAGATCATAAGGTTAGTGAAGATATGTCAAAGGGAATGCAATCCTATCTTTCTGATGAAATAGATGATCTTGTAAGCAATGGAAACATAGATCAGATAAGAGCAGAGTCCATTAAAAAATTATTTGAAGATAGAAAGTAATATTATCCTAAGAGGTGACTCAATTTATAATTATAGATAAAAATTGAAAGGGGATAATTCGAAACTTTCTTAACCTACTCTATAGAGCCTATATGATCAATTAATATAAGATGATAAAAATGAATTGTTAAACTATCTAAGTTACTACGATAATTTGAGGTACGTGTTTGAGTTAATACTTTTATTCTGAAAATTTTCTCAAATTTGAACTCCTAGGCTCAATTTTCAATGTATAGTTGAATTGGTATAATACCTAAACTTGACTTAAGGAAATATTTTAACGATTTACCAATATAAGCTTGATTGCAAAATTTTCATGTTACCAATTTTTATTCCGTAACATACAAAAAGCAAATATTTAACTTAAGTATTTAAATTATACGACTTTGTTTCGAGTTTTGTATTTGTACATATTATAGAATGAATACTAGGATTTTTTAGCTTTTTCATTAACCTGATTCAAAAGTTTTAATTATGATTGTTTCTTAGAACTTTTATGAGTTTTAAAATCCCTTCTTCGTCTTTTCGGTTTTTAAGATATGAAAGGTATATTGAATGTTTAAATTTTTTCTTATTCAGACCACGAACAGTAATAACCTTCAATGTTTTCTCTATTCCCATTTCTGATACGATGGCTTTTGGGATCAAGGCAAGTCCCATATCTTTCGCAGCTAACTTAGCAGCAGCTTGAAAACTATTCAGTTCAAAAGAATGATTTTTCACAATTCCAAATTCCAATAAAAGACTTATTAGAGATTTTGCTTCTGTAAGATGCGCCTGGCAATCTGTCAATATTGGAATTTTTTTTAAATCATCAAAGTCAATAATACTATTTTTTTTTCCTTTTGAACCATAAAACTCTAAAGAGTCATCATAGATCTTTATAGAATTTATACCTGGTGTGGGAAGAGGTCTTACAGTCAAAATCAAGTCGAGATCTCTATTCTCAATTTGTGACCGGAGTGAGTGGATTCTTCCTGACATTATCGAAAGATCGTAAGAAGGGCTAGATTTTTTAAACTTCTCAACTATTTCGGGCCAAAAGTGGATAGCAAGTGTCTCATGTGTCCCAATTCGCATCTTTGAGAGTTTTTGTTTTTTAAACGTTATAACTTCTTGTTCTAGCAACTCAATCTCTTCAAGAATTTTCCTCGCCCCCTTAATTAAAGTTTTTCCTTCTAGGGTTAGAGTTAATCCTGTTTTTGATCTTATAAATAATTCTATTCCAAGGGCCTCCTCAAAACGCTTTAGAGATTGAGATACGGCAGCCTGACTTAGCGCAAGATGCGCCGAAGCCTTAGTTATAGAGCCGAAGTCTGCTATAGCGACAAGTACTGGTACTTTCTCAAAATGTTGGACTAATTTAATTAAATACATCGTTGATGTTATGTATAACAAAAAATGAAAGATGTCATAACAAGTTTAAGTTTTACTTATTTCATGAGTGATTGATATAAGCACTAAGAAACAAAGAGTCACAATATCAAACATATCTTTGCGAGGAGATTATTTATGAAGTTTGTATTATTTTTAACTTTATTCTCATCTTTTAACTTATTTGCAGCAACCTTAACTATTCGATCACCACACGAGCATCAAAATGTAGATCAAGCACCCATTGAAAGAACAACTACTGCCTATGGAAGATTTTTGATAAGGTCTTTTCATCCAAAAGAAGGCTGTTTCATTAGTAAAGAAACGGCTGAACAATC
This sequence comes from Bacteriovoracaceae bacterium, assembly GCA_028101965.1. Lineage (GTDB taxonomy): Bacteria > Bdellovibrionota > Bacteriovoracia > Bacteriovoracales > Bacteriovoracaceae > JAOHMI01. The sequence goes on from JAOHMI010000005.1 coordinate 71,484, forward strand.
AGGTTATTCTTTTGGTGAATTGCAAACTCTAGCCTCAATGGGTGATGTTGAAATTATTTGTAGAACAGATGGAAAAAATGAGTGGGGTGACTATATTCCAACAAGTATTGAAGTTGTTACCAATTACTGAGCTTATATCTAATACTAGTATAATCACTCGATCAAAAAATATTGGTCAAGTTGTAATGTTTGCTATTAATTAAACAAAACGATAATTGATCAGATTAGATTTAATTAAAAGAAATAACGATAATAAAACCTAGAGACGGAATAACTTTGATCAAAATTCACTTGATTCGTAATATCGTAATTTGAGCTAGATAAGGTTAAAGCAAATCCATAACGAGATCTTTTAGCAATCCCTCCAATATCGGCCATAGCGTAAGAGGAGAAAAAGTCTCCCACTTGTCGAGTATGATTATCATAGCTGGTTCTAATTCTTTGCATTCCAATGAACCCAGCATTCATCATACCCATAACGAAGAATCCTTCATTAACATAGGTCCCTGAAATGCCAAGAACAGCGGATAGACCCTCTTGATTTATTTCTAGTAATTCTTTCTCGCTATCATTTTCCAATTTTAAGGGGGCCATATCCTGAGAAGAGCGTGTACTGGAATTAAAATATTTAAGACCATAGTTATAGCTCCAAGAAGTTTTAATATTAGGCGAGAAGTAAGTAAATCCATTTTTAATATAATCTGGATTATGAAAGTGGAGAATCATTAATTCATTGCCAATATTTTTTAAGTTTGAGTATCGTGTGTATTGATCTATATCAGGGTCTAAGTTTTCATCTTCAAGATAAAATCCATAATATTCGTAGTGGGCGGCGGAAATGAAAAAACTTTTAAAATAAGATCGATAGATAAAATCTTTCTGGGTGGTTCGAACTGTATTATTAGCGTTTGAATTAAAATCACCAATATAGTTAAATCCAAGGCTAAAGTATTCTGAGGAAAAATCAAACCCAGTTACTTCACGAGAATTAGGTTTATATAAGCGTTTATCTTCATCTCTTACATAATCAAGTTTTCTAAGTTCAAGAGTTTTTTCAGATGATCCAAAGCTTATAAAGGCAGAATACTTTAGTTCTTTTTTCTGCTTCGAAGTTTCGCTTTTATTGACAGCTTCACTTTGCGCAATAAGGTTTCGACTTAAAAAAAGACATAAAAAAAGCAAGATAAATATCGGCAAATACTTGTTTATTATTAAATTCATTTTCAACAGCTATGATCTTGTGACTAGGAAGTCAAAATAGCTTAATTGAAAGAAAATTTTTTTCATATTTAAGCGAATCTAGTGATGCTTATTTTTTTATTTACTATGGATGGATTTGTCTAATTTATGTGTCATTTGACTTCGTGAGAGACTAGTGTATCTGCTTGAATCTACACATTTTTATGTTTCGGAGGTTAAACGTAACTATAATTATAAAGGGGGAAAAACTTTATTTGTGTAAGAGTATTGTGGAGCTTTGAATGAACTTTAACCATTTGACTGTTGTAGGCATCGTTTTTTTTATCGTTGTTATAGTAGGTTCATCACTTTCTTAATAACTATCTTTTTTAATATATTCTTTGCATCGAGAAATAATTAAATGATATAAAAATTTATGAATCGGTAAATTTAAAATTTTCGACACCGGTCTGTGCATACTCTTTATTTAATAGAAATTAATTTTTATGAGTGAGGAGAAAAAATATTTAAATTATTGGTTTTCATGCAGGCGGGCAAGCGTAATTTTTCGTTTGCAAGTAATTTCGGATGTACTTATTATCTATATGAAAATTTTTTGTAAGCACATGCGAATTTAACATAATACCTGCCGTGGTTACAGTCTCTCAAATCAACCTGATATTCTACTTTGAACATACTATTGGCTTTTTGGAAGCAGTCCCAACCTCTTGCATAAGCTCCGCCAATTCCTTGTTTACAAACATGAATGGCAACTTGATTGAAAGAGACACTTTTTGCCCAGGCACTGTTAATATCCATATTTTCCTTGCAGGAACGCTTGGAAAAAGAAGTGTAGTGTGCTTCCTCACAAAGTATCTTACCTAGTTTAACATAAACTTCATTTGAGTAAGAGATTGTTGTGGCAACGAGACCTAATACAATTAAAACATTATAGAAGTTTTTCACTAGACTTGTCCTTTGAAGTTCTTTGGTTGACCCATGGTAATGTTTTTCTAAAAAAAATAAATAAATTAATATTGAAGTGAAATCATTACTCAAAAATCAAATAGAAAAACCTTGAAATAACATCTTTAAAGGAGTTTCCAAGTACAACGAAGGCCTGATCCAGCTTCAATAAAACTTATATCTTTTTGCGGAAGATCATGTAGGGCGGGGTTTGAAATTTCTGCTTTCACTTTAACATCAAAGGGAATTGATTCTCTTTTTTCTTTATTTTCTATTATATTAACCTGATATTTTATTAAGCTCGTTTCAAAAATGGTTGGTGACTGTAGATCTGCAAAATCTGTATCCGTAGGAATGGGACTAAACTCCTTTGGAGGAGAAACATTTTTGATGATAAGATCCAATTGAAGGTTTTTTAAAAGGCAATTTTTATGGCCGGATAGTCGATAAATTTCTCCTGGCTTTAGCCAAATTTTATTCTTGTCACTGTTTCTATTAGTTTTTTGTGTCTCGCTATAGAGTGGAAGAATGCAGGTTTTAACTTTTCTATTATTGTCATATTCCACACAGCGAAACTGGATATTCGCAAAAGTCATATTTATGAACAAGAATGTGATTACAGTGTATTTCATAGCATAAATTCAATTAGTTACTTATTAAATTCATATTAAACAGTATTTAAATTTTATCCATGAAACAGTAATTTAATTGAAATATTTACAGAAGGATTTTAATACGTCAGATTACTTCTCTAAGAAAAATTTAAGGGGAGAATCTATGAAATTACCATTATTACTGGCAACAGTATTCTCATTCTCGCTTATTGCCCAAAATTTAACTTTTGAGCAGAAAATGAGCGATTTTAATCAATTAGTGTCTGAAATTCGAATTGGGTATGGGCCATTGAATTTTAAGAAGAAAAAGATGGGTCTTTCGCTAAAAGATTTAAAAGTGAAGTACAAAGATTTAATTAAGGAGACGAAGTCCAATGGTGATTTTTATTATTTAATTGGTCAGTTTGTGGCGGAGTTTGATGATGCTCATTTCTCTGCACGTGTCCCAACGAAGCACAAAGCAAAATTAAACTTTGATACCGAATTGATTGGTGGAAAAGTTCTCATTACGAAGATTAATCGTGAAAAGCTCTCTGAAAAAGACTTTCCATTTGCAATTGGTGATGAAGTGGTAGAGTTTAATGGTAAATCTATTGATACATTACTTCAAAAACTAGATTCATATAGAGGGATGGCAAATAAGTTCTCTAATAAGAAATATGCTTCTTATTTAGTAACGAATCGTTCAGGGACAATGATGCCAGTACCAAATGGTGAAGCGAAGGTTAAAATTCGTAAAGGTCTATCCAAAATTATTGATGAAGTGACTTTAAAGTGGGAGCAAGAGGGCAAACCTTTAGATGAATACTCTGCACCGAAAACCATAAAATCAATTCCATCAATGGGAGATTTTTTAGATTTTGATGAAATTTCAGTGAACATTGATCGAAACTATAGCTGTAAAGGGTCAACTCGAATTAAGATTCCTGAGAATGCAGTGATTATTATGAAAGAACCTTTCGTGGCTTATTATCATAGTACGGAAAAAGGTAACATTGGTTATCTTCGTATACCTCACTATGCACCCGTTAATAAGCATGGAGCACGAGACTATGAGACAAGGTTCGCTCAGTATGAATACGCAGTGAGTGAGTTAGAGGCCAATACAGTAGGTTTAATCATTGATCAAGACCATAATTGCGGTGGATCAGTTTCTTATTTACATCGAATACTCTCATTATTTATGAATGTTCCTTACCAAGATATGCAGTTTCGATTATTAGGGAGTAAGCAAAGTTACTTGGCCTTTGATGCTTGGTCAGGATCTATTGTAAAAAAATCGATTGATCGAAAAAATTACGATCGAGTAATGGACTTAATAAAAACAACTTGGTTTGAAGGTCAGAATTTTTTAACCAAGAAAACGGCGATAAATGGGAACTTAGATTTATTAAGACCTAATCGAATCACTTATACAAAACCTATCGTGATGCTTATTGATGAAATGAGTGGCTCAGGAGGAGATGCTTTTCCAGCATTAATGCAAGGTTATGATAGGGCCACCTTACTTGGAACTAGAACCATGGGTGCTGGGGGACATGTCATCAAGTTGAGACCTCTTGGTCATTCTCAACTTAATGTTCGCATGACGAAGTCTCTTTTTTATCGCCCTGATGGAGTTGAAGTTGAGAATAATGGAGTTAATCCTGATATTGAATATCGATTAACTCGAGATGATATTATGTATGAATTTCGAGCTTATCAAAAATTCTATTTAGACCAATTATTTAATCTACTTTAAAGACAACTAGTGGGAGGGCACTTTAATGGCCCTCCCTTTTTCTCTACTTATGCCAGAAAATATTTCACATTCGAAAGAGGTTATATTACAAAAAGGAAAACTATTGACTTAAGTTCAATGCATTATTACATCTGGCCCGATTTTGAGAACCTTTACCCTAAAATAATACCCCAAACTGACAAATTATCTTGAGCGGTCTCAAAGAGCTGCTAATTTCCTTTTATTAACAAAATTAAAGGGTATTTATGATTCAGTTAAGCGTTCTTTTTCTAGGCATACTATTTATTTCGAGTTCAACTCTTTTATCTGAAGAGCAATGTCAGGAGCACATGGAAACTCAAGCTGGATGTATTCGATATGAGCAGGTTGATGCCTATAATGCTCAAGAAAAAGTGTGGATATTGCCTCATATACCTCCAGTCTCTTATGAAAGTTTAAACGAGGACATCCAAAAAGATGATGTGAAAGATGAAATTGAATTATTTAACTTAGATTTTAATAAAAGTAATATTGCTCTTTGCCCAAAATTAAAAAGCACTTCCCCTGGAACATATGTGCTCGAGTCTTCAAATTATTTTCGTTCTTTAGATGATGCAAAAACTCTTATAGAGCAAAAATTTGTGGAAGAAATATTTTGTCCAGGAAAAGTAGAGGCATCTATTTTGGCCAGACAAATAAGAAAGTTAAATAAGGAAAGAATTAAAGCTGTTAGAGACAAAAAAGATGATCTGGTAGCAGAGCTTGAGGGGAAAATTGAGATAAAAAAGGGACAACTCAATATTGTTCTTCAAAGGATCAACTTATTTCAAAGCGAAGAGAGTGGAAGTTTTCTTCTTATCCCTTTAGAGAAACAAAAATTAAAAAAACTTGCTAAGTATAAAGTAACCATGAATGAAAGGGACACTAGTGGAACCTATGCTCCCTCAAACTTAATCTATTACCAATTTTCAAGGTTTCTAAAAACAAGAGTAGGAGTTCCCGTCTCTGTTTATCGTGAAGTCCAAGCAACTCATCACCGAGTTCGAGTCGCTGAGAATGGAGAAAAGTTGGCAAGAAAATTAAAAGAGAACGTTAGTAAATCATATAGGCAACTTTACAATGGTTGGAAAAGATTAAGAGCTGCAGAAGAAAACCCTGGAACTTACTTTATGAAAAAAAATATTTTCTCCAGCGAAAATGAAGAAAATATTTGGGGAATCCTCATTAAAGATAAAGGGGATCGTTACCCTCATCATAGCAAATCAAGAAATAGTCTAAATGGAATTCTTCCTTCTAAACCAGGTTATGATGCTCGGCAAGTGGCCTTTATGAATTCCACACCTTTTAAGGCTTTACGAGGAGAAATTGATTGGAAGAGTTTTGCAACTCCCTTAGAAAGACTTCAATATCAATACTGGATGCAAGAACTTTCTGAGATTGTTATTTTAGACTTTATTTTTAGTCAGCAAGATCGGGTGGGTAATATTGATTATCGAGATTATATTTACTATTTAGAAGATAATTCATTAGGAAAGAAAAAAATAAATAAGTGGAATAAGTTTAAAGCTAAAAATGAAAGTGTAATCGAGCTAGGGAAAATCCGACGTACGTTTTTGAATGATAATGACGCTGGAGTAAGATTAGCTTATTCAAACTTTTCTAAAAAAAATAATTTCCCAGGTTTAATTAGACATATGGATCATCGATTTTTAGCTCGGTTAATTTATCTTAACAATTCTTTAAAAGATGCTGAATCAAGCCAATATAAATACTTACTGAAAAATTTTGTGGAGCCAGGCTTGATAAGCCAACGTGAATTTAAACAAATCGGTAAAAATTTAGATATGATGCTATTTGGTTCTAGTCGAATTAAAACAAATCTAAGCAAGACTTGCGATGAAATTATTTTTGATGTTGATCCAGAGTCTTTTGCGAAACAAATGGTAAATAATAATCATAATGATTTGATTCAAACTTCTGAAGTAAATGTGAATTGTGAGAAACTTTTTTCAGGGTCGTCGGAAGATGAGTATATAATTATAGAATAGAATATTATCGATTAGCTCTACGCAATAAAAATATATTTCATGTACTTCTAAAAAGAAAAGCTTAACTTTTATATAAATTATAAACTGGCTGACTATAGTTCTGGTATCTTCTTAGTTACTGTAATACTTAGTTTTCAAAAGTGGTAATTAATTGAATTTTGATCGACCTGAAATATAGTCGGCCAGTTAGAATAAATTAAGATTTCTATTTATCAACATGCGTAGTCTGAAGAACATTTTGACAGACCCCTGACATCTTTGTAATAAAAAATTAATCCTGACATTTAAGAATGAATCGAGGAAAGTTAATGGATTAGCTTGAAGTTCAGGGATGAACTTTTTTATTTTTAGAGGGGAAAGTATGAAGATCGGAACAAACCACGGTATTTTGATTAATAAGATTCTCTCACTATTTAAAATAGAAAATTCTGGATATACTCCCATCATTCAAACATGCTCTCATCCCAACCACGCAAGGGATGACTTTGGTCTTTGTTATTTAAAAGACTTAAGGGCCGTTGTTCTTCCATTGAATAAGAAAACCAAAAAAACGTCTCCAAATCGTCACTAAAATATGATTTGTGCTTTTCCGAGGGAATCACTCGGTCAAGCGCATTATTTTTTGCGCATGCTATCCAAAAAATAACTTACTGGTTAACATTAACTAGTGGAATTAATAAGAAAGCCAAATCAAATTTTTTTATGTCTTGTCGCAGTAGTTATTATCTATTCACAAGAGTTAGTTGCAAAAAAAGAGAGCTTTGCGCAATGGAAAAAATCCTATGCAAAACGTGCTTCAAAACGTGGCTTGCCGAAAAAATTTGTTCTCAAATTACTTAAGCCAGTTAAACTCAATAAGAAAGTCATTTCGTTAGATAAGAACCAAGTACTTTCCAATAGTAAGGTTAGTTATAAAAAGTTTATTAAGCGATGGCTGAGAAAAGAAGATGGGCGGGCCAAGCGCGGGCTCAAAGAGATTGAAGAGAACAGGGCGTTGCTAGAAAAAGTTGAACGAAAATATGGTGTGGAAAAAGAAGTTATCGTTTCTCTCTGGGGAACCGAGACATTTTACGGTGACATTACTGGAAATTATAATTTAGTTGAATCCCTTTCTTCGCTAGCATATGACGGACGTAGGCGAACATTTTTCGAAACTCAATTAAACTCAGTCTTAAGATTGATTAAAAAAGGTCACGCTACGCAGGATGATTTAAAAGGCAGTTGGGCCGGAGCCACAGGGCAGTGTCAGTTCATGCCTTCAAATATTTGGGCATATGCGCAAGATTTTAATGGGGACGGTAAAATAGATATCTGGAATACAAAGGCAGATATTTTTGCTTCCATCGCTAATTTTCTTAAAAATGCTGGTTGGAAAAAAAGATCCAGTATTGGAAGTTTAGTTATTCCTCCTGATCGCAAGGTGAGAAATTTAAACATTTACCGATCTCCCGCACAGTACAATAAACTTGGGTTCAAAAAATTAAACGGATCAACCATAAGTAATGTTAACTGGAGAAAACGAAAAGTTGCAGTTATCCCGCTTAGTGATAGCCCTTATGTTCTTCGCGGTGGAAATTATAAAGCGATCATCAAATGGAATAACTCCTCCCTTTTTGCTGCCTTCAATATTTTGTTGATGGATTATTTTCATAATCATTAGACTTGATCGAATACAACCACTTCATTAAGGATATTCTCTTTTTGCGCTATGCAAGTTCTAAATATTTTATGGTGGTTTAGGGCAACTCCCTTGCTACGTAGATTCAAAAACTTCTCTTAGCTTTTCTTTTTTGTTAAAAAGCCGTGAGCCCGGAGAGAAGTCATGAAATTAATTGTTCTAAGTTTTTTATTTGTCACTAGTCTTTGGTCTAAGGACATAGTTGAGAATTCTTTTATTTTGTTAACAAAAAAAATAAATGGATATAGCTATGTTTGTTCTGGTGTGGCCATAAGTCCTAAGAAAATCTTAACCGCTGCTCACTGTCTCGATCAGGCGAAATCCATAAAGGTGATTAAGGAAAAGACGATCGGGTACAGAAATACTTATATTGATGTTGTGGAGTTTGAACAGCATCCGGATTACAATAAGAATTATTCTTATTTTCTAAATGATATCGGAATTTTGATTTTAGAAGAAAGTATTTTGTCTTTAAATAAGATAATTTCAATTAAGGAGATCGATCCCACAGAAAAAGTTTATCGCATTGGCTTTGGTTCTCGAGATGGTACAAATGTGATGAATTTATTTGAGTTGTCACCCCCCATCTATAATCATAATTCGTATTTTTTTGTCTACGATAGTAATAGCTATTCAGGAGACTCTGGTGGACCAATCTTTCAGAAATTTGATGGTGATTATTATTTAGTTGGTATTCATTCAACTCTTGAAGGGCGCAGTAAAACTTTTAATGTATCGGTTGAATATTTTTACGATTGGCTCTTTAGCGATTTAGAAATTTAAATATTTTTTAAACTTCTTTTTTGTCAAAATTTTTAAATCTTCGATTTCTTGATCTTTTGCTTTAGAATAGATTTTTAAACTAGAAAACTCTTTTGAAAAAAGATAGCCCACTAACTTCCTAACATTAAAGGAATCCTCTTCGCCCTGCTTAATGTGATAATTCAAAAGTTTTTCATGAATATCTAAGGCAACTTGATGAACAGGATTAAGCCTGTCATAAATTTTTTCAAAGCGATCCACATCTCCCGTATCAATATCTTGAATGGCAATTTGCACAAAAGCACAGTGTTCTTTACGATTGAACTTTATTCTTTCATCAGCAATATCAGGTAAAGATCCATAGGTACGATACGAAATAGGGGCTTGGTCAATGAGTTCGGCATATTTTCCATCGATGAAATATAAGCGATTTATTATTCTATGATAAACTTTTTCTCTTGCGTCTTTGAGACTATATTTTTTTAAATTTTTAAACTTGTACAAGTTATGTTTATTCAATTCAACTAAGTCGAGTAGTTTGGCCGATGTAATTTTGGCCAGTACTTTTTCCGTAAAGGGATTGATGTGTTCTTTTAATTTCTTATTTACTTGGTCTGCTGTTTGGATATCCTGAAAACAAACATAGGCATCACCCCCATGGGATTTGTCACCTGCATGTAGGTGAATCGAAAAGAAAATAGATGAAATTAAAATTATGTTATAAAGTTTCACGAGGGAGATCCTTTTTGTAAGGGAAATAAATTGACGGTAAGTTCATAGACTTTTTCTTTGCGTCCGCTCTCTAAAAAATCGCTGAGTTCATCAAGAAAGCTTTCAATTTTCTCTTTGGCTTCAGGAATGAGCTCCGGATCAATATTCATGGTAACTCCAGAATGGTTTCGAAGTTGAAGGGAGTCTCGATCAAGAGATTTTTGGGATAATTTTAATATATCACTTTGGCGCTGTTTTTGGGCTCGAGACGTCAATTGCTTGTCAATGATTTCTAAGTGATTTTGGGTTCGCTTGAGGGTTTGATTTTCCTTGATAACCAAGCCTAGTTCTATCAAACGATCAATGGCCATTTTTACTTTAGTCGGGCTAATTTCCAGTTGAGATGCAATCCAGCAATAATTTAGTTTAAAGTCTTTGCCTTCCATCATTTGCATAATTGCGTAGTGGTACCATTCAGAAATAAATTTAAAATGTTCTTGAGAGATTTCATTATATTTTTGAATCGTCTGTTTTGCTTTTGTTTTATATTGGTTAAATTTATATAATTCAGATAATTCCTTATCTTTTCTTTTTGATCCGGACTCTGCTTGATGAGTCGCAATTGAGAGAAGAAATTTCTTTTGCCGATTGACCGAAAAATTTAATATTTGAGAAATACTAATTGCTTTCTTATAGGATAAAGATCTTTTGCCATTCATAAGTCTTGATAAGGTGCCATTATTCATTTCTAAATGGAGGGCAAAAGCCCTTTGCGAGTAATAGGGATTGCGGTCTAATCGCGATTGGAACTCTTTTTTTAATAGGGTTTGAAAGGCATAAACTTTATCCATGAGTGCTAGTTAACAAAAGACAGCTCCGCTTGGCAATTAATTAGGCAGCTAGGTGCTGCCTACATTGAAGACTGGGGAAACAGAGAGCACTTTTTTCATATAATGCTTCTTGTTATTCATTCATTAGAGTATCTTTTATCTTTGCATCATGTGAGTATATAAGAATCTCTTACCGGGT
>JAOHMI010000050.1 GCA_028101965.1 Bacteriovoracaceae bacterium
ATTTTAAGTCCATTTCCAATGAGTTAAAAATTAAATCTTTTGAGTCACTTTTACTTATTGAGAGTGCCAATGAAGCTTCTAAAGCGAGAGTTCCAGTCAATTGTTCAAAAATCTTATTTTCAATTGGGGATAAATCGTCATGACATGATATCTCTGCAAGAGTTTTTGCAAGTAAATGTGTTTTTTGATTTTTAAGGCAATCTTTGAAATAGCTTTGCCTCTCTTGTTTTGAGCTAAATGTTTTACATCTTTTTTTACTTTTTAAAATATTAATTGCTTTATCAAACTCAATCGAAGAGGAGATGAATCGCACATGCCCATTATTAACAGGGAAAAAATTTTTTGATTTCTTGGTACCATATTCGATTACGTAAAATTGCTCTTGCCTGTTTTCAATTTTCTCGATACCAAGAATCTTCCCTGCTCCAAATTCCAACGATAATACTTTCATGCCTATTACATCATCATGAGCTCTGCTTTCTTCATCCGCATTCTCATTTTGTAATTCTCTCTTTATTGCTCTACTTCTTTTCCTTTCAAGTTTTTCTTGTTTTTTTCTCTTTTTATCATTTTCTCGTATCTTTTTTGCCATGGTTAATTTAGATTTATTCATTTATAAATCTCCTTTTTTTGATGAAATTTATTTCATATTAATGAAACCTCATTAGACTGATCGATAAATGGAATATATTTCATTCCATATTGCTTGCTAAATTCAACTTCAGCTTTAATTGATTGTGGTAAGGGGTCTTTAATACCAATTATAGTTATACAAAATGAAATTATCTCCCCTGCAAAAGCATGATTCGCATCTAAATATGCTTCACTATTGTTATAATCAATATCTACTATTGAAAACATATAGCCCTTTTTAAAATTTGATACTTTTTGCCCAATTTGGATATTTCTAGGAAGATTAATTAATGGAACTTTATACAACAGGTTTTTGTCAATGGTGCCAAATGCTTCGATAGGCTTGAAACTGCAGTTTTTTATTTGCCCAACTTTCATGCCTAGCACCGCTGAGTTAAACCCCTTTATTCGTCGGAAATGTCCTACGGAAAAAGTAAGAGGACCTTCGTTTTTAGAAGTTATTACAACTTTTCCGCTATTTAGTTTTCCCAAATAATCGATGGTTACAATATCATTCTCTTTTATTCCATTATTGATTTTAATCATTTCAAATCCTTTTGTATAAATTTACTTCCAAAGAGAAGTACCGGGTTATCTTATTTAAATGTTTAAACCATTATTAATGGTTTGTTTTTTTTTCAAAAGATGAAGAGCACAAGGCTAAAAATAATAAGCTGAGAACGATAAAAAAAACTCTTAAGGAAAATAAGCAAAGCATGACCTCTATTCTTCTCTGATTGAGATGAATTAATATTCTAGAAATAGATTATAAGTCAGAAAGTTGCCATCTGATTGAGCTATAATAAGCTAGATAACTCATTCTACCTCATAAACTAATAATAAGCAATTGCATGTGAATGAGAGTCATATTAGTTATATTGATTAAATTTAGAAAAAAATTAGAGTGTGAATTCAAGTTAAGGTGTTACTTGTGGTACAGATATTGCCAATTAATTCTAGGTAATTATTGAAAACGCTCTTGAATATAAATTAAGTTATTAACTTTACAAAGCTGCAAGAATAATTACTGTTGATAGAATATTTTATAATATAGTTTACTACCTTCTAAATTCATTATCTCATTCATTTAAAGAAGTTTGTACACCGTTGATAGAAAATGGAATTTCGAATTTTAAAATATGTAGTCTAAAATTATTTATCTATTTAGAAGTTTTAAATTTACTTTTATAAAGCTCACTTTCAATTATCTAATAAGGAGTTTATAAAAATTTCACTTAGCAATTATTCGTCAAATTCATCGCCTAAAAACGCGATTGAATCGGATGAATGTATCCCTACCGGAGGCAATCCTAGGCTTCTTGAAAATCATCATGCCCTGGAATGTTCTCAGGATCAGGTTCAATCAGATTGACTCCAAGATGCAAAATTCTCGATCCAGCATCACAACTAGGATTAATATTCTTTCCAATTACCACTCCATTTCGATCTGCCAGAACTTCTTCTTTAATTTGCCCAAACACATCATAAACATAAGCTATTAACTGCCCCTTTTTCACAACATCAGCAAGTTTTGGTAGCACATCCACTATTCCGCCTTTGGTTGAATAAATCCAATAGGAGTGATCACAAACGGTTGCAGTGGTCACCATGTCTTTAACTTCTCCTTCAATCATTTCAAAATGTCTCATGGTATTTATGATACCTTCTAAAGTTTCATCGATTAAGTTGTGTTGAAAAGCTGAGGGATTTCCGATTTCTATGGTAATAGACGGAATACCTTGATCGTTGGCCCAACCTCGCAAGGTTCCCTGTTCATCAAACTTTTTTACAATTATTTGGGGGTTCTGCAAATAAGCTAATGTCCGAGTTTCCTCATTTTCTATATCTGCTCTAATATAAAGACTGTTGACTCGTCCAAAACTCGCTGTATGCAAATCAAGGAGATAATCAAACTTAGAAATTATTTTTGAAGTAAAATAATGGGCGTATAGATTTGAAGTTGATCCCTTCGGCTTACCAGGCATAATACGATTTAAATCCACATTATCTGAGAAGTACCTTTGGTTGGCCAAATAGCCAGGGACATTTGAAATTGGAATAAGAACAAGTGTGCCTTTTAGCTTTTTTGGATCTACACTTTCGATTAATTTAAAAATAGTGGAAATTCCATTGAGCTCATCTCCATGGAGAGCTGCATTCACCCCTAAAACTGGTCCAGCCTTAGCACCTTTTACAACAATAAGAGGAACTCTCCAAGCAACTCCAAGTGAATTATAGGTTAAGTCAATGGAGACGCGATGAACTTCAGCTGAGTCAAACTCATCTAAATTAAAACCTTCTTTCATGTTAATTGTAACAATACTATTCATTTTTACACCAAGATTTCATTGATTAATGTTTGATCATTATCCAGCGATTTAAAGAGCTTCATTCTAAATGCCCCTTTTGAGCTAATAAGGTTTTTGGCCATTTTATCAATGGCCATGATAGTTAGAATTGTTTGAATATAGGCTTCAATTAAGTCATCAATTCCTATGCCTAGTGAATTAAAATCTTTTCGATCCATTAACAAAAGCCTGGAAGTTTCTGACTCCCATTGATTCTCTCCTAACTTTACCGAAAGGTTCGTGCCTAAAGTCTCCCAGCTACTTCCTGTGATTTCAGACTCAAGGGGAGCTTTTGCTCGTCGAGCATACAGAGCACAAGGGAGAAAGCCACTAGCTGAAGCACACACCATAACTCTTAGATCGGAGATATAAATGTTTCCTTTTTTATTCGGTACAGTACCAACATGAAAGAATCGACCGTGTTGACTCGTAGAGCTCCAATCATAATGGCCAATCAAACTTTGTACTATGAACTGATCATATGTGTATTCACCCTGCATAAAATTTTCCAGCTCTTCTTCATTTGTTATGGTCCAAACGCCTTGTCCTGCATTGGAGTAAGGGTTTTTGACAACTGCTTTTCCTCCAAAACGTTGTACCCACAAAGGGATTTCTAATTTACTGACATCCTTAATTGTTTCGGGAGTATTAATTTTTAAACCTGATTCACCTATCTCGGAATTAAAGAGTTCATAGGCTTTGTTTGCAAGGAGCTTATTTCTTCCTCCCGATAAACAAACCAAAGTAGAGTTACAGATAAAGGTTTTAGTCACCGGAGGAATACGATTCCACGGCTTTTGAGTGACATAACGAACACAAGCTTTGATCGGTATTTCTTCTCCACTATGTAATGTGAGAATCATTACTCCATTATCAAATCGAATATATTGATTTTCATTATTAAAATGAGGAACTAAATAAACATTTTCTTTTGATAGGTCTGCTAAGGTTTGAGCATATCCGGAGGTTTCCATATAATTTTTATCATAGATTACAGCTAAAGCACCTTTTGGTAATTTCTTTTTCTTTTTTAACGCCGGTAAAAAAGCATTTTCAATTAAATAGCGATATCCACGATGTTCGTCATAATCACTTCTTGGCGGCATAGATTTTTGTCCGGAAGGACAAGAGTTTGTCTCCAATACCACCATGCGCCTATTTCCCGATTCGGTGGTGACATAAAATAAATCTGAACCACCCCAATAAAAATGTTTAGGAACGTAAGACAAAACTTCTTCTAGAGTGACTTCATTGATTTGCGGATTCAAATGCCTATAACGTTTAACAATTCTTTTTTTATCGAGATTAAAAAAGTGATTAACTATTGGATGTAGTTGTGAGTTTAAGGCTTTGGGATAAAAATGATTATCCTGTTCAAAATTGTCAGGTTCTTTTAGTTCAATTTCGTTTTTCATGACAAAATTTTATTTTGTTTTTCACCAAATGAATCTAAAAAAAAATAACCGTGTGCGTTGTTTGCCTTTAACTCGTTGAATTAGTTTTTTCCTAATTATTTTAGGATAAAAAACGATTATACCTAATCAATAAATAAATGAATAATGATTGCATATGAAATAAAAAGGGAGCTCTATGAAAAAAGCTAAAATTATCCAATCACTTATAACCTTATCTTTATTTTGTGTTTTATTAGGTATTAGTAGTAATTCTTATGCCAGTGGAACTCAAGCCAAGTCAGATGAAACTGAAACCGTAGAGGAAGCAAACGAAGAATCGATCGAAGCTGAGACTACTTCTGATGATAGTGAAGACATTTTTGTTGATGAAGAGGAATCTTCCGACAACTAATACTTGCGAATGGGGACTTTCATTCTCCGAGAGTCTCCTTCTTATTGCAAATTTTCTCTTTACTCCAAGTAATAAAAGTAACCTTGTTTTTATTTAAATTAATAAACGACATTTGAGCTACAGTGTATCCCGCCATTTAACTCATGAAAATAAGTACTATTTAAAATAACTTTTCGGAAAGAAAAACTTTGTAGTTTATCAGAAGTATATTTATCAAAAAACGTATTTTGCGAAGGTAAAAAGAGCAAAGAATTGACAGAGAAATTGTTAACAATATTAGGAAAGACTGCAACTGCCATATCATCTGGCTCCCCAAAATGATCTTTATTTATTTGTAAAGGCAAATAAGCTTGAGGAACTTCCAGCAGTTTGAGCTCACAACCATGAAGAGAAGAATATTCTGTTTGTATTTTCTTGATATTTTTACTAATTATTTTTTCATAGGTTAGATTTGCTCGATGAAAATTCTTACATAATGTGCTTGACTCCTTTTGGTTTAATAAGCAGTGGGCGATATCAGGCCAGTTTTGATCTTCATCATAGTAAGGGTTAATATTTAAGATTCTTTTGGACAAACTCAATTGATTTTTGTTTAGCAATTCCCTCGCCTTTGAATAAGAGTTAACTAATATTTTCTTATGACATTGGAGCAGGTGGGCACCCCCTAGGAGCCGAGGCTTCATACGAAATTTGCAATGAATTATCAGTCTTATTAGAGAAACCAGTAATAGAGCAAATTGAAATTGCAAACAATAAAGTTCTAATTTGCTAGAATTTCTGGTTTGTTCCCAAAATAGACTTTGGTATGAGGCCAAGGTATTTCGATTCCTTCCAGGTCAAAACGTTCCTTGATTCGCTTGCGTAATTCTCCAGTCAATTCCCACTGTTCTCCCGGTTTAGTAAGGCCCCGGATACAAATGTCTATGCCATGAGCGCCAAGTTCACTTACACGCATAGCAGACGGAATCGTTGTTAAGTTCGAACCAAGTTCTGGATCATCTTTCAGTTCCTGACAAACAATATTAATAATTTTATATACATAGTTTATATCCTCTTTATACGCCACCGTTATATTTAGATCAATCCTTGCCCAGTCTCTCGTTTGATTACTAGCAAATTTTATTTGGCTGTTGGGTATTACATGCATTGTGCCATTTATTTCTCGTAAAATTGTGCGCCTTGGGCTTAAGTCCTCAACCTCACCCTCCATTCCAGCAATAGTAACCCAATCACCAATCCGGTACCAATCCTCCATTAAGATAAAGAAGCCCTGAATATAGTCAAGAACTACGTTCTGAACAGCAAAGCCAATGCCCAGACTGGCAATACCGAGTGTGGTTAGTAATGGGGTAATATCGAATTCAATTACGCCAAGAACCATCGTAAATAAGATGATCCATATGATAGCCGAAACAACTTTTGTAATGACATACGCCATTGTTTTGGTGCGAGTGCCTAACTGATTTTGTGATTCTTTACGGACATTTGTGGAAAAAGAGATTATTGCCCTTGGAATTATCTTTTTCTGAATAAAGTTGAGTGTAATAGCTACGGCAAAAATGACTAATACTTTTAAGGTGACTCCCATAATTAAAGTTGGATTAAAAACAAACTCAGATGCAAACATGAGAAACCACCTATGGACGATTTATTGAGCTGAATACAAAATGCATTCTAGTCATATTGACAATAGTTGAGAAAAGGTAATGTGACTAGGTAGCAGATACAAATGGGTCAGCCACACTTTAAAACGAAAAAACGAATATAAAAAATCTTGGTGTTCAAAAACGATGGTAGTCTGCGTCTAATTATGGAATGAAAAATTGTTCGTGCCTATTTCTTATTGGACGAAAGCTCCTCTAGTCTTTCGAAAAGACTAACTATTACTCAATTGGAAGGTCACAAATGACAATTTGAAATGCCAATGTAAAAGCTTCGAATAAACTTCAACGGTTGGTGTATAGGAAAAACAAAGTACATAGCAAAATTACTAATTCTTCGTAAATCCTCGCCTATTAACCCCCGTCAATGGTTCACTAGTGGTAAAAGTTCAGCTAATTGCTGGTTTATGGCCCTGCTTCACGACGCTTAAACCCTAATTACTTAATATTATTTCTCCCATAGTGTCGATTTCAATTCGAGGTTTCATAGTAAAGATAATTTTGTGTTTTATTAGGTATTAGTAGTAATTCTTATACCAGTGGAACTCAAGCTAAATCGGATGAAACTGAAACCGTAGAGGAAGCAAACGAAGAATCGATCGAAGCTGAGACTACTTCTGATGACAGTGAAGACATTTTTGTTGCTAAGATTAATTTAGCCCCATTCCCTCTATTCCCAGTGATGACCATTATTAGCTGTAATAATCTTCAAATGCTTTTGGTGGTGGGTGCCCAAGAGAAGAGTGCTCATGGCATATTTTTACAACTCAATGCCCACTTATCAATTCGAAAAAGTACATAGGAAGAGGGATAAAAGATAAATATTATAAGAAGTGACGTTTCGTACGAAGTATTTAAATAATACTCTACACTAATTGGGGCAGCTAATGAAATAAGAATGAATGAAATGAGAAAGAACTTCTTTTTAAATCTTTGAATTAAGTACCAGCTCTTAACTTTTTTAGCGAGAGAAGGAGTATCCTTCTCGATCTTGAAAGAAGTATTTTGATATATTGTTTTCATTCATTTACCCCATTTTATTAATTAGCCTTCTCCTCCGATATCATTGTAATACATTTTATCAACTTCATCTTCAAACTCAACCTCGAGAAGAGGTTGAGGTGCCCTATCAATTTTGGCCCTTTCTAGTTGTTCTTTGATTGCATGACTCGATTTGTCGAGACTTTCCTTGTAGTTCTGTGCTTCTTTTTCCACAAAAAAACTTTTCTTTTTAATTGTTAAAATAATTCTGCTCCTATAGTTTTCATTCTTTAATTTTATCATATCTACCTCGAGAGAATTAATCTTTGGATATAAGCGATATAT
This sequence comes from Bacteriovoracaceae bacterium, assembly GCA_028101965.1. Taxonomy (GTDB): domain Bacteria; phylum Bdellovibrionota; class Bacteriovoracia; order Bacteriovoracales; family Bacteriovoracaceae; genus JAOHMI01. The sequence goes on from JAOHMI010000050.1 coordinate 7,775, forward strand.
ATTATCTTTTGTCTGGCTAATTAAATTTTTTTCTCTCTTCATATTTATTCCTTATTGATAAGTAGATATTAAAGTTAAGACTCAATTACTATTTATTCTTGTAAGTCTATTTGAGCCCAATCTATGGCAATTAATTTTACACCTTCCTCATATTTCATGAAACTTAATTTCCCTTAAAATTCTTCTTTAATAAAATATGTCTAAAGTATTCACCTTGCATAAACTCTTTTGCTATTCTTGAGTGCAAAGAACGTACCAAAAGTTGTTCTTGTTTAACTTCGATTACTTAAGTAACTCTCATTGCACTAAGCCTGTTTAATTTGTTCTGTAATTTGTTCATGTACTTGAGTTTACTTGAAGTTTGGTTCGTTTTTGTTGTTCACAAATAGAACTCCATGCTCACATAAGTTTACATAATCTTAAATAAAGTTAATCGAGCATTATTGATTCATTTAGTATATATGTTGAGAGCAAGGGAGTTAGGACAAATTTCTCAACTAATTTTCCTTTATTTTGGCAGAAAGGAATGAGCTGCTTTTCAGAACCATTCATTTCTATGATAAATTCCTCTTCAAGGTTTGTATGTAACGAAACACCTATAATATTCCCATTAAAGCTCCAGGTTGAAGCGACTAATATACCTTCAAAGTTTTCATTTCTTTTCACTACAAGCTTTTATAAATTATTTTTTTTATTTTGTTCTTGGGCACGAACTTTTACAGTTTCTTGATTTTATCCCTGATAGTATAGGTTTTTCTTTTCTCGTTTAACATTCATCTTGTGATCCACTTGTCTTTGGATTATCAAAAAAAGTGTAGAAGATGTTCTCTATGTGAATGCTTAGGACTTCTTCAATTTCATATTATTTCAGCACCTTGGGAAAAATTATGAATGAAGTGGACCTGCCGAGTGCGTTAGGAACTTTTCAACTGGTTGATGTTATTCGAATTTCATAACTGGCATGATCATTGCGATATAGTGATGTAGCATAAAATGGGGAGGAATTATGAGCGCATTATATGAAAGGTCATTATTGGGGCAAATAGAGGGGCATGAGTTATTTGGAGAGCATGAATTAGCAAGAAATCTAAGAATTAAGTTTTGTAGTTATATTAAGAAAAAAAATCAACAAAAGGAAAAAGAATTGATGATTCAAAAAAGTCACGTATTCGAAGGAACATTAGTCGCAGCAGGATGGGATAGATATGATCATGTAAGTCAATCAAGTCTCTATACTCAAGATGAAGAGGATATTCTTCTTGATCATCGTTTAGGGATAAGGAAATTTAAACCCTATCTCAATCAAAAAGTAAGAATAATCGGTAATATTGTTTCGATTAATAGTGATGGTCGAAAAGTTTTAGTGGAGAAGATTAGTAGAATAACAGGTGGGCTGACTAAACCATTAAATGCTTTTAGGGATAAGTTCGACAACCTGTTAGAGCATAAATCGGCGTGAAGGTAGGGGGCTATATGAGAAAATACCTTAAAGAAGTAAAGGATTTTTACAAATTTGTATCTAGTAATTTTTCGGATTATAAAAGAAAAAAAGTGAAAAGCCTGAATCAAGCAGTGATACCTAAAAGGAAAGCTAAAACAAAAGTGGATGCAAAAGTAAAAAATAGAAATCGCAAGCGAAAAGTGGAGATTACTCCTATTCGAAGAGTTAATTAATTTTTTTGCTAGCAAGTCACTATTTGATACTTTCCAGCTATCAAAAAACCTGAGACGGGCAGTCTTTTATGCTCGTCTCATTCTTAAGAAAAAAGGTTTCTAAGTGAAAAAAATAAGAAGGTTGTTAATCTATCTAGATTAAAAAAAATAATGATGGATTTAACAAATCAAGAAAGAATAAAAATTAAAAAATCAAATAAAATTACTTCGCAACAGATCCCTTGCTCACACGTACAAGAAGTCGTTACGGTAAGATTGGCTTCCCCATTGACAGTGCAACTTGCTGCAGGGTCGTCTAGTGGACCGTTATAATTTAGAGTTACAAAACGCTCTGAAGATTGATTTGATTGACTCGAATTACTTTGTGAAGAATTGTTTCCATTCGATTGAATGACATTTTGTGTGGAGCTTTTACTTTTACTCTTTTTAACCGTTGAAACATTAGGGCCACACGCAGTAAATATGACAAGCATCACTACAAGAATAATTGTTAAATATTCATTTATTTTTTTGATAACTTTCTCCTCAGATCTTCCTTTATAAAAGAAGAACTAATTAAAGTTTACGCTTGAAATTGGTGACTTCAGGTCAATCGACATAATTCAAACAGGTTAATAGAAAATTTATTTTTTTTGAGCGCCAAAGAGGAAGTTATTAATGTTGAAATGGTTCATTTTTTTGGAAATCCAGATGTTTATTAAATTGAATTATTAAATCTTCGTAAATCCAATCCTATTAACCCCGTTCAATGCCTCAGGATAGATTAAACCTCAGCTAATTGCATTTTTATGGCCCTGCTTAAGGACGCTTAAATCCTAATTGCTTAAATCCTGGTAGGTCCCCTTACTTGAAAAGCCTTTTAGGCTTTACGGATTCGACTCTCATCTTGAGGGTTGTGTGTTATTGACGATAAGCAATAGTCGATGAAATTCTCATGAGAATAAAGATTCAATTACAATTAATTAGTTAAATATGGAAAATCCATAATTGCTTCATTCCAAGGATTATTAGAAAAACTCCAGCTTAACAAAGGTGAGTTAGCAGTATTGTAAAAATAATTAATTGATCCTTGTGGGATCCCATTTAGTTCAGGTGGGCATGGCGTTTGATTAAAAGAGGTATAGCAAATACCACCAGAATAAAAATGATTATTAATTATTTGCCCAGGGCCATTTAAGTTTAAACCTATCATCCTATTTGTATTCGAATTATTACCTTGTATAAATTCACTTACTACGAAGGAATTTTTAATACTACCAGCTTCAACTTTGCCAACTAACCCTGCAGCAAAACCAGCAAAACCAGCAAAACCAGCAAAACCAGCAAAACCAGCAAAGGAAGTCACATTTCCATGAAAGTATACATTTTCAATGATGCCGTCTTCATGATTCATTTCACCTATAAAGCCAACAGTAAAAGTTGGAGAAGAAAGGGATAAATCATTGGAAGATACAATTGTTGACCTTGAAAAAGAATCTTTAACAATAGATTTACCTAAAGTACCTACAAAACCAGCTGCAGATCGACATTCGTAATTTCCTTTGGCCCAACTATTTTTTATAACAGATTGAAATTTTGAATCAAAATACAGCACTAGCCCAGAACATGTCGCTTGAGTATTAATGTCACCATTATAAGATGAATTGATTATTTGATAATTATCGAAAACTTTAGAGATTAAGCCGCCCACTCCAGATAGAGTAGACTCTTCATAAACATCTTCATCAATTTCAATACTAATATCAATTTCAGCATGAATATTTTCTATTACGACTTGCTCTAATGATGGATTTTCACTTTTAATTTCACCAATAGCTCCACCAATTGACATATTATCTATTTCAGACTGTGACCCTATCGATATCAGACCGGATATATTTGCATTAGAGATAATTGATTTATGAGTAATTTTCGCAACAATTCCTCCTAAGATGTATGTATCATCGTTTATCCTTTAGTTAAAAATAGAGTTTAGATCTATTTAATTTTTGGAGATGAAAGAAGAGTTTATTAAGAAATTCGTTTTTTCACCTCTAAGTATATTTTCGCATGATTTATTATTTGACTTCAGGTTTTGTGAGAATAATGGGTAGCTACTTTTGCAAGTAAAAGAAATTAAACAATTCTTTGATAATTCAATTTGTAGTGAAGAAATTTTCGCTTACAATAAATTGCAAGTTATAGTGATTCTCTCTTATGATTTTTCCTGATATCAACGATTTAATACTTCAATTGATTACATTATCTTTTTTTATCTCACTCAAACAAAATGGGGAAAAAGGCTATTCGTGATAAGAGTAAGCTGAAATTAGAAGGCTCAAGTATTTAATTGAAAACAAATAACTTAAGTTAAGAAAATATATTTGATCATTCAATTAATCGAATCTAAAAAAAACCGATAAGTTATGTATGAAAGGGATAGTTGCAATCATGCTTTTATTAATGGTGACAATGCTATTAATGTTTTAGGTCAAACAAACTTTAACAGTAATGGGACTCTAAGCCCCCCAAATAAAAACTCCTTGGATATGCCTACAAATATTCTTTACTTTAATGACTATCTTTTTGTTGTGGATGCTTCTAATAACCGTATCATTTCCTTGGAGCTGCACGATTGAGTAGATCAATTAGTTATTTTCATCTGTATAAAAGTTGGACATCTTTTTTTTAATATAGAAGGATTATTAATCTATTTATTTTACAAAATAATGGCATTTATTTTACAGTTTTAACTTTATGAAGAATTATTTTTGCATTGGAGGAACCATTAAGTTTATCGTAATAACATTTACATTACTTAGTTTAAGTATTTTCGGTCAGGAGGCAATTCCAAAAACTAAAAAAAGTTTCTTCCCTTCTGTCAAAGTGAGAAAACCAGAAACAAATGACGAACCATTAGTCGAAAAATTTATAGAGCGCTTAAGAAGTGAAGGCATTGCAAAATTTAAAAAATATTTCTCAAGTAATAAAACTGTTATTCGTAATGGAGAAGAGTTAACAAGTGATCAATTAAGAGAGTTCAGAAACAAAATTAGAAGTAAAAACTTAAACCTTGATGAAGTAGAATTTCTACTTGCTTTAGAGCAAAAAGAAAATAATGCTATGGATGAGCTAGAAGAATCAATAAAAGTGTTTGATGGTTTCAATATTTGGAAGCTAAATGGCTCAACAAGAAAACCGACAAAAAAAGATTATGTTGATCCCCAAAATCAATACCTTCCTGTTAACCCGGGAGCTCAATTAACATTGAAGCATAATTCTGAACCTAATGGAGACATATCTGCTAGAATAATAAAGTCAGATAATGGATCAGCAGGAGAGGATGTCTAAATAACTTAACTAGTGCCAAAGTTTTATATCAATAAAGGCAAAGTTATTATTTGTTAAAAAATGGAGAGTGATTGGTCTATTTAACTTTATTTTCCTGAAATTATGTAGGTAGCTCTACCCTATTGATAGTTTACAATAATATTTTCAGCAATATTACCATTGATGTCCTTCAATGTGGCTTTATTCAATATATTTAATTTCGTAACACCATTCTGTATGGTGATATTATAATCATTTGGACTGAATAATTGAAAATTATTGTTCGAAGCAAATTCAAGACTTACAGAAGTAATAGATTGGCCAATTTGTAAGTTCAAGCTATAAGACATCCCGATAATATTATTTACTTGATTCGTAATAGTTTCCTCAAAGGCTTGCTCATAACCATTAGTATCACAGATCTTGACCCTATTTAAATTGATTCCTTTTTGACTTGCTCTTTGGATCATTAGTGGGACATCAAATACTTCTTGAAGATACTGAAGTTCATTTGGAGTACAGGTATGGTCAGCCGGGTTATAATCAACAATCAGAATTGACGATGAAGGGTGTTCTGCTTTAAGTGTATCAACAATACTTTCAAAAGTATTCTCTTTTCCATCATCGTTTAAATAAGAAATTCTATTATTATAAGATTGTCCATTTGGAATGGGACTAAATTCAATGCATGATCCGATAACTTTATTATAATCAGTAATAGTTGAACCTTTTTCCACTACATAGTTATCAATACTACCATATTCATTAATAAAAGAGCTATGAGCAGGGTTATTAGGATTCGGGTTACATAAACCAGTGATATCTGAAAAATTATTCTGGCCAATATAATAAGAGCGTCGATGGCTTGTGTTATACCTGATGCAGTTTGAAATTTTCGAGATGTCGCTAACCTTTCCGTGTTTATTTCTGATTAGCTCTTTTATGGAGGGGTTATTATCACAACTAATATGAGTATTTAAGTTTCCAACTCCACCATTGGCGTCAAAACGACTTTGATTAATTGGAGCAAGGCTTTCATTCACTGAAAATTGTTTCACCTCTCCTGTTGGCTCAGTGTATTTGAATTGATAACGAATCGAATAATATGATAATCCATACCGTCTAGGGATATCACTATAGGTTCGATAAGATTCTTTACGACAAAAATTGCCTGTTGTTTCTTTATAATTTGAATTCTCTGTTCTCTCTCCCATTTGAATTGTTACTAGTTTTTTAGCATCTTCTCTTAGCATATAATTTGGACTTGATTTATCTAGTCTAAGAGCAGTTAAAGTCGGACACCCAAACCATTCCTGGGCATCCCACCATGGGGTTAATGGATAAGCAGAGGGAGCTCCATATTTTTGGATTGTACTTTTTAAGTTTTGCAGAAAATTTGCAATTGTTGTTTCATTTTGTGTCGGAGATAAGCTTTGAGCATCACCTACGTCATTGTTAAGTCGACCGATATAGCTACGATAATGATTTGAGTAAGAAGAATTTGGTACAGATTCTTCTTTAATTTGAGGATGTCGAGCATTAAGGATAATAACATTAATATCTATTCCTTTTAAAATAGGTGCAAGTCCAGGTTGGCCAATGGCATTTGCTAATTGAGGATTAACATTAAAGTTCGACGCAGAATCATCTAAAGTTATAATCCAGTCTAACTTTGTTGAATTATTATTAACCTGTGTTACATCTACTGGAATTATTAAATTTCCAGAGCCATTATTTTCTTGGCATAAAGTGGAAAGGTTTGTGTTAGGTGAAATGCTGAAAGTTTTATTATTAGCAGTGCACGTATAAGTACAAGATCCAGCTAAGTATTGATTAAATTGTCTGCTATATTCATTCGCTCCAGAAATAGTGCATCCAGGATAAAGGCAATTGCCAATTTGGTTATAGTTACTTGCAGAATGGTCTAGGCATGGTTGGTGGTTTGTTTCTATCTGACTGGGATCATCTCCATTCGGAACTCTCAAGTTTGATTCTTGGTTTTCGGCAATGTTATTTAAATCGACATTTCTAA
>JAOHMI010000051.1 GCA_028101965.1 Bacteriovoracaceae bacterium
TCACATTTGATTAATTCTTCAACTAATTGATCTGCTGTCGTTTGATCTTTAACTAATGAAATAACTTTTCCTGCTGCAACTTTGATTAAGTCACTACCGTCTGGTTTGGCAACAACATCTGCTCCCTCAGGCTTAATTTTATTTACTTTAGAAATGATATCTTTCATCGTCCCCAAAACCTTATCAGCCTCATCAAGCTTTCCGTTGTCGGCGATATTAACAATATTGTTTACTGCTTTTGCCACTTGATCAGTTGTTTGAACGCCAGATAAATATAGGTCTGATGCTAATTGGTTTGCTGCTTCAGCTCCAACGTTTTTAGCATTTTCTCCAAGAACTTCTGTCGCTGAGTTTTTCAACGCCATAACTTGGCAATCTTGAGTCATTAAGGCTTTTGCATTACTGCCTTTGTCCTCTGTTCCTTCGACCTTCTTCAAGTTAGTTTTAGTGACTGACAAATCTTTATTTGCCGCTGCTAAATCTTTCTTCAACTTAGTGTTTTCAAGGGTTAATAATTTAGTGGTCTTTTTCTTAGCCGTGTCACTATTTGGATCTCTTTTAGATCTTTTACAGGCGGCAATTGAAAAAGCTAGGATCATGGTAAGCGCAAGCTCTTTTTTCATAAGACTTTCCTTTTGTTTCTTTCTGCTTTCTTTCTCTGGTTAAACCATTAAATAGGTTAAATTACACTTTGGATCAGTTTAGCGGCTGAGGAAAAATTCTTAAGTCGGATTGTAAAATTTTTGGATAGATTACTAATTTTTAGACATTTTTATATTATTGAATTAGCCTGCTGTAAGTGATTTTAAGGTGTTAGCTATTTTTTCCAATTTCTGATGGAATTGATTTCTCTGGTTTGGGCCAAGTTTGAGCAGAATTTGAAAGAAGAGCTTCTTAGTTCCCTCTCTTCTTTTCTTAATATTTGGGTCATGTTTACGGCTAATGGCCCAATTGTACAAGAGAGCTTTTGCTTGTTTTAAATGCTCTTCTTTATTTTTAGATCTACTAATAGTTTTAAATAATTCTGCCAATTCAGTTTTAAATTGGTTTTGCCAATTTAGCTGATCTTTTTTGGTAATAATCACATCTTTACCCATTTTTTTTAGCATATGTTTTTGATCTTTATTCATATCTCCAATAAAAAACTTCAAACGTGCTTCAATTTTATTTCTTTTATATTTATTGAATTTCCTCTCATTAGGAAAAGCATTAACCTTCTTTTGGTCAAATGATTTCTCCAAGTTAAGCATAACTTTAGCTTGCTGTTTTTGGTTTAATTTTATGACATAAGGAGTGATTAGACCGATCATGTCTTCCTGGAAAGTTACGAGACTATCTCTGATTGAATCTGAAATTAGAGAAAATTTATCAAAATACTTTTGAGGGTCTTTGCTTTTTTCTAGCTGTTTACTTATAGAAATTAGTTTTCTTGCATCTTTTTCCAATGAGGACATGATATTGATGAGTTGCTTATTTTTATAATTTTTTAGATCTGCTTCAATTTTTTCTCTATCACTGCCTTTAAGTCCCATAAACTGAGAGACCTCTTTGGCCATGTAGCTATGGGCAAAATAGAATAAAAGCTTTATGCCAGCACAGGATGAAATTGCTAGAGTTAAAACTATTAGTAAGAGAATATTTTTAAGTTTCATATTATTTTGATTGTACGATAATTTATTCTAACTATCTAAAAAGAGGCAAAAATTAGAGTCACACAATTGACTTGAACACAGAAATGCTGTATTAAGATTCTATATAAGGCAAATTTTAACCTATATGTTTAAATATAGTATTTAGAGGCATTTATAATGGAAGAGCACATCACCAATACCATACTAAATCATATACCAGATGCGAAAGTATTCGCTCAGGATTATAAAGGTGGAGATCATTTTGAGGTTGTAGTGGTTAGCTCAATCTTTAAAGAAATGAAACTGATTGATCAACATCGTAAAGTGATGGATTTATTTAAAGAAGAATTTAAAGAAGTTATTCATGCATTTAGCCTGAAAACAATGACATTTGAACAATACGATAAAATGAATAATAAATAATTTAAAAAATAAGGAATAAAAATGAGCGAAAACCCTTTTAATATTCTCAATCAAGAACAAGTTGGAACTGAAGTAGTAGAGGATAGTCAAACAGCAGATACAACTAATCCAAATGAACGAATTAATAAATTGATAACTGAAAATCATATTGTTCTTTTTGTTAAAGGAAACCCTGAAATGCCTCAATGTGGGTTTAGTCATAACACAATGGAGATTTTTAATCGCCTTGGTAAAGTCTACAAAACATTTAACGTTTTAGCCGATCCATCAATTCGTCAAGGGATTAAGGACTTCACTAATTGGCCCACTATTCCTCAAGTCTTTGTTAAAGGTGAGTTCATTGGTGGAAATGACGTGGTTACATCACTCTATCAAAATGGCGAACTTGCAGAAATGGTTAAAGATGTTTAATTGAGGATAATGGAATGGATACTGATATAGAATTAATTCGTATTACAGATAAGGCCCAAGAACAACTTAAGGTTATTGCCATTTCGCAAGAACAGGCCAGTAGCGAAGAGACCAATGGGGTTCGCCTCAAAGTTGTAGGCGGTGGTTGCTCGGGACTGTCTTATAAAATGGACTTTGATCAAGCTAAAGATAGTGATTATCAAATTAAACTATCTGATGAATGCCTGGTCTTAGTAGATCCGAAATCAGCGATCTATTTAAAAGATGTTATTCTTGATTTCAAGGATGGTCTTCAAGGAAAAGGATTTGTTTTTAATAATCCAAATGCCACAAACACTTGCGGTTGTGGTGAATCTTTTTCAGTTTAATTATGATTCAAAAAAAATTTACTAATTATTTTGCAAGAAATTTATTTGATAAAAATATTTCACTTTCAAACTTTAGTCTTTTAAAAGTCAGAGGAGACGATTGTGTCAATTTTTTGCAAGGGCAGCTAACAATAAATGTTGAAAAAGTTATTGCTGACAACCAACTACAAAATTTTTGTATCGTTGATTTAAAAGGGCAAATTGAATTTTGTGGAGCTATTTGTTTTACCAACAACAATTTCTTACTATTAACTTACTCCAATAAAGTAGATCAATTAAAAATCTATTTTGAAAAGTACATTATTACTGAAGAAGTTGAGCTTTTTATTGATAATCGCGACTTTCAACTGAGTTTTTTCCCTCATCCACACTCCTTGGCCACCTTTCAAATGTACCCAAACTTTTATGCAAGCTTTCAAATAGCAGAAGACAGTGGGGATTATATAGATACACAAGAAAGACTTATTCTTAAGTACTTTCTAGGCAGCATTCTTTTCACTCAATACGAAAATGAAGTATCTGGCTTTCTTCCCAGTAGCTTTATTCATGACCAAGCTGTTAGCTTTGATAAAGGTTGCTTTAAAGGACAAGAGATATTGTCTAAAATTGAATTTAATCGTAAAGCCGCGAATAAGGATTGGATTGTACAAATAAATGGGAATACTCCACAAGCATCTGAAATTCTCATAAATAACAAAAATTATGAAATTTTAAATAGAATTAAATTTAATGATTTGACCCTTCTTCATTTACAACTTCCGCGAGAGCTCCGATTGCATCAATTTAATCAAAAGATAAATATCGAAGGGGAGACTTTCGAGAGTACACTCTATTCGTTTCCATTAATTCAAGATTATGGTATGTGGGTTGAAGAGTTGGGGAGTGTCTTTTTTGAAAAGTTAAGTGAGCTTTATATTAAAGGAATACCGGCACAAGATTTAATCGAAATGAATGAAATGTGCTTGAGAGTTTTTCCCAAAATGGAAGAGTTTTATGAATCAATCGCACAATTTCTAAAGAAAAATAATCAATTTAAACAAGCTATTTTTTGGATGAATGAATTAACTAAAATAAATCCTAATAATGTTTTGGCTTATACTAATCGAAGTTTATTATATATGAATTTAGGAGAGATCGAAAAAGCAGAAGAAGAGAAGGCCAAAGGTGTCTCTATTGAGTTTAAACTAAATGGTAAAAGTGTTGATGAACAAGCTCAGATTGAAAAAACGAAATTTCTAGAAAGAGAAAAAAGAGAAAAGCAGAAAATAATGTTTTTAAAAGTCCTCGAATTGGATGAACATGATCTTTATGCCAACCTTCAGATGACAAGAATCTCTCGTTTAGAAAAAGACTATTTTGTTGCCGAAAAATATTTGGAAAAAATAAAAATTCATCTAGAGAGAGAACCTCAGGTTTCTTTGGAGTATGCTTTATTATATCAGCACAAAAAAGATAGACAGAAAATGCAGGAGATGATTAATTTAGGACTCCCCTTGGCCAACAAGAAAGGTAATTTAAAAGTAGCTTCTCAGTTACAAAATTTAATCTAAAACAAAGGTTTAAATATGAATTATTGGCTTATGAAATCTGAACCCCACAAGTTTTCAATTGATGATTTAAAAACTTCAGAAGAGCAGAAAACACATTGGGATGGAGTTCGAAATTATCAAGCCCGTAATTTTATGAGGGATGAGATGGCCAAAAAAGATAAAGTTCTTTTTTATCATTCTTCTTGTGATATCCCAGGAATCGCAGGCGTTGCAGAAGTTTGCTCTGATGAGCCTTTAGACGATTTTACAGCATTAGATAAAAAATCAAATTATTTTGATCCTAAAAGCTCAAAGGAAAAAAATCGATGGCAAATGGTTCAAATAAAGTTTAAGAAAAAATTTAAACAAGTGGTTGCCCTTCAAACTTTAAAAGAATTCCCTGAATTAAGCGAAATGCGATTACTGCAAAAAGGGAATCGGCTATCCATAATACCTGTTAGCAAAGATGAATTTGAATTTATTGTTAGCTTATCAAAATAAAGAGGTAAATATGAAAAAAGTAAGTATTCTAGAAGAAGGAAAGAAAGCGCCAGCTTTTACTTTGAAAAATCAAAATGGAGACAAGATCTCTTTGAAGGATGTTGTTGGTGATGGGTATGTCTTGGTATATTTTTATCCACGTGCCTTAACCCCTGGCTGCACAGTTCAAGCTTGTTCACTAAAAGATTCTAAATCACAGCTATCACGAAACAAAATTAAAGTTTTTGGAATTAGCAATGATCCGATTGAAAAACTAAAGAAGTTTGAAGAGAAATATAAACTAAACTTTGATTTACTCAGTGATGAGGATAAAAAAATTAGTAATAAGTACGGTGTTTGGGGACTAAAGAAATTTATGGGAAGAGAGTTTGAAGGTCTACACCGAGTTTCTTTCATTGTTGGACCTGATGGCAAAGTCAAAAAGGTGTTTCCTAAAGTAAAAACAAAAACACATCATGAAGATGTGCTCGCAGCAATTAAAGAACTAAAAAAATAATGGTTAAACCGGTAATGCTTTTTTTATAAACTCGAATGCATTGTCTGCCATAATTTTGCTCTTAAGACTAGCGTCTAAATTGGATCCATTGATTGTTTCTTCAATTGATGAGTAATCCCTCAACCCTCTTAATGTGTTTATCGGCGCTCCATAGTCAGTGCCGATGCCAATATGATTTTCAAGTTTATGGTGAACTAGATGATTAATATTTCGAAAAAATATTTCTTCATTCTTTATCAATTTCTTCCAAGCGATTAATCCTATTAATGAATTTTTTTGTGAAATTTTCTTCATCGTAGATAAGAGAACATTTCTTTTAAAGGGAACAAAGTCAGCGAGACCAATATGAGAGAAGAGAAGATTATCTTTAATTACATCAATTGCATCATTTAAAGTTTCAGCATGCATGTGAGATAGGTCAAGCATAAAGCCCATCTGCGAAGAGATTCTTAAAAACTCTCTTCCTTTGGTGGTTAGAAATTTACCTTTTACCTGGTTATAGGGAACATAGGGTTCATTACAAGTTGCCCCAATGAAGTTAGAGAGAAAGTGAATTGGAGTGAGCATTCGCACACCTTCTTGCCAAACTTTAGGTAATATAACTTTGTAATCTTTCATCCATCGGCAAGATTCGATCGCCCATATGATTCCAATGGTAAAATCATCATCAAGATCATTTTTCGATTGAATGACTTTGATTGAATCTTTTTTATTTTGATTTATACTTTCAATTTGTTTTTCAATTTTTCTTTTTTGATCAATGAAGTTTTTATAGGAGTTCTCAAGTGGATAAACTAAATAAAAATTAGTAACGATAATTATTTTTTCTTTTTTCTCTTCATATCGATTTAAAATTTTTATTAAATCTATTTCTTGCTTTAGGATTTTTTCTGCCACCCAAGGAAAAGGAGAGAGAATATTTCCCATATGGGAGTGTAGGTCAATTAGGCTAATTTTTTTCATGACATTAATATAGAACATTCTGAGAAATAAAAAAAGCCCAGAGACTGGGCTTTTTTTGGAAGTTGAATAAAAAACAAAAGAATATGATTATATATTTTTAATGACTACCTCATCAATTCGCTCCGCTGTGATTGAGATTGTCTTATAAACATAGTTTGGTGCAAAGCAAGCTACTTTAGTGTGTTGATTTGAAGCATCGATACTGTTTTTAATGAAAATTGTTAAAACGTGATCTTTTATTTCATATTCAAAAGAAAAGCTTTCTAACCGGTCAAGGCAATGATCTAAATACGCCTCAACTGTGTATGTGTATTCCATCATTGAACAGTTAACGTGGCTTAAAGAAATACAATCTCTATTTTCTTCGACGAATTCAAATTGAGCACTATAGTTTGCACCGATTGTCTTATTTTTAACTATTGTATACTCACCTAGGTCAAAGTTTTGTGAATAGAGGTTCTGTAGTCCAAAGAGCGCTGTAATAAGAATTATAATATTTTTAATCATGTCCATTTCCTTGATGTGTTTTTCTAGAGTAATGTAAATTTTTTAATTCATAATGAAAAATTATTAAAAATTATGTAAATCCATAATAAATACTTATGCTAAAGGAGTCTAAGTGATTGAAAAGTTAAGTCATAACTTCTACGCAACTTCCATCTTTATCAAAGTTTACGAGGCCGGTAATATGTCAGCTGTGGCAAAGCAGTTATTTTTAACCCAACCGGGAGTCTCTCAACACATAAAGTCATTGGAGGAATTGCTTGGAGTTGATTTATTTATCAGAGAAAAGAAGAGGATTTATCCGACTCAGCAAGCACGAGAGTACTATAAAATCACAAAAAACTTTCTTCAAAAAGTTGACCGAGAATTAGAGGATAGTTTTGGGGATAGTAACTTATTGCTGAAAGGGCGTTTTAAGATTGGTATTCCTATTGAATATGGAAATAGAGAGGTTTTGCCACAATTAGCTAAGCTTAGCATTGAACATACTTCTCTTCGGTTTGATATCTTTTATGGTTTTTCAGCTGAGTTTTATGGGTTGCTCGAAAGCAATAAATTAGATTTAGCTTTTATGGATGATTACCCTATCGAAAAATCTAAATATGTATCTAAAAATATAAGTGAAGAGAATTTGGTTCTTTGTATTCATCATGAGCACTTTGCATCGATTACTAAGGGTGAAAAGAGGTTAGCTGACTTTGATTTAATTGATTATGATGAAGATGGCTCTATTTTAAAGAAATGGAAAAACCCTCAAGGGTACAACTCTCGTTTAAACTTTGAGCGCTTAAAATTTATTTGCGCAAATGCTCGTGGAGTCGGCGAGCTAATTTTACAAAAAGCAGGTATAGGGATTCTTCCTGAGGATTTTTATCATAATTGGAAGGAAAAAGATCGTGTCCAAATTATTTCTTCTCGTGATACTAAAACTAAAAATATAATAAAAATGACCTATCTAAAATCCAGAACGAAAGATCAGAGTTTTTCGTCTTTTGCTTACGCTCTTACCCAATGCATGGAAGATGGTCTATAGAAGGAGAAGTATGAATTTTATTGATGATAAATTAGAAGAATTTTGTGTGAAATACTCTAGTGATTCAATAGGAATCATTGGCCAGGAAATTAAAGAGAGAACATTGAAGTCATCTGAATTGCCACAAATGCTTTCAGGTGAAATGGAAAACAGCTTTCTTGGCTTTTTGATTCGTATTTCTAATCCAAAGGTATTAGTGGAGTTTGGTACTTTTACAGGATATGCTACAGCTTCGATGGCCATGAATAGCGCAGTCGATGCTGTTGTTTATACAATGGATAAAGAGGGTAAACATAATAAGGCAAACCAATCTGATTGGAAAAAGGCGGGGATTCAGCAAAAAATTCAGTTTTTTCAAGCAGATGCCTTGGTGAAAATGTACGAATTACCTAAAAAGTGGGATTTTGTTTTTATTGATGCTGATAAGGAAAATTATCCACAGTATTTAGAATTTGCTATCACCAAGCTCTCTGAGAATGGTATCGTGGCCGTAGACAATGCATTGTGGTCTGGAAAAGTTCTTCAATCCGAAAAAGATGGGGAAACTCAAGCTATCTTTGACACCATTGAGATGGCAAAGTGCAATCCTAATCTTTATGTTACTTTATTGCCTATTCGTGACGGGATTTTATTAGTTCAGAAAAGATCACATTAATTAGAAGGATAAACGATGTCTGTGACTTTAGGACCAATCTCGCAATTTATTGAAAATCATTATCATCACTTTAATGCTGCTGCCTTGAAAGACGCTGCACGATCCTACAAGGAACATCTGCAAAATAATAATAAGATGTTTGTAACTTTAGCAGGCGCAATGAGTACAGCAGAGTTAGGTCGGTCGTTAGCACAAATGATTCGGGAAGATAAAGTACATGGTATTTGCTGTACTGGAGCTAACCTTGAAGAGGATATTTATAATTTAGTTGCTCATGATGAATATAAGCGAATTCCAAATTATCGAAACTTAACCTTAAAAGATGAGCAAGAGCTATATAACCAGGGATTCAATCGAGTAACGGATACATGTATTCCTGAAGATAGTGCCATGAGAAAAATTGAAAAAATTCTCAATGAATATTGGAAGAAAGCAGATGATGAGAATAAAACTTATGCTCCTCATGAATACTTTTGGATGTTACTTCGAGATGAAAGGTTTAATCATCAATATCAAATACCACCAGAGAACTCTTGGATGATCGCGGCCATGGAAAAGAATATTCCTATCTTTACTCCCGGTTGGGAAGACTCAACAAACGGAAATATGTTTGCTGCTGCTAATATTGATGGCCGTATTAAAAATGTTCATATTATGGAGAATGGAATTTCATGCATGATAAGATTAACCAACTGGTATCGTGAAATTACCACTCAAGGAAACTTAGGCTTCTTTCAAATAGGTGGAGGAATAGCCGGCGACTTTCCCATATGTGTCGTACCATTGCTCCATCAAGATTTAGAAGTTGATGTACCTAAGTGGGGTTACTTCTGCCAAATCTCTGATTCAACAACTAGTTATGGTTCCTATTCGGGCGCTATTCCTTCAGAGAAAATTACTTGGGGAAAATTAACTGAAACAACACCTCAGTTTGTTATTGAGTCCGATGCTACTATAGTGGCACCGCTAATTTTTTCATATGTTCTAAATCATTGATTAATCGCATACTTCTTTTAATGAAATTGAATCTAAAAATCCGCCCTTAGATCCTCGATCAGGTTGAGACTTGAAGGATAAGTTAGATGTTTCGTCTTCTGCCACAACTAAGAACTCATACTCTTTCCACTCACGTTTTTTGGTGGAGATGACCGCAATCAGATGAGAGTTCCAATAGACTTTAATTTGGTTAAACTTTAAAATGAGACGATTGTGCCCAGCATAGAAGAATTTCAGTTTATAGACAGAATCTTTTCGAGTTTGCATGACTTGGAGAATCCCAGAGTCTCCCTTTTTTCCACTTTTTCCATCGAGTTGAATCATGGAATTTCCAGAGTGTGCTTTTAGCTTACTAACTTTTTTGTGATAATAAATTTCGAAGCCTTCACTTCCACTAACGTGGTTTTCCCAATGAGGAATGGATTGGTATCTTTTTTTACTTTTCTTTTTCTGCTCAGGATGATCTTCAAAGGAGTGATTCCAAACTAAATTATATCCAGTGCATTCATCTTCTGCTGGGCCTTCTCCTGATGGTGTTTCGTCTTCATCATTTTGTGGGGTAGAGTTTGGTCGGTCATCTATCGGGCCAAGGAGAGGATTCTCTTCTTCAATTGTGGCCACAGCGTTGTTTGATTTTTTCTTTTCTTTATTAACTTCTTTTCCACAACTATTGAGTAAAAGAACAAACCCAATAAAGAGAATACCTTTAAAAATAGTAAATAATAAATCTCTGTAGATTTTTAGTTTGGGATGAAATTTTGGAGTCATTTTGGCCCTCCTTGGTCAAAATTATCTATCTCACCTTATTAAACCAGCAAAATACTTGCCAAGTTTAAGCTCGGTGATCTTATCAAAGTATCTATGGCCAAAGCTCCATGGGTATTCTACATTATTGCACAATAACATTTTGTCTTATGGAAAATGACTGAAAACAAAAGGATTTGCTATGAATTTTCGTCTAACAACTTTTCTTTTATCTTCTCTTTTTATAATTTCATTTGCATTCTCCCAAAATAAAATGGGTCAGTTTGCCACATACAAATTAAAAGCTAAGAAGTTTGATTTGATGGAATATAAAACGGAAATTGGAAGTTTCGATCAAGAAAAAAAGAGTTATCAACACTTACATTTCTTTGAACTTCCCTTTTTTGGTAAAAGAGAACTTTCTTCACAAATTAAAGATATTGCCTTGAATAGTCACCTCAAATGGCAAGCCATAAAATTCGGTTGTACTCTAATGAAAGGTCAACTAGTGACATTAACCATTTCTGGGCAAAATATTGATTCCTGTCAGCTATCTTTAGAGTATTTGCCAAAAGAGACTCTTGACCAGTTGTACCAATTAAAGATTTTAAAAAGATTGGCCCCTCTTAAGGGAGAGGTTTTTCTCGCTGATATCCCTGTATGGGGTATTGCTAAAATAGAGACAAAATATTTATCCCTTGAAGCCATAAATTTCAAATGGTAAGTGAAAGAGACTGCACAGAAAGGAGAAGTTTATGCTAACAAAATTACTATGGCTTAATATACTAGTGAGTTCGGTTCTCTTAGCGAATGCCGCTAACCGACCCCCTTCATTTTTTTACTCGGCTAAGGGCAAAGCCGCCTTTGTTGATTTACTCTCTGCTGATTACACAGTTGATTATTATGTGGAAGGAAAAAAAGGTCTAGCCACAAGTGAATTACAGTTCAAAATGCTAGAAGATGGTTTTCCTGTTCTTGAGTGTGATAATGATGTAATTGTCGCTTATATTGATAATGCCAAAGTGGAGACGGAAAAAATTGATCTACCCGGCAAAGTTGGCAAGATGACTTTGATTAAAAAATATTTAAGCAAGGGGACCTATAATATACTTATTCGAAATGAAATTAAGAAAAATATCGCTTTCGAAGAAAAGGGTGTTCAGTCTAGTTTTTGGATGAGTGATTTGGATCGAGGTTCTAAAGGTTATTTAGAGAAATATCTTCCAACGAATATGGAATACGACCAGTATAAAATGAATTTGAAAATTCAAATTCAAGGGGGGAAAGCTGAGCAAATAGTTTATACAAATGGTGAACTAATTTCTGCTAAAAATGATGCTTATGAAATCTCTTTTCCTGAATACTTTAACGCTTCCTCAGTTTATTTTCATTTAACACTGAAAAATCGATTTGTTGAAATTCGTGACAGCTATAAGTCTATTGTGGATGGGACTGAGTTTCCTTTGGTTATTTATTCTCCCAATAAGTCATTAACGGAAGATCTGCATAAAGATGCCTTGAAAATTTTAAAAGAATTAGAAGGTGATTACGGAAAATGGCCTCATCAGAGTGTTGTCATCTATGGAATAGGGCGAGCTTGGCTTGGGGGAATGGAATATGCAGGAGCTACTCGAACAGATTTAAATGCACTGGGCCATGAATTACATCATTCTTACTTTGCTCGAGGCGTTATGCCCGCTAACGGTGATGCGGGTTGGATTGATGAAGCTATTGCACGTTGGAGAGATAATAAATATCCAGTTCGGAAAACCTTCAGTGCTCAGGCCAATTTAGGAAATCGTAGTCCATACTTAAAAACCACGCATATTAAGTCTTATACTCATGGCATGAAATTTATCTCTTATCTTGCCAGTAAGGTAGGGGGCAAAGATGCCTTAAAAAGTTTGTTGGCAAGATTAGTTGATACTCGAGTTTTTAAACCAATACAGAATAAAGACTTTATTAATCATCTTGAAACAAGCTCAAAGGCAAATTTAAAAAATCTGTTTAATAAACATGTTTTAAATATTAGGGCGAATATCCAAGAGCGTGAAAAAAATCATAGCATCGAGGAAAACCCGTACCATCTTCCAGAGACAGAAGAGTTTCAATTATCAACTTTATAATCAGTGATTAGAGCTGCATCGAATCGGTGCAGCTTTCTTTTTTTCAGCTCCAAAAGATATATTTTTAAAAATAATCCACACTAAGTGTAACCTTTTGACGAAACTCACCCTTTTATTTTAATTTCATCTCATCTTGTAGAAATGTGTGGCTTTTCACGTAACTTAATTTTAGAGAGAGGGGAATAATTAATGAATAAAAGTATAAAGAGAATTTCACGAATTAAGTTTATATCAATTTTTGTATTCCTGATGGTTAGTACTTTTAGCTATGCTAGAGAATATAGACTTATAGAAGTAGTTTCAGAGTTTTTTCCAGGAGATGAAAAACTTTTTTTAACATTGGAATTAGATAACGCAGGAAATATTTCGCATTTAAAAAAACAAGAATATATTCATAATGTAATGACTGATGAAGATATTTTTTCAATTGATGAAATTAAAAACCCCAAATCTTCTTCAGGTGTCCTTATTTACGCTAAAGATGGGCGAAGTGTGATTTGGTTAAAATCAAGCTCTCCAACATTAGAGAGTCATGGAGGAACAGTTATCATTACATATCTGCATAATGCATTAGCTATCAGAGCGAAAAAACGAAAAAAATCTCAGAGCTATCAACTTCGTAGAGATAAATCTAGACAATGGAAGCTCACGTCAATTTCTTCTCGCAAAAAAATTAATGTTCTAGATTTTAAAAAGAACACAACACTGAGCCAAGTTGTGGGAGTTTCTCGAATTAACATAGCTCGTTAATGCTGGAATGGGTATCTGTGACCAAAATAGTTGGATGTCCAATTTGGCCGCCTCAATTTCCAGGCATCTGCGCTACAAAGCCTAAATCCCTCTTTTGAAAAATCAAATATGCTTAATAGTCCAAAAAGGTGATTAAAACTATAGAGTTAGAGCGTTTAATCTTTCTTCTGAAATATTCTGATTTTAAAAAGTGATACAATCTTCTTGTGTAACAAAAAAATTGGGAAAATTATGAAAAATTTAAAATCGACAAATTTATTAGTGATACTTAGTTTTATGCTTTTGATGAGCTTTTCTTTATTTGGTGGTCAGCACGTAAATCAGCAAACACAAAATGTAAATATAAATGCTATCTCCACTAGTTTTCCAGTGGCACCACAGCAATTAAATGGCTCAAGCAATATGAATCTAGATAGTAAAAAAGGTGCCAATCATACGGACATGAATAAATTAAAAAATGCTATTAGTACTGGTACTTCTGCCACTAATCACGCCCATACTCAGCTTCCTACTACAGGAGAAGATAAAGGGACAAATGAAGAAGATCCAGGAGAAGGTGAAGGTGGAATAAGTACCAAAGCACAGGAAATTGTTGATTTGTTTAATAAAACACTGTCCAATGATTATGATGATATTGCAAACCAAGCTCTTGTCTTGAAAACACGTGATCCACAAGAAACTTATAACGAATATGAACAAGACTATTTTGATCTAATGGATTCAGAAGATGCACTTAATGCCGACAATACTTTAAGAAGTGAAGTTATGGCAGAAGTCCCTACTTGGGCCACTAGTGAAATTCCTGAACTGAACCAGTTTTTAACTAAATTAGCCGAAGAGATTGCCTCTGCAGCTGCTGACGGCGGGACAACTGACGGCGGAACAACTGACGGCGGAACAACTGACGGCGGAACAACTGACGGCGGAACCACTGACGGCGGGACAACTGACGGTGGGACTACTGATGGCGGGACTACTGACGGCGGGACTACCGATGGGGCCGATACAGATGCTGATGCTGGAGGGACCACTGATGGTGGAACTGATGCAGTCCTTGAGCATACAACTGATGGTGGAACGACTGATGGTGGAACAACTGATGGTGGAACAACTGATGGTGCAGAAACAGTTGATGGTGGTGCCGATGGTAAATCAGATGACGGTGGTACCGATGGTAAATCAGATGACGGCGGAACAACAGACGGGAAGTAGAATAAATAAGACAAGAATT
>JAOHMI010000052.1 GCA_028101965.1 Bacteriovoracaceae bacterium
AGGAATGAGGCTTTTTATAGAAATTAAAGTTCATATACTAACAATCATAATTGATGAGACTTGGACTGAATACCCTGTATCTATCCAAAATTATTTTAAATAGTAATAAAGAGTTAGCTCCTACCTTTACAAAAATTATTAAGATACTATCTTTAAATAGTTATCTTTTGGTAGAATCGATTATGGAAAAAAAATTTATCTCAAATTTCTTTACTAAACCGCGGTATAAAGCGGGAAAGTTCGTAGCTGGCGGGTTTTGCTTAGTTGTCATTTTGATAACTCAATTTTATTGGGTCTTTCCTGAAATTGGTGCTCAACTTCATTTGTCTAAGTTTAGTTTATTTTATTTAAATGAATTTTGGCGCATTCTAACTATGAACTTCATTCATGCTGACTTTAGTCACCTTGGATCAAACTTGGTGATGCTTTTTATTTTAAGTATGCTCATCTTTAATTATTTTGGTTACTACGCATTTCCTTTAATTAATTTATTTGGAGCATCCATCGCCAATATGATCACCATATATTTTTATCCTCAAAAGGTAGTTTTATTAGGAGCTTCGACTTTAATCTATCATTTATGGGGATTTTGGTTTGTGGTCTATTTATTTGGGAATAGGCGATACTCCTTCATAATGCGTCTTTTAAGAGTTATGGGAGTAGGTTTTATTATTCTTCTACCCACTACATTTGATGCCCGTACAAGTTACTCTGCGCACTTCTGGGGACTCGTTGTTGGAGGAGTTCTTGGAACAGTATACTTTCTCTATATGAAACATTTTATTTATAGCTTTGAAAGATTTGAGACTTCTTATTTTGACGAAGACTACGAAGCCTACGAACAAGCCCAGTTGGATGAAGATAATTCATATAATAATCGTACAATTCACTAGATTGAAAATTACCATACTATAATAGATCGGTGACCTTTAGTGTGGCTATATAATTTGCTTACTAACAAGACGTTTCATTGTTGTCAGGTATCAATAATAGACAGATTCAATTTTATTAATAGAGTAAATAATTTTTTATTCCTCATTAATATAGTTCGAACAATCTCTCTCAGGTATGGGAGCAAGGATAGTCTGTGTGCCCCTATCAGTTATAAGAAAGATAACCTTAATCTCCTATTGTTGTGTTTCTATAGACTTAACTATTAAAAACCGCGTAACTTACTAGAATAAAAGCTAAACTAAAACATTTTGATATATTTTTGTGTTTTACTCTAATTTTTTTTTTTGGAATCCCGACAATCTTTGTGGGTTGAGTAATTGATACATAAACTAGGAAATAGGGTTCCTAATGTATCAATCAGCTATTCTCAAGGATAACAGAGGAAAACTGATCAGGATGGTCGGGTAAATGAGGAGGATACAATGGGATTCAGAATTAACACAAACGTTTCATCACTACAGGCAAGAAAATCACTACGTAAAGTTACAAGTGATCAAAGTAAGACTTTCGCTCAATTGTCATCAGGGCAAAGAATTAATAATTCTGCTGACGATGCTGCAGGACTTGCGATTAGTGAGAAGTTAAAAGCAACGATTCGATCGCAACAACAAGCTGAAAGAAACACTAACGATGGTATTAGTATGATTCAGGTCGCAGAAGGTGCACTTGGAGAGGTATCAAATACTCTTATTAGATTGAGGGAATTGAGTATCCAAGCAGCTTCAGACACAATTGGTGAAGTGGAACGTGGGTATACGAATTTGGAATACCAACAGCTTAAAAAAGAAGTTCAGAGAATTTCAGAAACCACATCATTTAACGGAAATACTTTGTTAGATGGTCAAGGTGAGAAACTAGACTTTCAAATTGGAATACGGAATAACGATTTTCAAGATCGGATTAGCTACGATACTAGCATGATTAGTGCTGGGTTAGAGGCTTTAGGAATCACAGATGTATCTTTAGAGACAAAGACATCATCGCAGGAAAGTTTAACGAACTTGGATAGTGCGATTCAGAATATATCGGGGCAAAGAGCGGAACTTGGTGCCCTACAAAATAGATTGGTGACAACAAGCCAAAACTTACAAACGAGTGTTGAGAATTTCTCAGCAGCGAACTCACGAATTAGAGATGTCGACTATGCAGAAGCGACCGCAGACAATGCTAAGAACAATATTCTCAGTTCAGCAGCAACTTCAGTTCTAGGTCAAGCGAATTCAGCTGGAAGTGCAGCTCTAAGATTAATAGGATAATAAAAGTTAGGTTATATAGATTAGGTTTAATGTGAATGAGTCGAAGTGCAATCCCTCGGCTCATCTCTCAACCTCCTCAAAATGGCCAGAAGTTTCCCCCTATTTTGCTTCTGGCCCTTTTTTAAAAATATAACCTGAATTGAAAAAATAGGGGAAAGCCAAATTTCTTACAATAAAGCTAGAAAACTATGTGTAAGTAAGGGATTGATAATCGAAAGGCTTAGTAAAAAATTCCTGAACTCTTCACTTTCTAATTAACTTTGATTTTTTTATGATAGTTCTCTTGATCTTAATAATTGAGGTTAAAGATGGAAACAATTCGAAATTTTTTAATATTATTTATTTTCTGCGCAGTTTTTTATCAGTGGGGTTTTTCTCAGGGGTGTGATCATCCTCACAGTTATCCACAACTGGTTAAGACATATACAATATCTGATTCGGCAATTATCTCCACTTTAGCTAAACAAACTTATGGTAAAGAAAGTCTTGATCAACATATTTATAATGTCATTCATAGGAATAATGTTGTGATCGAAAATGTTGCTTCTATAGAAATTAAAACAATCGATGGGTATTCATATATGGATCCAAATGATGAGTTTAATCATGAACCCATTTGTGATTTTGAAGTAATTATTAAATTAAAAAATGGAGACAATTTCCAATATGGAGAAATCATTCCTCCTAACATTTATGGGCCAGCTTACTCTACAAAAAGACTATTTAGTTATTGTGAAGGTTCATTCATTAATTAAAAGTGTATAACTGAGCGATGATAAAGCTTAGAAATGCGAAGAAATAAAATCCAATACCTCTGATTGCTAACCACCACCAATTTGATAGTTTATATGCTGACCACAAAACTATCAGTGCGTGAATTAAAATAAATATTCCTAATATCCAATTTGCATTTGAAAGAAGCTCTACTCCTTTCGGAGAGTTATAAAATGTGGTCACATGTTCAAACTGTGGGGGAAGTATCTTTTGGTATTTAATAAACATTTCGAGCATAATAGGTCTGCTAAAAAGAGTTGATCCAATGAGGAGAGAGGAAAGAGTTACCCCCACAAAGAATGGGCTCGCTTTGAAAGCAGTAGAGGAGTCTTTATTCCAAGATACCGCTGCGGCAACAAAGATAACCAAAAATAAGGTAATCGAAATCCAATCTAATTCACCAAAAGTGAAATATGTATAGATACATTCGAGTAAACTTAATGCGATCGCAGCAATTAATCCGGCTTTTAATGAGAAAAAGGAGTCTATTACTACGAAAATTATTAAAGGTAATAAACCAAAAAGAAGACTAATTTCGGTATTCATGTTAATAATTATGCATGGAAAATAAGACAAATCAAAGCGAATTTACCTTCTCAGGTGATGGTTTAAAAAGAAATATTTCTGAGAGTTCAATTTTAGTAGTGTATGTTAATCCCATTGAATACCATGGAGAACATCTTCCTCTAACAACTGATCTTTTAATATCTCGTGGTATTAAAAACCTTTTTCCTAAAGAGTTAAGAGAAAACTTTATAGATTGGCCGCCTATTCATCTTGGAGTAGGGCCAACAGGCGGACCAGGTTCATGCGAAACTAGTTATTTAGAGCTAAAAAGAGTCTTGTTAAAATTAAGTAAAACTATAATTCGTTTAAAAGTAAAAAGAGTTTTAGTCATGACTTTTCATGGAGCTCCATTGCATATTTTAGCGATTGAAGAGTTTGTTAAGGTTTTAAGAAAAAATAAAGTTAAAGCCATTAATCCTTTTATTCTAATGTTGCAAAAGTTGACTTATTTTAATCCTGAAGAGTTTAATGAAATTCATAAGTATGTTCCAATGGAAAATGAGAAAGAGCGAAATAAATTAATTAAAAATATAAAGTTTGATTTCCATGGTGGAATGATTGAAGCTGGATTAGTTCAATACTTTAATCCTGAGTTAATTCAAAAACCTTTAAATGAGGTTCCGTCAATTCCTGAATTAAATTTGAATAACTGGATTAAAGTTTTAGAGAATTTTATTCGTCCTATTAGTTATAAACTCGCTGAGGAAATTGAATTAATCAATTTTGTATTGCAGTGGGGTGCGATTAAACCTTTTCCTGGTTATACAGGACATCCATGTTTAGCTAATAATGGCCTCTCTGAATACTTTCTGAATAAAGTTGTTCTTCCCTCGTATCTTGAGGAAATAAATAAAGAGTTTTACGGTGGCGGAACAAAAATTATTCCAGTGATGAATTATATGAAGTATATCACTTTCGAAGGTCGACTTTTTTATTAATTTAAGACATCATATTATCTATGATTAATGAGCAAAATTTTATTTATCACAAGAGTAGAGAGAACCCTCAATATTTATTTGAGAATTGGTATAACAACGCTAAAGAGTTTCATTTTAAAACAAATAATATATTATTTGATTTAATATTATGGTTTGTTCGATTTGCTCTAAAATTTTCAATTAAATTATTCCCTGAATTAAATGAGTTATTTTCGCGAGATATTGTTGCCTTGGGAACTGTTGATAAAGAAGCAAAACCTAAAGTTCGGATGGTATTATTTAAAGGTCTTTACGACGGTAATTTTTCATTCTTTTCCAATTACGATTCTGATAAAGGAATTGAGTTAGAAAATAACCCACGCGTAAGCATGACTTTTTATTTTCGTTTCCCTCCGAGACAAATAAGAATTGAAGGACAAGTAGAGAAAATGAATACTAATGACTCTGATGCCTATTGGAAATCACGAGGTCGTGACTCTCGCATTGGTGCCATCGTTTCAAAGCAATCTCGCCCATTGAAGAACTATGAGCAATTAGTGGAAGATTTTATGAATGAAAAAGAAAACGTGATCGGGACAGAGAATATTGCTCGTCCTGAGAATTGGGGTGGCTATCTCATAAAGCCAACAATAATCGAGTTTTGGGAAGGAAAAGCTAATCGATTACATGATCGCTATCGTTTTAAATTTATGGATGGGAGCTGGTTTAAAACTCATCTTTATCCTTAAACTTAATGAAATATCAATTATTTACACTTCAGTTATTTTTACACTACTCTGTGCTTAGTATGCTTTTTATGAGACCAGGACATATCTTAAGGAAGTATTAGTATGAAAAGATATTTAGTTTTTATTTTTCTATCTATTGTTTTAAATTCTCATGCGGGAACTTTAAAAACCTATCTAGGAATAAGCTCTGAGAAATACCAGCCTAAGCATCCAACTTTTTACTGCCTGCCAGTAAATATAGTCTTTGCAGAAGATGAAAATAAACTACAGAGCTTTGAAAATACTGATTCTCTCAAAGAGGTAAACATTAAGTCCATTGATGTCTTAAAGTGGCCGAATATGGGACATGCTCAGCAGCCTCTTCTTTTTAAAACAGATATTATTCAATTAATTACATCTATCCAATCTCGGAAATTTGAGAAATCAAATATTAATGAAGTATCTGAGAATGAAAATCAGAATGCCAAAAAAACAAAATTAGTTTTCGGTAAGTTTTCTCGGCTAAACTTCCATTACAAATTTTCTAATGAGGAATTAAAATTAAGTAAAATTAGAATACAATTAGGATCAGATGAATTTCTCTACGATTTTTTCTTGAAAAATATCTGCAATAAAATTTAGCCTTCAATTCGAATAGAATCAAGTTTAATTGGGCGAAAGCATTTAATTTGGTTTTGTTCAAGTAGTTGAACCATCTCTCTCGGCCGAATATAGCTCCCATCAACCATTTTAGTTTCAAATAATATTCCTCTTTGATTTCGGCATGGATTAACTTGATCTATTTGACCTAAAAATGTTTCGGGAATTTCACTATCTGTCGCAATTTTAATTCCTAAAATAAAAGAACTAATATCTTTTTTTAGATAGGCTTTCCTGGCCTTAACATAACTTTCAATTTCAACTTTTTCAGCATTCTTAAGATTTTCAATTATTGATTCCTGCTCTTGAGAGTTTGATTGGCCATCATCTTTAATGGGGATAAAGAATTTTAGTTTTTGCACCCCTTGTTGGATACTTGGACTTCTCGTCGTTATTTCTTCAATATTCAAAAAGACAATGCCATTCTCTGCATTTTCTTGCAGGCTAGATAAGGTTTGATCTAAGTCGTTAAATTGCTCAGCAACTCTAACATCAAAAAACTCGGAGAGAGAATTGATACCCAAAGGAAGTGCTGGTCCAAATGAAATAAGGGGTCTTCTTTTGAATCCTTCGGAATAAAGGGTATCTATATCTGACCGCTTAAATATGCGCATAATAATTTTTTGTAAATCTAGATTTGAGACAAAACTTAAAGGACCAATCTTAGCCATTTTAAATCTGTACTTAAAACCAACGTCGTGGCCACGTTTTTCACGAATATCAATAATTTTTTTTCCCACCATCGAATCAACTTGCAACTCATCTCCATCATAAGCATTCAAGTCTTCTAGGTAAGTTCGCCTCTCTTCCACCATCCCTTTCAGGTCACATGCAACTCCGCAGTGATAGCAAGCTAATTTTTTCTGGTCAATGTCGTGAGTTTTTTCAAGTTCTTTAAGGTTTTCATGGTGACTAATTAAACCTGCTACTTTTCCACAAGGAAAAGACCCATAGTTCTTAATCGCTTTTTTCCATTCCCTTAATTGAAATACTTTATCTACACCAACATCAATGTGATCCCAAGGCAGGTTTGCATTAAGGGGAATCGTTCTTAAAAATAAATCAATATTTACTTTATGTTCATTGAGAACTTCGAGCCATAAGTCGTATTTAAATTGTTCATCCCATCCATCAAAGCGAGCTCCTTTCTTAAAAGCATCGTGTATGACAATGGATAATCTGCGGTCTCCCCGAGCGAATATTCCTTCAAGCAAGCTAATTTTAGAGACATGCTTGCGAAAGTTAATTTTTCTTTCTCTCGCCATTTTAAATATCATTTCTTGCTTCCTTTCAATCTCTGAAAGCGGAATCATATTTGCCCATTGAAATGGAGTGTGCGGTTTGGGGACAAAAGTTGAAGCTGAAAGTGTAATTGTTGGGTTTGAAACTCCGCACTCTTTTTGTGCAACTTTTCTTGTTTTAGAAGCAATTTCTGCAATGGCAACTACATCTTCATCTTCTTCTGTGGGAAGACCAATCATGAAGTATAACTTCATTTTCTGCCAACCTCGACTAAAAACCTCTTTAGCGGTTTTTAGCATATCAGCTTCACTAATATTTTTATTAATAACTTTTCTCATTCTATCTGAGCCTGCCTCAGGAGCAAAAGTCAGTGATGAGTTTTTTGAAGCGGCCATTTTATCTAGAACTTTATTATTGAGTCCATAAGCTCGAAGCGAACTAACTCCAAGAGTGGCATTCATATCGTTCATTTTATCAAGTAATTGGATAATTGTTGGGGTTACCGCTGAATAATCCGCCGTAGAAAGACAAGTTAATGAAGCTTCTTCATAGCCTCCATTTTTTACTCCATCCACGACCATATCAATCACATCTCTTGGATTTCTTTCTCGAACTGGTCGATAGATCATTCCGGCCTGGCAGAATCGGCAACCTTCAGTGCATCCTCGGCTTATTTCCACGGCAAACCTATCGAAGATCGCAGTCATGTGTGGAATCGGAGACTTTGTTGGAAATGGATGATTCTTCAGATCTTCATATAAATAGCGTTTAACTGGAAAGGGAATTTTTCCTTCATATTCTTCTTTAGGTCCACTCACGTATTGCAAGTCACTATTTTCATCTGTTTTAATTTGATAGAGTGAAGGAACATACACTCCATCCATTGCCGATAGTTCGATTAAAATATTTTGCCGGCCTACTTTTTGTTTTCTTCTACGTGATATTAAGTCACATATTCTTAGAGTAAGCATTTCTCCATCGCCAATAACAAAAAAATCAAAAAAATCTGCAATAGGTTCTGGATGAGTTGCACAGGGGCCGCCGGCGATAACAAAAGGGTCACTTTCTTTTCGTTCCGACTGCCATAAGGGAACTTTCCCTAAGTCTAGCATACCCAAAATTGTTGTATAGCTCATTTCGTATTGAAGGGAGAACCCAAGTATATCGAATTCATTAAGCGGTTTAAAGTTTTCTAAACTAACGAGAGGAAGATTATTTTCCCTTAGCTCTTTCTCCATATCAACCCATGGAGCAAAAACTCGCTCACATGAAAAGTTTTTTATTTTATTTATTTCATCATAAAGAATTTTAAAACCGAGAAAGCCCATTCCAATTTCATAGGTATCTGGAAAGCATAGAGCTATGGAGCAATCCACTTCGGAGTCGTCTTTTTTAATTGAAAAATGTTCACCACCAATATAACGAGCGGGTTTAAGGACTTTGTCTAAAAATGGCGAATAAGGGTTTCTGTTCATAGTTTTCACAATACACTAATTAAATTTATAAAGGGTTCTTTTTGGCAAATTTACTTGAAAATGTAAATACTTAGGCCTTTGAATGGACATTTAAGCTTAGCTTGATTGTGGAAACATTAAGAAAAATTAATAATGAATGATTTATTAATGAGATAAGGGCTGGGAGTTAATTTGAACTGACTTGACTCCGCTAAGATTTGGTTCAATAAATGATAACGCAACCTCCGTTCCTAAGATATTTTGATTAAAATCTTTGACTAAATTCAATGAAATTTTAGCCTGCATGGAGTTTAGAAGTTTCTCAATATATTCAAATCTTTGAATAAGGTTTGGTAAATTTTGAGATTCCGTTTCACCCGTCCGGTTAAGATAAAGATCACTAGGTTGAAAACGATAATTTTGCGCAAAGAATTTTATGACTTTTTGATCACCGTTCTCATCAATTTCACAAGAGATCTTTTTTGAATTCTTTTCTTTGACCAGAGGAACCAGAGACTGGAGTAGGGAGGTAATACAATCTTCAATCTTATCTTGATTATTTAGGACAGTTGTAATTTTTTTGGTAGGTGATTTTATATCAAGAAAGACTTTTTTGCTGCTTAAATAGTTTAAGTTTTTTTCAATAGTACTTTCTAATAAATCAAAAAGGTCAATCAGACGTGCACCTTCTCCAAGTGCTTCGTTCGTTAGTTCTTGAGAGCGTTGACTTTTATTTTGAGGATGAATAATGAATTCAATTAGACTTAAATCTTTTACTTTTTGACTTTTGAAGCTGTATGAATGTTTATTAATTTGAACCACTCTATCATCAGAGTGCTTATCAAAAGTTATGGTATGAATGGCTTTTTGTAATTGAGTTTGGATAAAAGTAAAAGCATCTTTTTGCTTTACTTCCTCTGCAATTTTAAAAGTTTCTCTAAGACTATTATTAATAAACACTGGAGAAAAATCATCTTTGCAAATCATCATAGGGGTCTTAGCTTCTAAAATCACCTTCTGTAGAAATTTGTGATTTGTTTTTGTTCGATTTAGCTGTTTAGACTGCTGGAATAACTTGTATGAGAGTAATGTGGCTAAGGTTAAAAGTAGTCCCGTTGCGATTTGATAAAAAATGAGATCCATAATTATATCCAGTTTTGATCTAAGTATCTTGTGTTAATAGGAGTTTGATTTTGGCTAAAATTCACTTCAATTATATTTCTTCCATTCAAATTACTATATTGAGCATCATATTTTTTCAGACTTTTCTTTAAATGGATATGATCATGATAGTTTAAGTTTTTCAGAATAATTTGCGTTTTTAAGTAGGGAAAATAACCCTTGATTAGAAATTGATGAAAAATCATGTTGATTTTGTCTGAATCGATAAGCCTAACCAGATCGGCTAAACGTGAGAGATCATCCAAGTTCATGCGATCAATATGATTTTTATTTATATTTTGATTGAAGGAAAAGAGGTTAAATGACTCTGGAGCATAGCTTTGCAGCAGTGTTTCCATTTCATGCTGCAAGTTTCTTGAATCATTAGAAAGAGATGGAGATCTTCGATCCTGATGCTTCTTGAAACTACGCCAATCAATGGGGGTAATGATCATACTTCTCCTAAATAAACTCTCTCTTATTGTCCTATAATTATAGTCTGCTTTTTAGCTGGGGAAAAATTTTCCGCTTTCATTATACTTATTACATGATCCTAGATTAGTTTCATTAAGGTCGGGGTTTTTTTACTTTTCGACTAAATTTGAAAGGAAATCCCTGGAGCAAAAAATAGAGAATTCGAGGGGGAAGGGCACCTATCAATTTTGCTACAAAGCCCAAAGCGAATGGAAAAGTATAAACAATTTTTTTACGGGAAATTGCACCAGCAATTTTGTGTGCGGCTTGCTCTGCTGACAAAATTTGCGGCATGGCATGTTTGTTTTTAGAGGTTAACTCAGTACGGACATAACCCGGACAGACTACGGTAGTATTTATATTATGGTCTCTTAA
Source organism: Bacteriovoracaceae bacterium (assembly GCA_028101965.1). Classification (GTDB taxonomy): domain Bacteria; phylum Bdellovibrionota; class Bacteriovoracia; order Bacteriovoracales; family Bacteriovoracaceae; genus JAOHMI01. The sequence goes on from JAOHMI010000052.1 coordinate 10,563, forward strand.
ATCTTGTTGGTAGCATTTCATCAAATGAAGAACAAAGGCTTTACTTGAGGCATAAGCACTAACTCCAGGCATACAGACATGGGCCGCTATACTTGAGACACCCACTAAATGACCAGATTGCTGCTGAATAAAGTGCTCTATGGCCGGTTCTACAGAATAAAGAAAACCATTCACATTTATATCCAGAATTTGCTTCGATTTCTCAAAATTTGGAATATTCTTTTTATCACTAAAGGCGACACCAGCATTTGCGATAAAAAGGTCTAGTCCACATTTTTGAATAAAAAATTGGATATTTTCACGACATTGTTCTCGAATGGATATGTCGTATCTTTGCAGCACAAGCTGCTTAAAATTAGGAATTTGGGATTCCTGCTCTCGGATGGCTTGGATTTTCTTCTCAGAGCGACCGCAAATTCCAACGGTGTGACCCAGTTTCAAGTAAATTTTCGCTAGTTCCCAGCCGATTCCACTGGTTCCCCCGGTAATATAAACAGATTTTTTTTTCATAAGCATGGCAATTTTTTTAAGGTTTATAAGAATTATTAAAACATGAATGGTTTTTCTTGACTAGAATAGATCATTAGTTGTATTGTACTGCTTCAACTTTATTGAATCTCTCGGGGGAGTAGTTAAGTTGGTTATAACGTCTGCCTGTCACGCAGAAGGCCGCGGGTTCGAGTCCCGTCTCTCCCGCCATTTCAATTAAAATCCTGAAAATTTTTCGTCAACTACATAATTCATTCACTGCGGAGTACTTTTGTACACCTCGTTCATTCATTATTTGTTTCCTATAATTTTCTAGGATTTTAGTTGAAATGGATTGAATAAGAGGGATTCGAATCGAAGTGAACGGCATGCTTTCGCATGCTGAGTGAGCGTGATGCGAACGAAAGTGAACGAAGGAGAGCCTACGCAATGAATGAGCATGAGGCGAATGAGTGCAGTAGGCGAGTCCCGTCTCTCCCGCCATTTAAATAAAAAATCATCATCTTCGTCGTCATCGCATCAATTCAGGTTCAGTCACATACTTATGTATGCTCCTTCACTTTCCACTCGCGATTCCTAGAGAATGATGGTTTTTTAATTGAATGGGTTGGTTGCGAGGGATTCGAATCGAAGTGAACGGCATGCTTTCGCATGCTGAGTGAGCGTGATGCGAACGAAAGTGAACGAAGGAGAGCCTACGCAATGAATGAGCGGGAGGCGAATGAGTGTAGTGGGCGAGTCCCGTCTCTCCCGCCACTTTTTTTCAATCATTCTTTTACCTCATTATTTTACAATTATCCGCTGCACTTAACAATATAGATAAAATTCAAATAAGACTTTAACAATTCTGTTGCATGGTGGGTGAAAATGGTTTTTTAGTATCAGTTATTTAGATTAGATATGAAGAGGTTCAAGTGGAATCGCTCTTACTTTGTACTATTCAGAAACTCCTGCATAAGCTCCTTTATCACTGTTGTGTATGGCCGTTTGTCCATTTCACACCTTAGTTTGAAAGCGCGTAGTAGTGTTGGATCGATCTTCATCGATATAAGCTTTAGTTTTTCGACCTTTTTGGCTTTATTTAATTCTCTCATTGCTTCGAGCCACTCTATTTGCTTTGTTGCATCCTTCATTTTGTCAGTTCCCTTATATCAATGAGGTCTTTTTCACGCCCGGATTTTTTTTTCATTTTAATAAGGTCTTTTTTGGATATTACTTTAAACTTGAAATCCCCGACACGAAACAGCTCCGATTTAAAGTCGCCTACATCATGAGTTATCAAAATATCTACTTGCTCTGTTGGATCATCTTCTTTATAGAAGTTCCAAGCGATTAAGTTTCTATTTTTAATATACTCTTTTCTGAATTTATAAACAGATACTGCGTCTATTGGAAGCCTCGAAATCATCCCCATATCATGTAAGAGTTTTTCCATTTTCTTTAAATTTGCGAGATTAAATTTTATGATTAAATCAATATCAACAGTATTCCTTGAGTAACCATGAAAGTTAACAGCATAACCGCCTACAATCATATAGCCTATCTTCTTCTTTACTAATTCATTAACTAATTTTTCTAGCCTCATTACCATAGTATATACCAGTATATACTTAAAGGCAATGTAAATAGTGAATTATCCTGTTCAATGCTCCGGGATAGACAATTCTATAGTTCCAGGGCGAAGGATTGGAAGAAATAGATTAAGAGGTTCCGTAGATTATAAAATGTTTTTTTTAAGCTACTTAGCGCTGGCATGTAACTAGTCAGAATCCGTCGCTTCGACCATTTTTAAAATTTTAATAGCTTGATAAGATATCTTTGCATCTTCTCTCGTAGTCATCTTCACTTTCAAAAGATTTTTTATATTTACATTTGATCCGAAGTTGACAGTTATAATTAGCTGAAATAGTTTCTTCATTAACACGTTTTGTTGTGGTGATTGCAACACAAGTTTTTGAGGTAGTTTCATTATCAATGATATTACCAATTTTACAATATCTGTCGGCCTCTTCAATTTGACTATAAGATGCTACATTGATTCTACTTCCATTATTACTCCCCTTTA
>JAOHMI010000053.1 GCA_028101965.1 Bacteriovoracaceae bacterium
GTTTATCACCGTTGTTTGCCTGTAATTATTCCGGCCCCAACAGGTCAACCCTTTACCTTTTATAAAAGCACAAGAATGAGAGTCTCCAGAATCAAAGTGCTTAACATTTTTGACATGTTTAGGAACGTTAACTCCTCCATGACCATCCCCTCGGCCAAAGCAATCAACATCTCCACTTTTGAGCCAAGCACAAGCATACTTAACTCCTAAAGTTATTTTTCTAGACTCAGGTGCCACATAATTAATAAAATCTTCTTCGTCACTGGTAATATCCCCCCAGCATTTATATTCCCCACTCATTAAAAGAGCGCATGTACTCCAAACTCCTACTTTAAAATCTAAGACTTTTTTCGGGTCCAACTCTCGAGGAAGCATTGTCTGCCCAAATCGATTATCTCCCCAGCAATACAATCCTAACTGATCAATTAAGCAGGAATGAAAACCTTCTGAATCATATCGTTTCAAATTTTTTATTTTAAATTTTGTTGTTGTTTGCCGCTCATTGTTTCTCCCCCAACAACCAAACTTCCCTTTAAAGTTTTCAGCACAGATATGGTGCCTCCCAATTTTAAAACTCTTAGGCTTTTTAAACTCTTCTGGAATATTTTGCTGACCTTCATTATTTCTGCCAACACAAGACAATTCATTCTGGTTGTTAGTCGCGCAAGCGATTGTTCCTCCCATCTTAAACTCGCCTCCTTCTAAAGTCGCTTTCTGTGATAGCCCTTGATAAACAAGTCCACTTAACCCTGAACAACGAGAACCTTTATTTGATTTAATACAAGTTGAAAATGTGTGAACTTCAACATTATGAATTTCTTCATTTTTGTCCACCATCAAAGGAATATTCAATTGATTAGTCGACCCACGTCCCCAGCAGCTAACATTTTGATCACTCGTCACTGCACATGAGTGTTGACCATTTGTGGTCATCTTTACAATTTTGCCATGATCGAGCCCAGTTGGTATTTTTAATCTATTCTCTCCATTATTCCCCCAACACTTCAAGGTTTTATCTTTTATATAACAAGCATGGTTATAGCCCATAATAAACTTCTCTACCCCTTTAAAGTCTACTTCAAGTGGGTAACGGCCAACACAATTTAACTTAGTCTCTCCTAAATGAACCCAGCAACGAGTAAATTGTCCATTCAGAATATATTTTACCTTTGATATTTTATTTGGCAGCCTTGTTTCATTCCCCCTTCGACCAAAACAGGCTACATCTCGATTGTCTCCATAAACTGCGCAACTATTCCATGCACTTAAGGCAAGTTCATGAATTTTATTTCCTTTTAATACTGACGGAACATTTGTTTGATCTTCAGTTGTTCTTCCCCAGCAAATAACTTCATCTTTCTCATTGACGATACAAGCGTGGCGATAACCCGCACTAATTTTCTTTGACCTTCCTAAATTATTAGGAACATTTAAGGGACCTTCACTATTGGTACCAAAACAATTAACTTTGCCTTCATCATAGACCACACAAGAAAACCGATCTCCTGCAACTAAATTCTCAATGGAAAAAAATTCTTTTTCATAGGTTTGATTTCCCCAGCAATAAACTTTGCTCTTTGAAGCAACACAGTTGTGGCCATAGCCAGATGCCATATATTCAATTTTTGCAAATAGGGGCGAACAAAGAAATAAAAAGGCAAAAATACCTAAAGTAAATTTCATAATGGCGAGATCTCCTAAAATTAAAATATATTTAAATTTTAGGAGATCTCGCCATTATTTGACTAGGCTTAAAAAAGTATAAAGACAAATATTGATCGATGGGTGAAAGAATAATTTTTTACAAACTTAATTTAAGCTCTTTCAGCTTTTTAATTTCATCTCGATATTTTGCCGCAGTTTCAAACTCTAAAGCTTTTGCGGCTAAAGCCATTTTTTCTTTCAGTGTCTTCATACGTTTATCTATGGCAGAAATGGTTAATTCACTGGTTTGAAAGCCTTTATCAACATCTCCAAGAAGTGCTTTTTTGTTTTTACTTAAAACTTCAATGACACCATCAGTAATAGCTTTTATTATGGTCTTCGGAGTAATTCCATTTTCTTGATTAAACTGGTCTTGTTTTTTTCTTCTTGCGGCAGTTGTCATCATGGCTTCTTCAATACTTTTTGTGGACTTATACGCATAGAGGATAACTCGCCCTTGATCATTCCTAGCAGCTCGGCCAATTGTTTGAATTAAACTACGAGTAGAACGTAAAAACCCTTCTTTATCAGCGTCGAGAATACCTACCAAAGCAACCTCAGGTAAATCCAAGCCTTCTCTAAGTAAATTGATTCCAACTAAAACATCAAACTTTCCCTCTCGAAGCTCTTTTAAAATTTTCATTCTTTCAAGAGTATCAATATCTGAATGTAGATATTTAATTTTAATGGATAGTGATTCATAATATTTCGTAATTTCTTCTGAAAGTTTTTTTGTCAGTGTCGTTATTAAAACTCTAAAACCATTCGCAATGGTCTTTTTAACTTCAACTAACATATCATCTATTTGATAGGTCGCATCTCTCATTTCAATCACTGGATCAAGTAACCCGGTTGGGCGAATTATTTGTTCAACATATTCACCTTGAGTCTGTTCTAATTCATAGTCACCAGGAGTTGCACTAACAAACATAACTTTTGAGAACTTCTCTTTTAATTCTTCAAACTGCAATGGACGATTGTCTAAAGCAGATGGAAGACGAAAACCATGATCAACCAGTGTCCCTTTTCTCGACTGATCCCCGCGATACATGGCCCTAAGTTGAGGCACCATCATATGGGATTCATCCATAATTAATAAAAAATCTTTCCCAAAAAAATCCACCAATGTTGGTGGTGGACTTCCAGGTTTTTGTCCCGTTAAATGACGTGAGTAATTCTCAATCCCACTACAAAACCCCATTTCATCAATCATCTCAAGATCTAGCAAAGTTCTCTGCTCAAGTCTCTGATGCTCAACCAATTTATTTTCTTCTTTTAATTGAATTAATCTTTCTCGTAGTTCAACTTTTATTGTCCCCAAGGCTTTTTTCATTCGATTGCTTGATACGACATAATGAGAAAAAGGATAAATTGTAATTTTGTTTAACTTAGCTAAAATTTTACCGGTTAACGGATCCACATAGGAAATCTCTTCTAATAAATCATCAAAAAACTCTAAGCGAATGACCTGGCTATCCTCATGAGAGGGAAATAGTTCAATGATCTCCCCTCGAATTCGAAAGGTTCCTCGACTAAAATCCACTTCGTTTCGAGAGTACTGCATGGCCACAAACTTTTTTAACAACTCATCACGCCCATAATCTTCATTTGTAAATAGTGTAATATTTTGACTCTGATACTCTTCAGGAGAACCGATCCCATAAATACAACTTACACTGGCCACAACAATAACATCCTCTCGCTCTAGAATACTTCTTGTTGTCGAGTGCCTTAACTTATCAATTTCTTCATTTATCGCCGAATCTTTTTCAATATAAACATCGCTTGAAGGAACGTACGCCTCTGGCCGGTAATAATCATAATAAGATACAAAATACTCAACAGCGTTTTTGGGAAAGAATTCCTTCATTTCAGCAAATAGTTGAGCGGCTAATGTTTTATTTGGAGCTAAGATAAGAGTCTTCTTTCCCAGCTTTTGAATGGTATTGGCCATCGTGAAAGTTTTTCCCGATCCGGTAACTCCAAGTAAAGTCTGAAATTTTTTTCCGCTTGAATACCCATCATACAACTGCTTAATGGCTTCTACTTGATCACCCATTGGTGAAAATGGTGCTTGTAAGTCAAACATGTAAAGTCGCTCCTAGAAAGGTTAAAACAATCTCTCAACCCTATTAATTAAAGTGAAAATAGACAGTTAAGCTTAGCTTATATTACAGATTCACTATAAAAATATTTAAAACCTAATTGACAATAAAATAAACTTAGCTAAAAATAAATCTGAATTATGAAAACTTTAGACATACTTGTCATTTTTCCTACACTAATCCCAAGTAAATCACTTATTTCATTTTCATTCCAAGAAGGAGGCCATGAGAAGCTTATCTTCACTATCTAATTTAAGTTCTCATGATTTTCATTCTATTTTAGATTTCTCCTTTTATTTTAAGCAAAAGATTAATAAAAATGGCTATTTGCCTCAAGCAGAACAGGTTTTACAACACCAAAAACTAATCTCGCTCTTTTTTGAAAACTCCACTCGAACCTTACTTTCCTTCAAAAATGCAATAGAGCTGCTGGGCGGTCAAGTCGATCAATTTAATTTGGATTCCTCATCTCTCAAAAAAGGTGAATCCTTCGAGGATACAATTTCAACTTTTAAAGCTCTTAGGTATAAGGGAGTCATTATTCGAACCGGTGATCAAAGTCTAGTCAGAGAAATGGCAGAGATGGATATTCTTCCCTTTATTAACGCCGGTTCCAGTTGTCATGCTCATCCTTCTCAAGCTCTCCTCGATTTAATGAGTTTGCAGGAAAATAATTGCGGGAAAAATATTTGTATAATTGGTGATATTAAACACAGTAGAGTGGCAAAATCCCTTTTCCGCTTGCTACCAGTGTTTGGTTTTAAAATCCACCTTTACTCTCCAAATAAATGGTTAGATAAGGACTGCCAAGACTTCACAATTATTCAAAACAAGAACGAATTAAAAGAAATGGATGTTTTATACTGTTTAAGAATTCAAAAAGAAAGACAAGAAAAAGATAACATGGATTCTAATTGGTATTTTGAAAACTATGGGATTACCCAGAAAGATCTATTGCCTCATCAATGGATAATGCACCCAGGACCGATAAATCGTATGCTTGATATCCATCCCAATATACTAGAACTACCAAACTGTTTGATTAATAACCAAGTTGAAAATGGAATTTTCGCCCGCATGGGAATTTTACAATGGATTTATTATGAAAAAAATGAATTTTACTCTCAGTCCTCTCAATCAGCCTATTGTTGATTGTGAAGGGTTTTTTTTTGCCAACAACCTAACTGAGAAGTTCTCAGGTGAATTAGTATTTACTACTTCCATGAGTGGCTATGAACAGGCACTCACGGACTTGAGCTACCAAGGACAAGTTCTTCTTTTCACTTTTCCCGAAATTGGAACCTACGACATTCAAGTTGATAGACTACAGGCTTTAACTTGCGGACCTAAAATAACTATTGCAAAAAAATTTATTGACCCTGATGGACAACTTAGGAAGTTTTTTAACCAGCATGGAATTACGGCGATAGAATATCCTTATACCAGAGAGCTAACTAAAATGGTGCGTAAAAATGGATCTCTCAAAATCCAAATGGCCCATCAAGAAAATAACAATGTGTTTGATAAAAATAATGTCTGTCCAATTAGACCAAGAAATTCAATTCCCTTTCAAGTTCCTAATAAAGAAAAGTTATTAGTCATCGATTTTGGAATAAAAGAAAGTATTCTTAAAGAATTAAATCAAAGAAAACTAGACTATGATGTCATCCACTGGAAAGAATTTATTAAGGTTGGGAGAAAGCATCGAAATAAACTTCTATCCCAATTAAAGGGAATACTTCTAAGTAATGGACCTGGAAATCCTGAAGATTATCAAGAGATCACACCTGTTATTTTAAATTATATTAACTTAATTCCCACTTTTGGAATATGCCTCGGCCATCAAATTCTGGCCCTAAGTTTAGGAGCGAAGATAGAGAAACTTCATTTTGGGCATCATGGTAATAATCACCCTGTTTACTCACATAAAGATGAGAAAGTTTACATCACCAGCCAAAATCATAACTACGTCGTGACTAAAAAAGATTTACCACTAAACTGCCAAATTTCTTTTACGCATGCAAACGACAACTCAATTGCAGGGCTCAGGTATGGGCCAATGAGTTTTTCAGTTCAGTTTCATCCAGAAGGATGTCCAGGACCAACTGATACTTACAAATTTTTCGAAGACATTAATCAAATCATTCATCAATATTCAAAGGATAAATCCAAATGGAATTTCGACACACCAAATTCAAGGAAGACTCCAGGAAAAATTTCAGTCGCCCAATCAAAAACATTCTCTTATTGGGGCCAGGGCCGATCATTATCGGTCAGGGCGCTGAATTCGATTACGCCTCGGTCCAATGCCTTAAGGTATTAAAGAAATTAGGTTTTAGAACAATTGTTTTAAATCCTAACCCAGCAACAATTATGACCAGTGAAGAAATTGCTGATCAAGTCTACTTCGAACCGCTCTCTCTTAAATCTGTTGAAATGATTATTCAAAATGAAAATATCGATAGCATCATTTATACTATTGGAGGGCAGAATGCTCTTAATATATTCTTAGAAATGGTCGAATCTAAAACTCATCAAAAATATGATATCAATTTTTTGGGCCCTAGTTACCAATCAGTTATGGAAACAGAAAGTCGTGAATTGTTCAAAGAATTAATGCTTGATCTAAAACTACAAATTGCTGAAAGCTATACTGCAAATTCAGTAAATGAAGCAATGATTTATGCAGAGAAAATAGGGTTTCCCATCAGTATTCGACCCACTTTAACCATGGGAGGAACTGGTGGAGGATTTGCTGAAGATATCGAAGAGTTTGATGAAAAAGTTCGAACCGCTTTGGATCTTTCTCCTGCCAATGAAGTTTTAATTGAAAAATCATTAAAAGGCACCGTTGAGCTCGAATACGAAATGATTCGAGACCATCAAGGAACTGTTCTCAACTTAGCACAGCTTGAAAATATTGACCCGGTTGGTATTCATACGGGTGACTCAATGGTGGTCGCTCCTATTTTAAGTCTAGATAATAAAACCGTGCAAGAGATGAGAGATATCTGCTGCCAAATTCTCAATGCAACCAATATGGTTGGAGGTTGTAATGTTCAACTAAGTTATGACCCAGTAGATGATAAGATTTATGTCATTGAAATTAACCCCCGACTTTCTCGATCATCAGCGCTCGCGAGTAAGTCAGTGGCCTACCCTATCGCACAGATTTCAACTTTGGTTTATTTAGGATATCCATTAAGTGAGTTATTGAATTTAACCACTCACGATTCCTCCGCAGCCTTTGAACCAAGCATCGACTATATCGTAACCAAACTTCCAAAATTTGCTTTTGATAAGTTTACCAACCTCTCTGAAGATTTAGGTTTTCAAATGAAGGCAACCGGTGAAGCATACTCTTTTGGTGAATCATTTGAAATTAGTTTTTTGCGTGCCTTGAACTCTCTCTACTTCAATTTGGATGATTCACTCTTAAAGAAATATAAGTATTTTTCAGATCAAAGAATTTTAGAACAACTTGGAAAATATGGATATGATCGAATTTTTCTCATTTTTGAAGCTTTTAAAAGAAATATCTCCTTTGAACAAATAAAGTCACAAACAAAAATGAGAGATTATTTTTTGAATAAATTTAAAAATATCTCTCTCAATTATAAAAGTCTCATGAAGCAATCAAACCAAATGACAAATTTACAAATGCTTGATTCATGCTCTGGAGAAATAGACTCCAAAACAAATACCTATTTTTACACAGAAGACAGAGACGAAGCACCTCAAATCCCAACTGGGAAGAAGTCCTATCTGATTATTGGGCCGGGGCCAATAAAGATAGGACAAGGGATAGAATTTGATTTTGCTTGTACGAAGTTAATTCAACAGCTCAGGAAAATGGGTCATCATACTATTGTCATGAACAATAATCCCTCGACCAATTCCACGGACCTTGAGGTTGCCGATACTTTAATCGTTGCCCCTTATAGCCGAGAAACTATTGTCACAGCCTATAAGAAATTTAACTGTGAAGGAATTTTTCTAACTTATGGCGGACAAACTGCATTCAATTGTTATCAGTTTATCAAAAATGATAACTTAAATATTGTCGACATATCTCCCGATACACTCAATATCACTGAAAATAGAGATGCGTTTTATGAATGGTGTATGCAAGAAGACATTAAAGTTCCTCGATCTAAATATATATTAAAAAAAGAAAGACTTAAAGATATCGATTTAGACTTTCCCGTCATTCTTCGCCCTAGTTTTGTCACGGGAGGAGAAGGGATGATCGTCTTTAGTTCACCTGAAGAACTTAATAAATACTGCACGCAAAACAAAAGTATTTTCCCTATTTACGTAGACGAGTTTATCACAGGAATTGAATTTGAATGCGATGCTATTTGCGATGGAAAAGAAGCACTGACTCCATTCTTTATGGAACACCTTGATCCACCTGGAGTTCACTCGGGGGATTCAAATGTTGTGTTTCCGTCGATAAGTTTAAAAAATTCAGCAAAAGAGCGTTTACAAAACTTAATAAACCATATTACGCAAAATTTGGGACATAAAGGTTTAATAAACTTTCAATTTGTTTATCACCAAGAAGAATTTTATTTAATAGAAGTTAATGTTCGCGCTTCTCGATCCCTTCCTCTGTACGAAAAATCAATCAAAGGTTCACTAATAAATCTATCATTAGACGTTCTCTTAAATAACCACTCAATTCAAGAAATAAATACTCAAGATTTAAAAAATATATATAAATATAATTTAAAACTTCCCTTTTATAGTACAAAGAAGCTCTCAGGTATATTGGCCTTAGTTGGTGCAAATATGCAAAGCACTGGAGAAGTTATCGCCCAATCGGATCAATCACTCATGGAAACCTTTAGAAAAGGATTAGAGATGACCCATCATACCCCTTCCTCAAATCAAAAAACTATTATTGTTTACGATGAAACAGAAAAAGATGAACTCATTCAAAAAGAAAGTATGGAAAAACTCACAGAGTTTTTTACTTTTATCGAATTAAAAGATTTAACTTACTCTCTTTTTGATCAAACAGATTTAAATGTCTATTTTACCTTAAGTCATTGGAACAAATGCCTTTACCGCGGAATTTTCAAACCTGAAAAATTGAAGCAACTTAGAAAGCTCATTGGAGATCAAAACAATATAATTTCTTCTCCTGGTCTGCTCCGCATACTCTTCACCACAATGAATAAAAATATTTCTGAAAACGAGGCCTCATATGCAATCTAAATTAATTATTGCTATCGACACAACAGACCCTACTATAATGAAGAATATGTATAACTCATTTAAAGATAACCCTAACATTTCTTTTAAAATTGGACTTGAGGTTTTTACCAGCTTAGGTTTAAAGTTTTTAGAAATCTTTGAACAACCTGAAAAAGTATTTCTTGATCTCAAGTTCCTCGATATCCCCAATACTGTTTACAAAAGTGTTAAATCAATTTGCCGATATCCATTCAAATTTATAACGGTTCACTCTCTGTGTGGGGAAGAGATCCTCCAAGCTGCAATTAGAGGGAGAGACGAAGCACAAAAGAACTTTACAACAAAAACTAAACTATTAGGTGTCACTCTATTAACTAGCATGGATGAAAATAACTTAACTTTATTCAGCTCAAGTTCTACTCTAATCAACATAACTGAGCTTGCTAAGAGAATTGACCGCGTCGGTTTTGATGGAATTGTTTGTTCCGCTTTAGAAGCAAATTTTATTAAAAATAATATTTCATCTGAGCTCATTACAGTTTGCCCCGGAATTAAAACTAGAGAAATAGCCGGAAGCAATGATCAAAGAAGAGTAGTCTTTACTGATGAACTTCACCGGTTTCAAGCAGATTATGCAGTTATAGGACGCTCAATATTAAATTCACCAAAACCAATATCAACAGTAAATAATTTTTTTAAGGAATCAAATTATGAATATCATCGAGGAATTGCACAATAATAATATTATAAAATTTAACTTCGAAAATTTCTATACTTTTGCCTCAGGCATTCGATCTCCAATTTATCTAGACTTGAGAAAAGCTTGCTCTTACCCACATATTCGAAAATATTTTATTCAAGAAATATCACAAAAATTTTTTAATTTAAAAGAATTAGATACTACTTCTCCTCCTACTATCGTAGGAACTCCATACGCTGCGATCAGCTGGGGGGCCATGGTTGCACTAACAAATTACCTTCCCTACCTATACTTAAGAAAAGAGGCTAAAAATTACGGGCAAAAAAAATTGATAGAAGGAGAAACTTCTTTCCTTCATGAAAGCAAAGAAATTATTATATTTGAGGATGTTGTCACAACAGGAAAATCATCTCTAGAGACGATTGATAAAATCCAAAAAGAGCTAAATCTTGAGAATAATAATTTTCGCATCATTAGTTTATTTAATTATCAGCTAAATGATAAAATTCCATATCCAGCGGATTTTTTAATAGGGTTTGAAGAAATCTTTCAATATATCAAAAATTGTTCTACAATGAGTCAAAAATATACACAAAGGCTCATGGAATGGAACCAAACCAACAAGATTATCTAAGCTACTCAGACGATCAACACCTTCAAGTTCACAATATTAATATTAAGGATATAATTAAGTCCTTCCCAACACCTTTCTATCTTTACTCTGAGAAAATATTGGAAGAAAACTACAATGCATTTGTTCAAGGAATGCAAAAAGCTAATATTCAAAATTATAATATCGCTTATGCTCTTAAGGCGAATAACAATAGTGATTTAATAAAGAAGTTAGCAAGCTACGGAGCAGGAGGAGATATTGTAAGTGGTGGAGAACTTAAATGTGCACTCAATTCAGGAATTGCTGCAGATAAAATTGTATTCTCTGGTGTAGGAAAAACTGATCGTGAAATTAAAGCGGCCATAGAAGCAAAGATCTATTCAATTAACGTGGAGTCGGAGCAGGAACTTTACCATATTCAACAAATAGCCAAAGAACTAGACAAAATCGCTCCAATATCTTTCCGCTTAAACCCTGAGGTAAATGTAGAAACCCATAGCTATATTTCCACAGGAGCTTATAACCATAAATTTGGTTTAATTGATAGTGAGGTTATTACCCTAATCCAAAAGGTTAATTCTTTTACTCACTGTGAATTTAAAGGGATCAGTATGCATATTGGATCCCAATTGCTTGATCTCACGGCCACTTTTGAAGCAGTGGAAAAATTATGTCAATTTATTACCCAAAACAATATTGAAGTTGAATTCATAGACTTGGGTGGAGGCCTTGGTACAACCTATCGACAAGATCAAATAGCACCAAAGGTTGATGATTATTTAGAAGGAATTAAAAATATTTTAGACCAATACTTTAAAAGAATACCCAAAATTGTTTTAGAGCCTGGTCGCCGTATAATGGCAAGTGCTGGCTTTTTTATCACTTCAGTCCTATATACTAAGTATTCTCGAGAGATTCCTTTTGTTATTGTAGATGGTGGAATGAACGATTTTGTTAGACCTGCTCTTTATAGTGCTTACCATGAAATTTATCCTGGTATTAAAAATGGACATCCTGAGCAAAAGATAAATTTAGTTGGTCCTATTTGTGAAACAGGGGATTTTTTTGCCTTTGACCGCACACTGCCGATACTTGGCTCTGGTGATTTTTACATGGTTTCTGATACCGGAGCATATGGTTATTCAATGGGCTCAACATACAATTTAAGAGATCGTCCCATTGAACTATTAATGGAAAAAAATAATAAAATTAGAAAGATAAGAGAGTCACAAACTGCTTTTTAATTAATCTTTTCTGAAATTCCCTCTTTTTGCCTGATTAAATAATCTTAACCTAAGTTAAGCGGATCATAACCGTTACAAAAAATAATTAATTTAGATCAATTTCTATCAATAGTCTTAATTTATTGTTTATAATAAGTATGTGGATGCATAGGATTTATGCCACACAACAGAGAGATTTCTTTTTTTACTTTTTTTATTATTTTTTGCCTAAAAAATCTGGCACTATATTTATATGGGCCGTTCTGTAATTCACCGAAAACAATCAAAGTTAAGAAAAATTAACTTTTGTGATGTTACGATGGGCTCTGATGAGACTTTGAAAATGGATTTAAATTGGATTGCAATTTTTATTGCATTCGTGCTTCTGAGTACGGGGGAAGCAAAGGACATGAATGTTCAACTTACGCCAGCGCCCGAGGAGCTAGAGTACGCTTTTTGGGACAATGATGGTGTTTGTTTAAATGTTGATATATCAGCAAACGGCGGAAAAGCGCCTTATTCTCACTCTATTGAACTAGACCAATCAAAAGAATTCAATGACACCATTGAAATTCAAAATGACAAATTAGTGTATTGTGCCCAGACTCCTAATAAAGTCTATGGAATAAAAATAACAACTAGAGATGCAAACAATGTTGAATTTGAAACCGATCTCAACATTACTTCATCAAACTTAAAAGTTAATATCTTTCCCGGTAGCGGAACAATCAGCGAGAATATTCATACCTATGTTCTCCCAGATAAAAATAACTTTAGTCTAAATCTATTTAAAGTTGGTGGAGTTGGACAAACAAACCTTACGGTCACATCCAATGGAATTAAATATAGCCCTGAACTTCCCACATCAAATTATACTTTTAATAATAATACTCTAATCGTGAACCCGAATGGGTTAGCGGCCAAATCCACATACTACTTACGAGTTACGGCAGAAGACTCTAGACCCGTAAAAGAAGTTAAACGAGAATATTATTTAGCCTTCACTACTCCGGGTGGCAATGGAAATAATCAAGGAGGAACCTGTGGCAATGGCAATGGCAATGGCAATGGC
>JAOHMI010000054.1 GCA_028101965.1 Bacteriovoracaceae bacterium
TATAAAAAACCAGTAGGGGACGGAGTTGTCCTAAAGTCTGGAGATATTAGCGTCACTGAAAAAGAGATGGTTTCTGGCATCGAAATGGAAATCTTTGAACAGGAAGAGAAGCTGTTTAATTTAAAAATGGAAAAATTAAAAAGCATGCTTCTTAATAAGTTGATCGAAAGTGATCCAAATAAAAAGAATCTTTCAGTGGAGCAGTTCATTGAGAAAAATATCTCAAATAATATCAAAGTTTCAAAAGCAGATATTGAGAAGTTTATTAAAGAAAAAAATATACCTGCAGAACATGTCAACGATACGATAAAAAAAGAGTTGAAGCTTTTCTTATGCAAGATAAGAAAAAGGGTGCTTTAGAGGATTGGATGGGGAAAAAATTAGGGAAAAATGAAGTGAGTATTTTCTTGAATAAGCCTAGACGTCCAACATTTGAAGTTAATATTGAAGGAGCACCAAGCCTTGGACCTGAATCAGCAAAAGTTACAATTGTGGAATATTCTGATTTTCAATGCCCCTATTGTGCTAAAGGATCAGAAATTATGGCGCAATTAAAGAAAAAGTATAAAGGGAAAATTAAAATAGCTTTTAAAAATTTCCCATTACCATTTCATAATCAAGCGAAACAAGCAGCCGTAGGAGCCATGTGTGCTTTTGATCAATCCTCAGAGCTTTTTTGGAAAATGCATGATCAACTTTTTAAAGATCAAAGTAAACTAGATTCTTCCTCTCTTAAAGCGACTGCTAAAAGTCTTGGGCTAAAATCAGAAAAGTTTAATGAGTGTTTAGATGGAAATAAGTTCATGCAAAGAATTGATCAAGATATCGCAGAAGGAAAGAAGCTTGGAATTAAATCAACTCCAACTTTTTTTGTAAACGGTCAATTAGTTGCGGGAGCTCTTCCGGTAGAAGAGTTTTCTAAATTGATTGAAGAGCAATTAGCTCAGTAAAAAATAAATTTCTCACCCCAGGCAGATCTTGCCTGGGGGAAGCCTAGTATCCAGGCAAATAAGTCATAATTTACCCCTCGTGCCATTTTTTTAGCCTCATTTGTTATAATTTCAGAGAGTTTATACCATCACACTAAGGTTAAGCTGTGCCTAAAAGGATGTACCCCATTAATCAAGCAGCTTATCCGGTTTTCTGTGAAGGAAAACCAAAAGTTTGAGATGATATTTATAAGGAGATGACTGCTTTGTCAGTGGGACCATTAGACTATTCACGAGAACTTAACTCCAATCGCGAAGGTTATAACCGCGCTAGTGAGCAAAAAGATAAGGCCCATAAGGCCGAAATGGAAGCTCGTGAGCACGCTCATAATAAACAAGTTAAAAATTTACGAGACAACCATAAAGGTAAAATTGATACTATGGAAGATAGTTATCAAAAAACCTTAGATAACTTGAATGATTCACAATCAAAAGCCGTTGAAAGTAAAACTAAGAACTATCGTACTAATATTGAAGATACCAAACGAAAATTCTGGGAGGAAAGACGGCAGTATAATAAACAATTTAAGGATCGTCTTGATAACCTAACTGATTCATATCGAAAGAAAAGTAAAGAAGAGACAAGTGTAAATGATAAGCGGCAAAACGAGCTCAGAACAAATTATGATAAAAGATTAAATAAAATTACGAAATCAACTCAAGACGAATTAAATAAATATGCAGATAATTCTATCAGTCAAAACAATGCTCAAAAAGAATCTTTCGCTGATGAAAAGAAAACCTTAATTAAGAAATATGATGAAGGGCAAATTGATTTACAAAGAGAAGAGCAAGAAAAAAGAAATATTATGCGTGACCAGATCGTTAAAGATCTAGAACGAATGAAAAGTGATCAAACCAAAGAGCGAATCACCCAAAGAGATATTGCACGTGAGAGATTTTCAAACGTTCAAAATAATGCCAACACAAAGGTGAAGCAGACGAAAGATATGGCCGATCAGGAAATGAAGCGGGTTTTACAGCAAAACAAAGTTGATAATCGAAAGCAAAATCGTGATTTTAGCAATAAATTAAGTGATCAAGAAAAGAATTTTTCAAGAGAACTAAGAAAAAGAGATATAAAAAGTCAAGCTCAACACGGAGGAGCTGGAGGTCTTAAAGCTAAAATTGCTAAAGAAGAAGTTAAACAAGCAAAGCTATATGCCAATGAAAGAGTTTCCGCGGCTAGAAAAGAGCAGATGGATCAAAAATATAAATATGACAAAATTATTGATGATCAAAATAAAAAATTTCAAGATGAATATCGAAAAGTTTCAGTTGATTCGGCCATGGAAAAAGAAGTTATCGAGAAAAATGCTATTGATAAAAACTATCGTGACCGATCTCGTGAGCGATTAATTCGTGATAATATGGTTCGAAATTATGACCTGAAAATTGAAAATGATGAAAAAGATTTTCGGGAAGTGATTAAATCAGATCGTGAACTAAATAAAACAAAATTAGAAAATTTAAAAAAGAACTTTAACTACTCTCTTCAAGAAGCGGAACGGGCAAGTCGTGAGAACTTCAATATGATGAGAACTGAAACCATTAAAGAAAGACGAGAGAAGCTAGAAGAGATCAATAAGAAGAACACGGCAGATAAAAGTGAAATGCGTGGAAAATTTTCCCGAAAAGTTGATTTAGTTACAGGTGCTTATGATAATAAAATTAAGGCATTGGAAATTAGAAATGATGACTTAAGAACCACGATGGATAATACCATCAGTGATTTAAGTTTTAAATCAAAGTTTGAAATTGATCGTCAAAAAAAGGCGGCGAGAGATGAAAGAAGAAAATCGAAAGAGGATTTTTCTAAATTAATAAAAGCTAATGAGAGTCGCTATAGTAAAAACTTAACTGATTTACAAAAAAGCTATGAAGCTAAAATTCTTAAGGAAAGAAGAGTTCAGGCTCAAGGCATCCGTAAAGTTCAAAATAGTATGAAACAAGATTTGCAAGATGTTAAAGATAAATTCGCTGCAGATCTAGAAAGACAAACAAAGTCTCATGAACGTCAACTTGATCAGGTTAAAAGCAATTCATTCTTTGAAAAACAAACCCTAATAACTAAATATGAAAATCAAATTGAGCAATATAAAGCTCGTGAAAAAAACTTAACTGAGCAAATTAAAGAATTTAAGAAAGTAGATGAGGGCTAAAGTTTAGTCATCTAGAATACTACTAATCTCCCGCTTCTTTTTCTCATCCAATTTTAAAGACTTCTTCTCGTCAATTGGAGATTTAATCGAGAGCTTCGGCTTTTTGCGAACGAATATTCTATCTAAATTTCTTTTATAAGCCTTTGACACTTTTACAAAGAGAAAATCATCATCCATGGATTTATAGAGATGCTTTTGCTTATCAATATTATCTAAAATATTTTGTTGAGAATGACTAGATAACCCTGAGTTAGATCCTCCTGACCCGCCATTTGAGTACGAGCTTCCAGAAGAGTATCCATACCCATCACTCCCTGATCCATTAGCCCCTTGTGAATAGTGAGCACCAATTTTTTGTTCTTCTTCACCTGCTCCGCGATCTTTTATAGCTTTATTTCCATTATTACCAGTGGCAAGAGCACCTGTGGCTAAGTTAGATTGCCCACCTAAAGTTCCTCCCCCCGCGGGTAGTGGTTGAAGAAAACTATTACTAAACTTTCCAATACTATCTAATACTTTTTTTGCTTGTTTTTTATCTTTAGATCGAGCTAGGAAATCTTTTTTCTTTTGCTCTCGTAATTCTCTGGCTTTCTTTATTGCTCCTCGCAAGCGGTTGCCAGCAGCAAAGTCTCCACTTTTATTTCGAGATCCCGCATTGAGCTGTCCACCTACATCCTGGACACCACCGGGATTGGCCATACCTGGAGTCACAATATTTGTTATTTTTGGCAGTTTAGATAATGTCCCAGTACTTTCATTGACTACTATTTCTCCATCTCCATGATAAACACCACCAACGCCAAAGTTTACATTGTAATCATCTTGATAAGCACCTAAAAGTTTGTCGATGTTTTCGTAGCTATTTAAGGCATCATCTCCGACTTTTTCCATTGCTTGTCCCATGAGGTCGATCCAAAGAGACTTTCCAGGGGTTGGGTAAACAACTTTTAGAGAGTCTGCTTTATTTGGGAAAATAAAGTGATATTTATAAACATAATCGGCAACTTCATCTAAATCAGATTCGTGAACATGAGGAAAATTATTTTGGATTATTGAGCTATATTGAGCTTTTAATTGAGTTTGATTTTGCTCAGTAATTGGTGGAGCTTTAAAGGGAATTGGATTTGTACCATAAGTATCAAACTCTAGACATGTACTAATAACATCCCATGCTAGAACATGGACGTTGTCATTCTCATTTTTTTTAACCGGTTTTTCTCCGAGTGAATACCCGCTCGCTTGATTTTGAAAATAGGGATTTGAAGTCTTGGAGTATTTTTCTTTATTTTTTTCGATAATACATCTTGTTAATTTAGTGGTTGCTTCTTGTACATTGACTCCTGGATTCGAATTGAACCCTGCAGGAAAAGGAGGATCTAGTAAGTATTGATCGACTCCATTATCTTGAAACTTATACATTTCATTGACGCAAAAATTTCCTGGAGCTAATAAACCAGTTTTATTTGAAGATTTATTCATGGGAATTCCTACATAATACTTATTCGCTTCTTGGGTTCTAATGATAGGAGCAAAAGCTGTATTTCCACATTTTTGACTAAGGTAGGGTGTAAAGTATAAGGCGTGATAGTTCCAGTGTTCTTTGTAAAAACCAAAACCAACATTGTTCCAGTCATGATTATATTTTACATTTAATTGAATGGGATTAACGTCTTCATCAATGTGTTGAGCATCCATCCAATTTCCAAAGAGTATTTTCCGTTCATTTGGGTTTATAATTTGTGTAGTGGTTACCTCATACTGGAGTAAGATATCATCGCAATTGTATCCCGCTTCTTCACATTGTTCAATTTGATCCAATACATATTGAGGAACGTTTTCATAACTTGTTGTGGTTTGCGATCCATTAACATTAATCGATCCCATGCTACTTTTTGGTAGTGATCCAAAGTCAAACCAGGGGATCCCCCAGACCCATTCTCCATAGTTTTCGTGGTACTCACCTACGAGCATTCCATGCTTATTGGTTAAGGTTTTTTCCACAATTTCTTTAGGTTCGCTACCATGTTGGAGTACTTCATCTTCGATGAGACCTTGATATTCCTGTTCTTGAACTGCTGTGGTTAAATCGTTTAGATCTGTGAACATTTCGTCATAGGCAACAATTTGCTCAGCCAATAAACTCTTTCTTGTTTGTAAGTAATTAATGAGCATCTCACGATGCCTCTTAGCTGCGGCTTCTGCATCTTGGGTTTGTGTAATTTGAGTAAAGTCTGTGTTTTCGGTAACCCCGCCACAGTTTGCATTATAATTATTTAATCCAGACTGGGACTCATCTCCAGAGGTTATTGAACCTGTTCCGATTGCTTTTATGGCATTACAATGACAAGTGAAGTTTTCATCTGCCAGTTGAAATTTTTCGATTAATTCATCGTTTGATTTTTTATATTTCTTTCCAATATCCTTAAGACTCTCATTTAAATTGAAGGTGGCGCTACCATTTCCTCCTTGATAGAAAGTACTGTTTCCAATTTTTCCATCTTTATTATAGGCAGCCCATAATCCCATGTAGATGGCATGAGCTTGCTTCGCGCTAGGGGATTTAATATTCCAATTATCTTGATTTGAGTGGAAGGTACAACTGTCAAAATCTGAGCCGGTACCATCAGTGAATTCCTTCATTGAAGTTTTAGCTTCACTATATTTCACATAAGACTTTTGAACAGACTCCTTTGCTTCTTCTTCTGTCATTCCTAATTTCATTAACTCTTCTACGGTTTTATCTTTAATATCATTAGGGTTTAGAGAGTTTGACTCAATCCCACTTCCCGCACTTCCTGTATTATCAGTTTCATCAAAGTCGGGTATTGTTTGTGAAAATAAATTAGTTGGAATAGCCAAACTGTAAATTAAAGTAAAAGATAATAGTTGGTTTATTAGTTTCATTACAGGGGACTCACTGGTTTACATCGGTTACTACTGTCTGGATATAGTCCATCACAGCATCGTTTTCCCCCGATTGCTTTTTGACCACGTTCATAACAGTTTTGACAACGAAAATTCCTAACACATTTATTTTTGTAACAAAGGTTAGAACAACATTCTGTATGTTCTGAGCATGCTTTCTGGAGCTGGTTGCATTCACCTATCCCGAAAGAAATTCGATTTATTTCACGGCATTTGAGGGGATCTAAGCAAAGATCAAAGTCTTTACTACAGTACTTATTCTCTGTCACTCCTTTGAAGCATTTTCTAGGTTTCGCACATTTCCCTGAAGTATTTTTGCCTTTGTGAAGATTAATACATTTTTGTGACTGGCAGTCTGAATGAAATTGACATTGCTCCCCAGCAGGCTTTCCTGAGCTAAGTTTTGATTTTTTCCCAATCATTTTACAGATGGAAGATTTATTACAGGGTGCAATATTGCATACTTCCCCCAATCCAACTGATTTTTTTGGGAGGTGAACATTTATGGCATTCTTTAAAAAAGATTTAATACCTTCGGAAGGTAGACTAAAACTATTCACAGCTTTTTTTTCTAATTCAAGAGGGATGAGCCGACTTGCAGCTAAGAGATGCATACTTTTAATATAATCATCTTTTTTATTTTCAGATTTTAGTTTTAGAAATTTTTCGATGACTTTTTCTTTATCAACCACTGTTTCCATCTCTGCTAATACAGAAGTACTAGATAGGATTAAACCTAAATAAAAAAATAAAGTTAAAAACTTAGAATTTTTTTCCATCATAAATCTCTTCAAGTAATTTATAGTTTCATTATACAAGTACCTCTCATAACTTATCGGATTATTTTGCTAAATGTTTATAAAGAGAAGGAAAAGGAGGATTAGTGTTGCCATTTTTTATTGGCACTTTAAAACTTTATGAGTGGTATTCTCTGCGACTTAAGCACTTTAATCTATTAGAGCATTTGACAAAAATTAGAACTACTTTAGGAATTTATACTTTTTTGATTAGGCGATTCCATTAATTCATCTGCATTTGGTAGCACCGGAGGAGGAGATTCACGATAACTAATTGGCAAAGAAAAAGTAATTTTTCGCTTAAGGTATTTAAGAACTTCATCATTGGGTTGATCAAGTAAGTGCATTAACTCATTTTGACTAGATTCTATAAACCAATAGTTATCGACACTCGTGTCTAGATAAATTCCTAGATGATTAAGAAATTCTTTTATATCATAGAAGAACTTATTCTTTATTCGATTAAACTTTGTTTTCTTTACGAAAGGTAGATCAGGGCGTTCATTTAAAGCTAGATTTAAAAATCGAGAACCGAGCTGAACATTATTAGGTAAATAAGATAATAAATAATAGGTGTTATCATTCAGTTTTCTAAATTTAGTTTTAAGATTAATCGTATTGAAACCGCATGATTTCATTTCTTTCAGGCTCAAGAGATATTTATCAAAAATATTAAGTAAATTATTATTCACTAACATTAAATATGTTTCTTGATCTAATTTTAATATTCGCGAGTATGAGGTTTTCTCAATGAGTATAGCATGTGAAGGAATGATTCCTTGATCTAATTCTTCCACATAGTCAGGGAGTAAACTCAGCGAAGTTGTCTGTACTGTGGTTTTCGTAAAATCTGGATATTTATGAGTTTTTTCTTCAAAAGAACTTAAATCAGTTCTTGTATCAACAAGTTTATCGTAGGGGATGTGGATATTACTTAATGTGAAATCATTTGTCTTTGTTGTGGTTAACTCTGGCGGTGGAGATTGCTCACTCATCATTTGTTCAGAAACTTCAGGGCTTACATTGTGAATCAGTTCTCTCTTCTTTGTATCTGTGCTGTATTGGAAGGGTCTCGTAATTTTCTTTCGAATATTTTTAATAAACTTTGGCTTTTCAAGTTTAAACAAAGTTCCGCTAACATTCTCAATAATGAGACTATTTTCTTGGAAGCCACGGTATTTCCCATCATAGATTTTATCGATATAAAAAACTTCAAGAAATTCATCTTCTAATAATAACTTCACTTCATCTTCATACAGCTGGGGAAGTTTAACTTGGAGCGCCGAAAGGCTTGGGTATCGCTCTTCATCGATGGGGCGAATATTTTTAATACTGAAAGGAGATTGAAAAACGATAGATACATCGTGATCATTCTTTAATACGATTTTCTCATCCTCAATTCTTTTAAAGCGCCCAATATAAGTATCTTCTTCCGTTTGAATAATAACCTTATTTTCTTTCTCCATGGCATCACGAACTTCTTCGGCCAGTCTTGGAGTTAACTTTGATAAGGCTTTACCATTTGGCCTTAAGCCTTTTTCTCTTGTTTTTTCGAGGCTAGGAGTTTCACCCAGAATACCATCATTTTGCAATCGTAAGCGAGTTCCTTTGGCCAAAGATTTATTTTGAAGATGCTCAGTTAACATTTCTTCAAGAATAAAAATTTTATCAATTTTAGCTTGATCATTTTTTGGGTGTGTATATATTTTTTCAATTTGGTATAAAACCTTATAAGGAATCTCTGTATTACCTTGCTCTAAAAATTGTTCGTGCAATATTTTTAAACTTGAGATTTTATCACTATTACTGATAGCACTTTGATAAAAAGTAAAATCGCCGAGCTTTCGGTCAAAGTTTTTAGTTTTTATTTTTTGTTTTACGGTTTTAGTGGAATCTGGTTTTTCTTGATATTCTGCAGTTATAACTGGCTCAGGAGTTAAAGGAGAATCGATTGCTCCAACAAAGCTTTCAAACTCCTGTATAACATTATGAGTTGGTCCAATGATATGGTTCTTTGAGGAAATGCTGTGTAAGTTTCTATTAAAAGGTTGAGCTTGAAATTTCTTTTCGTATATAAATGTAGTTCTCTTTTTCTTTTGGAAGTTAATAATCTTTTCCAAAACGAGCAACTCTTTAAAGTCTTTTATTTTTAAAACGAGATTTAAGTATTGATTTATTCTTTTTCCGCTTAAGGGGTAAATGAGGCAAATCTTAGTTATAGTGCTGAGAGCTTTCTCTGTGTTATTGGTCAGTTCATAAACTGTAAAGAGACCTTCAAGGCAAAATAAATTATTTCCAGCAAGTTTTAAGCCCATTTCAAAGTTACTTATTGCAACAGGATAGTCTTTTAGATGAGTGTTGATTTTGCCTAAATAGAAATAACCTGGTACGAAGTTTGGTTCCTTTTTTAAGGTGTCTAAACAAATCTCTCTGGCCCTAAAATAATTTCCATTTTTAATGTTAGAGGAAATTAATTGGAAACAAATAGTTAAAGAGCTGGGGTAAATTAAATCATCTGCTGCTTCAAATATTTTTTGAATAAACTTATTGGGTCGATATGGAGAGCAGATTGTCGGTATCTTATTTAGATTTGATTTTCTTACTATCTCATCTTGATATTTATTACGACAGATGACTGATTCGACTCTAGGAAAATCTCCTCGTTTTTTTAGATCTTTAAAAAAGTTAACTGCATAGACTCCGTGAATTTCATAGTCGCCGATGATTAATTTTAATTTATCTAGATTAGAGATTATCCAGTGATGAGCTTGTTCATAATCCTTGAAGGGATAAATATGACTTGGATTTATTTCGAAACTGGCCAATACAGAAGTCATCGAAACTGTTAACTTGTCTGCAGTGGTAATTATGCAAACATAACCATCTTCAATTAATTGCTTTAGTCGTTTGTTTTTAGTTGTTATTACTCTCAAAATCCTTCCTAGACCTACTCTTCCGTAGATTGACCATAATCAATTATAATCTAAAGGTGTTTTTAAGAATTTAAGTTTAATGTTTTGTAAATAATTTCCGTACGGATTGGCACCGAACAGGATGTAAGAATTAGATGATATACATTGTTTGGAAGAATTGTAAGAAAGCCAAAGTATTTTGAATTTACTCTTGCTTGTTTAAGGTAATTTTTCGTCCTATTTCAATTGAACTTTCTTTATTAACATAACCATCGTAATCAAAGTTCGCTTCATCAGTGGCTTGAAAGGCGTGAGGTGCACCATCCTTATCATAGAGAATTTGATCCTTGCTAAGAATACAAGAATGTAAATCATAAGTAAGAAGGAGGAATTCGATAGGTCCTGACTCGCATGAGATGGATTGCTTTAAAGGGAAAATCTTACTTTCTTTATCTAAGTCTAACACCGTTCCAGTAAGTTGATTATTATAGTCAAACATAGTTTTACCCTTCATTCGAATTTTTCCATACTTTGGATGATAGAAAACAGATTCTTCTTGAATGTTTTTAAAGTATACATTCCCAGTTGCATCGAGGTGGAAATCAATTATAGTTCCCAGACTCGATAAAAGAATAAAGTTACTTTGACCAAAGGAAATATGCCCTGTAACTCCTGTGATCTGGGTTATATATGGCTTTTCACCATCGTAAATTACTTTGAGACTACCATTAATTCTAAGGTAATTATTTTCTTCAATGATAACATAGGATTTAATATTTTCATTTTTATCAAAGTAAACTTTTCGAGGTGAAAAACTATAATCATTACCAAGGATTTTTAAATCAATTTTAGGTGATCTGAAGATTGTTGCTTTTTGAATAGGGAAATTTGGTTCCTTTCCCAATATCAATGAATCATGGAATAGTGAGAAGTCTTTAAATTTAAAAGTTAAATCAGGATGTGATATATTGAGGTTTGATAGCAATCTCACCATTTCTAAATAGGAGAAATTGCTTAGCCCAGTTGACAATAATTTAGCTGTTAGGTCACGCACTTTAGTTGAGTCTTGATGAGACTTCTTTTTATTAATGGCCATTTTATACAAAACTTCATGTAGCATAAGAGCAAATTTATTTTTGATATCTAATGTTTCATAAAGAGACTTTGAGATTATGTAACGAGGGATTCCCTCAACATTTGGGGTCCTTTGATATGCGATCTGCTTTAATTCACAACCTTCGGGAACTCCTGGATGCTTTGAATCTGGTATGTCTCTCATTTCGATATTCATGGGATACTTCGATTCTTTGCGGAATAGAATAAACTCTTCAAGTAATATTGTGGTTAGTTCGGGATAGACTTCATCTAAACGCTTTAAAAAAATAATTTCTGCCACTTCTAAGCTTGGAATGTTATTAAAATGAGATAAGTCCCATTCATATATATCTTCTGCTTCATATACATCAAGGATTTTATTTTGTTTGATATTGTCTTTACAATGAACAATGTCACCACCATTGCCAGTCTCTTGCCCCATGAGTTTTATCTCATTTTCTTGACCAAAGATTGAAAGAGTTAATAATAAATTGGCTAAAATAAGTAGTTTAATGAATTTCATTGTTTTTCTCTTCAAAGCTTCTTTCGCTTTTAGTTAATTCAAAAAGTTGGCTACCAAAGCAATAAACTGAATTTGGGTTTTGGTTATTTTTATGGTTTGTAATAAAGAAGTTGAGCTCTTTTCTGAAGTTAGAAATTTTCTTAGAAACCTCAGGTAGGATTTTTTTATCTAAAGCAATAGTTAAAGTGGAAAGATGACGGTTGCCACTAGCCTGTTCCTCAATAGCCTTTTCAGCTTTGGACAACAGTGCACGGTTAATATTTCTAATGGCAGATGAGGGGATTCCATCTTTTGTAGTTACATGCATTCCTGCATCAACTAAATATCCCTCTTTCTCATTAATTAAATTATTATTGAGCAATATCTGAATGGCTTTTTCGGCTTGTTCTATAGATATACTCAATTCATTTGCTACAAAATTTGCATTTTTAGGAACTCTCTTCGCTTTAAGTAATTCCATAATTGCGAAATTATACCAATTGGAAACGATTTCAAAAAAATCACTTTGTAGTTCTGTGGTTAATTTCTTGCTTCTCATTTCTATTAATAGGTCTTGAGCCAATTTTCTTTTACTTAAAGTTCTTCCATTGTGAAATTCGACTAAAGTGCAAAAATAATCAGTTTCAGGATCTGAGAAGTTTAATTTCTGACAAATAACTTGTGCTTTATTATTAGAAAGACCTTGTTTTTTCTTGAGAATCTCGGAAAGAGAACTTGGAGAGGTATTTAGAAGCTTTGCAAAACCTCTCATGGAATAACGCGGGTTGATTCTTTTTCTGAAGTTTAGTTCGCTTTCTAGAATGTCGGTATAATGGGTGAAGTGATACATGAGGGGATTCTAAAACATGAGGCTGTTATCTGACAATAATAATCAAACGTTATTGTTCGGAGTTTTCCTGACAAACGAAACATTAAGAAATTAGGTTCGAGTATTCCTGTTATTATGAAATGATAATT
>JAOHMI010000055.1 GCA_028101965.1 Bacteriovoracaceae bacterium
AAATGAGAATTTCGATTCCTGAGTCTGTATCAAAAAATAAATGGCATTAAAGGTGAAATCCCTCCGCTGGGCAGCTACATGCAAAGGTAAACTAGGGAAAAACTCCGCTTCGAAGTTTTTGTGTCCAATCGTTTCATCAAATTTTTCTTTTCGTGGCAGCGAAAACTCTAATTGAAACTGTGCTATTTGAATCTGAAAAATATGGTAATTTAATTGTTTAATTTGAAATCGTTTTTGTATTCCTTCAAAGAATTGAATATAACTATTAAGAAAATCCTTTGGTGTATCTTTAAAATGAAGTTCACAATCTATATCCGTACTTAAAGTTTTACTTAAAATAAAATCTCTACTAAATCCTCCTACAATATAAATCTTAAAATGCTGGGATATCTCTCTTAGTAGCTCATGAATAGGTACAAAAAAGTCATTTATTAACTGGGAGTCTTGAGAATTAAGATTTTTCATTGCTAAAGTTTTGTAAAAACTCGATGAGAACTTTCATTTTCATCTGCTCAATTGAGTGTTCATGATAAGCGAAATAAAACTCATCATTAACGATTTCACATTCAGATAGAATCTTAACTTTGTTTTGGAAGCTCGATCGTTCTAAAGCATGGGTGGGAATAACTGCGACTCCTAACTTTTCGCTGACCGCATAAAGCATTTGACCAAAAGAATTTACCACTAGCCTCGCTTGAGGATTCTTTGGACTTTGACCAAATCTTTCCTTCATATAGCGAAGGAAAAGGGGATCATTGTCTTCAAAGAAGATTAATGGATGAGAAAGAAGCTCATCATAACTAGTATCTTTATCAAAATTATATTTTGAACTTTTTGGATAAACTAAGACTGACTTTTCTTGGTGTAAAAAAAATTTTTTAGCACGGGTAGGAAGCATGTCCTTAGTCACTATTAAAGAATCTAACTCTTGGTTTTGAAACTTCTCCACAAGCACATGAGGAAACTCAAGCATCACTTCAATATTTAAATCGGGAAAGAGAGAACAAAATTCGATCATACGATGACCGACCCAACTCTTCCCTATTCCAAAGAGAGTTCCTAGACTAATATTTCCTATGATTCGACTGTTGTCTTCTTTCAATAAGGCATAAACTTCATCGAATTTTTTTAAATATTGTTTTGAGAATTTAACTAGCTTTAAGGCTTTGGGAGTTAATTGAAGAGTTTTTCCTTGTTTGTAAAACAGTTTTATATCAAGTTTGTTCTCGATGGTTTTAATCATTTGGCTAACAGCGGATTGAGATATTTGCAACTTTTCTGCTGCGAGAGAAAGGGTTTTACTCGACTCCACAACAACAAGTAAATTTAGTTGAGACATATCGAGCATAAAATTTTCTTCTAAAGGTTTTGTTTATAAAAAATGTGAGGAGAGATCATCTCTCCTCACTATATTGTTTAAAAGTTAAGATCGCTCTGCCATTTTTTCTTCTCTATCTTTAATTACTTTCTCTTGAATGTTCTTAGGACATTCAGAGTACTGAGCGAATTCCATAGTATAAGTCGCTTTACCAGCTGTTCCGGAACGAAGATCAGTTGAGTAACCAAACATTTCACTCAAAGGCACAACCGCATTGACAACAGTATCACCACCACCTTGAGCAGTTTCAGAACCTTGAATAATCCCTCTTCGAGAAGAAAGGTCACCGATAACGAAACCTTGATACTCATCCGGAGTTTCAACTTCAACTTTCATCATTGGCTCAAGAAGAACTGGACTAGCAGCTCTAACCGCTTGTCTCATGGCCATACGACTAGCAATTCTAAATGCCATGTCAGAGGAGTCAACATCGTGATGCTTACCATCGAGTAAATCTACTTCAACATTAATTAATGGAAAGGCAGCAATTGGTCCTTTATCCATAACGTCTTCGAAGCCTTTTTCACAAGCTCCAATAAATTCACCAGGAATAACCCCACCTTTAATTTTATTATTAAACTTAAAGTTTTGGTCTTCATTTTCTTTAGTTTCTTCAGTAAGAGGTCGAATTTTTCCAACAACATGACCAAATTGACCAGCACCACCAGTTTGCTTTTTATGAATGTAGTCATAACCAGCTTCCACTCGAATGGTCTCTCGGTAATTAACTTGAGGAGCACCAACTTCAACGTCAGCTTTATATTCTCTTTTTAGTCTTTCAACATAAATTTCCAAGTGAAGTTCACCCATACCAGCAATACGAGTCTCACCTGACTCTTCATCTGTGAAAACATGAAAAGTAGGATCTTCTTTCATAAAACGAGAAAGACCTTTAGACATTTTTGCCTGTTGATCCTTATCTTTTGCTTTAATAGAAAGCTCGATAACTGGAATTGGAACGTGCATTCCTTCACAAGAAACATCCAACATTTCATCATCTGAAACAAAAGTATCACCTGAGGCACAATCAACACCAACCATTGCAATAATATCACCAGCACCAGCTGAATCAATATTATCTCTATCATTTGAGTTCATTCGAACAATCCGCCCTACTCTAATTTTCTTCTTTGTTCTTGTATTATAAACAGTGGCACCTTTTTCCAGAACCCCTTGATAGATTCGAGTATAAGTTAACTGCCCAAATTGCTCATCAGTAATTTTAAATCCCATACAAACAAGTGGCTTATTAAAGTCAACTTCAAGCTGAAATCGATCTTCTTTTCCATCAGTTGTTCTAACGGCCGTTGGCTTAGCACATGTCAATGGTGAAGGTAAATACCTTGCGACAGCGTCAAGAAGAGGCTGAACACCTTTATTTTTAAAAGCTGATCCACAAAAAACTGGAGTTAATTTAAGAGAATTTACACCTGCATAAATTGCTTTATGAATAAGTTCCTCTGTTACTTCCTCGCCTTCAAGTAGTTTTTCCATCATTTCATCATTGAATTCAGAAATTGCATCGAGCATGGCTTCTCTATTTTCTTCCATAGAATCAACCATATCAGCAGGACATTCTTCAATTCGAACATTCTCACCATTATTACCGTCGAAGAAGTAAGCTTTTTTGGAGACTAGATCAACAACACCTTGAAAGTTATCTTCCGCGCCAATTGGTAATTGCATTAAAACTGCATTATGGTTTAGTTTTTCTCTTAAGGATTTCACACCATTAAAAGCATTTGCTCCCATTCGATCCATCTTGTTTAAAAAAGCTAATCGAGGAACTTTATATCTCTTCATCTGTCTATCAACTGTAATTGACTGAGACTGAACACCAGCAACTGAACAAAGTACTAAAATTGCTCCATCCAAAACTCTTAGAGATCTCTCAACTTCAACTGTAAAGTCAACGTGACCGGGAGTATCAATAATATTGACTTTAATTTCTTTTTCAGCGCCTTCCGCGAAAGTAATTCCTTTGCCTTCTGTACCAACCCAATTAACCGTGGTCGCAGCAGAAGTAATTGTTATCCCTTTCTCTTTTTCTAGTTCCATGTGGTCCATCTTGGCACCGTCACCACCACCACGCACATCTTCAATTTTGTGAATTTTGTCGCAGTAGAAAAGGATTCGCTCAGTAAGTGTAGTTTTTCCAGAGTCGATGTGGGCACTAATCCCAATGTTTCTGGTTTTAGGTAAGTGTTTCATTTTCTTCTCCCTAAAGAAGCAAGTTCATTGTTTATATTAAGAGGTTTAAAACCTATTTAAGTACCGAATTTAAGATCGCTGAATGATACAGGCTAAACTGATAAAAATCAATTTGATAATCGACCATGCCTAAGATTTTACCGTAAGATTCGTAATCTCCAAAAATTTTGACATCAATTAGGGATAAATCAATATAGCCGAAAAAAATTTCAGGTAGATCTTTACTAAAATTCATCTTTTAGGTATAGATTCTTCAATGAAAAAAGATTTAGATCGCCAAACGCTCTATGAGTCAGTTAAATCCCTAGTCGAAAACGAGTCCAAGCATATTCTGCTTGCTCAGCCTAAGCTGTTTACATTATTCAGTATCGCCTTCCAATATCTACTTTATCGATCTACAAAAGAACCAGGTGATTATATTATCCGAATCGAAGACTCCATGTTGGCCAATAAGCTGACTCGGAAAGCCAAAGACGAGATTACCCGTAAATTTATGAATAAAATTCTTCTTCCAAGGAAGCTAAAATATGAAAAATCATGCTTTTATTTAGATTTCTTTCATATCGGTTCTTGGGCCATAACTAAAGAATTGAAGCAGAATCGAATTAAAGGCGCATTGGTGGTAAAGAATACCTCTTTTAATCCACTTATTGATAACAATTTAAATATGACAGATGAAGATGAAACTGATGAAGTTTCAGAATCTTCTCAATCAATTGAATTGCCGGAGAACTTCTTCGTTACTTCACTCACACACTTTGTTCCAAAAACCATTACCATTGCCTATGGTGCTGAAATTGAAGGACTTGAACCAATAAACTTTGGATTTATTAAACCTGAAGAGGACTTTGAGTTACCTAGTGATGTGAAGATTTCTTCCTCAGTAGACCTTGATAGTCTTAAATAGCTCTATTTCAAATAATCTTTTACTCTTTTTCCCCAGGTTCCCCTTTTGATATCTCCAATAAGATTTTGATCAGTTAGGAAATAACCAATATCTTCGAAACCAACGACCGGGTCACTAACAACACTACCAATATGCTCGATATGTGAAAATCTATAACGATCGATCTTATTGAAACGCTTGCCAATTTTAGTCTTCGCCACTTTATAAGGTCGATATAAGAGAGATTGTAGTAACCATAACTTTTGCGGCAGCAAATCAGTTGGGCGATCAATAAAATGCTCTAGCCCAATTAAATGAAAAACTTCATGCAAGCTGATATAACGAAGTGCCTGATCCAAAGTATGACTTTTAATTCTTCTAAGAGCTTGTGGGCAAAGATATATCTTCCACAACAACTTATTTCCTCTGCCATAGACATACTCTAGGTTTTGCTCTCCCTCGGGACCAGGTTGGCAGTAGTCATCATCTTCATCCACCACTAATAGTGAGGATTTAAAGCGATGAATATTCTCATTAATAAAGCATAGCTCCTGTTTAAATTGTTGATGAGGCGAGAGTTTTCTTTCATAAGAGAGAACTTTTACCCACTGTCCTCCATTAAAAGGAGGATCAAAAATCAAGTGGGCCATATATTTTTTCGTCTGGCAGACTAATGGATCAATTTGTGAAAATAAAGGGGTTTTCAAGAATAACTTTAATTCCCCAATTGTTTTTTCAAAAACAAATCTGGCCCTACTTTGAATTTCTTGTAGTGATAACTGGTTATTATTAGTATGTGCTGATTTCTTTAAATTCAAACTAGGACTGTTGCTTTTAACCAACTTAAAAAATGATGCAGTCTCTTCGGATGAGAAACTGAGTGGTGAAATAAATAAACTGAAAAATAATAAAGCTCTCGTGAATTCTTCGATCTTTAATTTCATTTTGCCCCCTGACTTAGTTTCTTAATCGCTTTTAATCAAGACGGGCCATGATGACTATAAATGAAAGGGTGATTACAAAAAATACAGATTAGTCCAGCTTACGAGAGGCTATTTCTTACTTCACATTTTTCTTATATTTTCCAATACTTGCGTAAATGCTCCCAGTATTTCAGCTTTATTCTCTAAGTTTTCAGCTCCAAGAGAAACGCGTATTAGATTTTTTGCTAAATGCTTATGCCCAAGTTCTTCGAGATAAAAGTTTGGTTTTGCGGCTCCAGAAGTGCAAGCCGAGCCAGGTGAGACATACAATCCATGAGCATAGAAAGCCGGAAGTAAACGGTCTGATGCCAGTGAATGATGACAAAAACTTAAAGTATTTACCGATTCAGTTTTAAAGTTAGAAAAAGGAAGTATCCATTGTTTATCTTGTTCTAAAAGATTTTTCATCTCATTTCTTAATTCCTCTACTTTAACTAGCATGTCTGCTTTTTCTCTTTGTTCCTCGAGGGCCAATTTAAGAGAATAAATCCCAAGAGTATTCATAGTAGAGGCGCGAATTTTATAATTTTGTTCCCCACCATAGAGAAAAGGATTCATCTTTTTTTTCCATGTATTGTGAATAAAGCTAAATCCTACCCCCTTAAGTGCGCCAAATTTATGCCCACTAAAGGAAATAAAACTGGCTATATTTAAGAGGTCGAAAACCTCTTTCTTTAATTCCGTTTTACCTATTAGCTGAGCAGCGTCTATATGAACAAAAACAGAATTATTATCTTGGATAAAGCGATTTTTAAATTTCTTTAAAGTTTGATAATCAAAAACATGTCCAGAAAGATTATTAACGACAGTCCAATTAAGAAGAGTTGGGTTTTCTGAGAATTTGCATGATTCGAACTCAAAATCTGAGTTAGTTGAAATTAACTCAAATTGACTTGATTTAAAGCGTTGAGCCTGCTCATAAGCACAAGGATGATCTGAGATAAAGCACTTCATTTCCCCTAGCTTGTCTTCAGCAAAATGGTGGGCCAATAGATTAAGCCCCTCAGTAACTCCAGAGTGGTAAATAAGAAAAAATTCATCAGATGGGATTCGAAAATAATCATGTAAGAATTGAGTCACTTCATAAACGACGGCATGAGATGATTGGCCTAAAGGATGGAGAGAGTTTGGATTAAAAAAATCAACCTCTCCACCTTTAAGAAAATGTTTAACTTTCTTTGATAACGGAGAGGTTGAATTATGGTCTAGATAAAATTGTTTTGTTTTCAAGCTCTCAATATGACAAATATTTCTAGATATTCAAAGAGCTCGGTAAATTATTTTACTATTACGACTAATTATTGATTAATTTCACCAATATTTGGTCGAATTATTGACTCAGTAGCAGTTGCTTCATTGGAACTAGTGGCAGATGGCTCTGTCGCCGGTTGCGCATTGAATGCAGAAGTCGTGCTTCCGCCAGCATTAAAAGTGGAGTTTGCCGCATTTTGGTTTTGATTTTCCCAGTATGCTGGATTCTCTGCTTTTGCTTTTCTGAATAGATCTCCAAGAGTAGTCGTAGTTAAATACTCTTGCATGATCACGCCAAGGTTTTCAAAATAATTTCGAGTTAAACGAAACTCTGGGGTATCAACAATATGAGTCCCATCAGTTCCTCCACCTTCAGTAAGTCCAGCAGCTTTTGTATCAACACCTGAGGAAGGTACCCCTATGATGTCTTTCGCTGGATTAATATTCTCTCCAACACAATCAAGAATATCCTTAACGGAAATTTCATCCATCGAGCGGGCTAGAACATATCCGCCTCCAGGTCCTCGAACTGACTTCACAACTCTTCCTGTTCTAAGCTTTCTAAATAATTGCTCTAGGTAGTGTAGTGAAATAGCTTGTCGATTAGAGATTTCTTGTAATCGAACGGTGTTACCATTACTGTTAAAAGTTAAATCGAGCATGGCTCGAACAGCATAACGGCCTTTTGATGTTAGTCTCATTTGTCATCCTCCATAAATCAAATTGCTTAATAATTAAGCCAAAAACATTCCTTGTAAAAAGTGGACCAAAGAAAAATTCAGCGAAAGAAAAGTGCTCATTAAATCATCGAACACTTCTAAATCGATCGAAAACTCATCCTAAAGCTTCTCGATTTTAACTGAATTAATCAGTTTGGATTCACCCTGAAAATAGTATCTCCTCTTTCACCTATTAACGTCAATCTTATTTTAGAAGGCACTAAATTTTTTTTTGAAAATGAGTATAAATACTTAGATTTTTTGGGTTTTATTTAAGTTTAAATAAATTCCTACAAAGTTAGTCGGAAATTTTTGCCACTAAAAAAGTCCTCTATTAATCGATATCCGAAAGCTCTCGAAGAATAAAATTTCGTAGCCCACTATCCACTTCTGATGGCTCACTTTCATCAATAACTTCAGTAGAAAGAAAGGGTTCTATTTCAAGAGAATAATAATTAAAACTCTCGGGAACTTCTCGGTTAATATTTCTTAAATGCTTTAATCCCCATTCAGCGAAAAAATAATCTTTATTATTTAAATAAAGTTCCAACTCGAGCATTGTGATCTCATTTGATTCTTTAATTCGATAAAAATCTCCATGAAGAAGCGTTTTTCCTTCGGAAAGAATCGAATATGTTGGACTCAGCGACTTTTCCTTTTCATCAAAGTTCTTGACGAAAGTTGTTTTACCAGCACCAACAGGGCCTTCAAGGAAAATCACACACGGGATATCGACTAATTCTTTTAGTTCATAGCTGATGTACTTTAAATCGGTCTCTTTAACTTTCTTCCAATCTCGTATTACTTTTTCGCCCATCCGTGGACTCCTCTGTTTGATTGTATTAGCTTTTACTTGCTATTTAATTGGTACCCTTTCATATTTTCCGATAGATATTTGAATGCCTCTGTAAAAGAATCAATGATACTTGTTGCAGACATGGCCCTTACCCCCAAATTTTTTGCGGCTATTTTTCCAGCAAGTGAATGAATAAAAACGCCTAAACATATGGTTTTATTTAGGTTTTCATAACGCTGAAATAAAGAGAGATTGGCATTTTTTTGCCTTTCTTGTCCAAGAAGGCCACCTAGAATACCGGCCAAAACATCTCCTGAGCCAGCGGAGGCCATTCCATCATTAGGATAATAATTGAATAATATATTACCATTTGGAAAACCGATATATGTACAAGGGCCTTTTAAAATAACAGCCGAGTTAATTTTATCAATTAGTTCGGTTAAATGTTTAACCGGTTCTGAAACCAATGCCTCATGAGGGACACCAGAAAACCTTGAAAATTCTCCAAAATGAGGTGTTAGTATTGTTGGAGCTCTTCGTCCTGTAAAAAGAGAAGCATCAGATTTAACATTAAGTACATTAATTGCATCTGCATCTAAAATGACTGGTCCATCATAGCTTTCTAAAATATCTATGGTTATTTTTCTAGCATTCTCAGAACGAGCTAAACCAGGGCCAATTAAGATTGAATCATATTTATCTAAATCACGAATTAATTTATTCCAATCATCAGTGTCTGAAGGGATATAGCCCGTCATAATTTCTGCTGGAAGCCGAGCCAGAAACTCTGCATATTGAGTCTCCCAAGTTGCCGCCGTCACCAGTCCTGCACCAACTTTTAAAGCCGCAGTGGAAGCTAAGGCCAGTGCACCGGTTAAACCGTGAGACCCACCAATGACAACCGAATGGCCAAAGGATTTCTTATCTGCAAATTTATTTCTTCGCGAGCCGGCCAATAAGCCTAAATTATCAACGGTCAGTAAAAACTTATCACCTTTTTCAAGGAGTTCTTTTGGGAAGCCAGCGTCCACCACTTCTATTTGACCCACATGCTTTGCACCCTCAGATACAAAGAAACCTAATTTTGGCAATCCAATGGCCAAAGTAATGTCAGCATTAATCGCCGCCCCATGATGATGGCCAGTATTTCCATCAATTCCCGATGGAATATCAACTGATAAAATTAGTGGTGAATATGTATTAACATAATTAATTATATCGTAAAAAAATTGAGGCAAAGGAAGTCTAATTCCTGTTCCAAAGAGAGCATCCACCACCACAAATTGATTTCCACTTCTTTCAAAGTATTCTTGAATGGTGCCTACTTGTTTAATGTAATTTACTTTTACACCAAATGCTTTAGCCATTTGCAATTGGTTTTCAGTTTCAGCCTTCAATTCCGAATCATCTCCAAAGCACACAAAAGCTCTAACTTCCACTCCTTTATTCACTAAATGCCGAGATATAGCTAATCCGTCAGCACCATTGTTTCCCTTTCCGATCAAAAAAAGAACAGGAATATCTGCACTCTTATCTAAAACTGAATCAAACATATAGTCAGCAGCTGCTTTCCCAACGTTTTCAACAATTAAAGATTCATTAAAATGATAGGACTCATAGTTGGTTAATTCGAGTTCTTTCATTTCTTCAGTTGAAACTATTCTCATTTATTTCTCCATAATGCTTTTTAAATTTCTCACTACAACAGCAAGCGAATCAAAGAGGCTTTGAGCCACAATCCAATGACCAATATTGTATTCTTCAAAAATCTTCATTCCAACTAATTGTTTTGTCATTTCTTCATCAAGGCCATGCCCTGCATGAAATGAATATTTTTGGCTTAAGCAATAATCATAAGCTTTTTGAAATAACTCTAACTCACGGTTTATTGCAATCTGGTTTCCCCTTAAAAATTCATTTGCATAAGTTCCTGTATGAATTTCCACTGCATCTACCAAGTTTGAATTTACTTTTTCAAGAATTGATAGATCACTTTCAACAAAAAGGCTAATTTTCGTCTCAGGAAGTTTTTGCTTAATCCTTTCACATACTTTATTCAATTTCATTAAGGTATCTGGATCTGATAAGTTTAGTCCGCCCTCGGTGGTTCTTTCTTCTCTTTTCTCCGGGACTAAGCACACCCATTCAGGTTTCACTTGATAGGCAATATCTAAGACATCCTGTGAAGTACTAATTTCAAAATTAAGAGGCTTTTGAAACTCTTCACAAACTTTTTTAACTTCAAAGACATCTTCATCTTGAATATGCCGACGATCTTCTCTTAAGTGAATAGTGATCTGATCAGCACCATTTTCAAAAGAGATTCCAGCGGCTTTACTTAAAGAAGGGTAACGAGTTCCTCTGGCCTGCCGAATCGTTGCAAAATGGTCAATATTAACCCCTAGTCGAGGGCTTTGTTTATTTAAATTCATAAGCTCAATTCTTTTGCTACTGTTTTTGACAGCTCTTCACAGATGTCTTTAACTTTCTGATAATCTTTCCCTTCAACCATAACTCTGGCCAATGACTCAGTACCTGAATATCGAAGCATTATTCTTCCCTCATCTCCGAGTTCTTTATTAAAGTTATTTAAACTATCTTTAATTTGGGGAACATCATTAAATGGTCTTTTATTTTTTACTTTAGTATTAATTAACACTTGAGGATACATTTGAATTTCATCCGCTAAGTCATGTAAGTTATTTTTAAAATGTTTTAAACATTCAATGACTTTTAAAGCAGCTAGTATTCCATCTCCTGTTGTCGAGTATTTTTTAAAAATAATATGACCTGATGGCTCTCCACCAAAATAGCTTCCCTCATCCTTCATGCGATTAAGAATATATCGATCACCAACATTCGCACGGAAAAATTTTAACCCCAAACTTTTAATATATTCCTCTAAGCCTAAATTGGACATGATGGTTCCAACAACTTCATCTCCATCTTCCAAAGCACCTATTTCTTTTTGGAACCGAGCCAGCAAGCCGAGCAAGCGATCCCCATGAACAACCTCTCCCCGAGAGTCAATAAGTGTTAACCGATCTGCATCACCATCAAGGCATATCCCTAAATCTGCTCGATATTTCTTTACCGCTTCCATACATTGCTGAGGACTAGTTGCTCCAGTTTCAAAATTAATATTCCTTCCATTTGGAGAATTTCCAATCGTAATTACTTCCGCGCCTAACTCTTCAAAGATCATAGGCGCAATTTTATAGGCAGCACCATTAGCAGCATCAACAACAATTCTTATTCCCTCTAAATCATAGATGGGGTTAAATGTACTTTTGACATAAACAATATACCGCCCAACTATTTCATCAAGTCTTTTTGCGCGACCTAAATTCTCTCCATGCATGATGGGAATTTCCTGTTTTCCCAAAATCATTTTCTCCAACTCTTCCTCAATTTCATCAGGAAGTTTGTCTCCCCAACGATCGAAGATTTTAATCCCATTGTCCTCAAAGGAGTTATGGCTTGCTGAAATCATCACTCCTGCTTCAGCCCGCATACTTTTAATTGCAAATGCTACTCCTGGAGTTGGAAGAGGGCCGGTTAAAATTGCCTTTCCACCTTGAGAACAGACTCCTGAAGCAAAAGCTTGCTCCAGCATATAACAACTAAGTCTTGTGTCCTTACCAATTATAATTAAAGGAGGTTTCTCCCCTTTTTTCTTTTTGTTAAAATAATGGGTAACGGCCCTTCCTAGTAAAAAGAAGACG
>JAOHMI010000056.1 GCA_028101965.1 Bacteriovoracaceae bacterium
TTTTTATTTTTAGTTTTTCTGCTTTTACAGTAGAAAAAAATGCTGAAACAAATGGAATTTCGTTTGAGCCTCATACCTTAGTTGAAGGTGAATGGATTTCGAAACTTCTTGCTGACAGGAATTTAATGTCACCAGAAATGCTTGAAGCAACTTTTGCAAAGAATGGGATTAATGCTGAAATCGCAAAGAGATTAAACATTGGTGACACAATTCAGTTGCCGGTTGAAAACCAATCTCCTGTAAACACAAGTAAAGAAGCAGTTGTTGAAAATGAGGTTGCTAAAGTAGCTCCAGTTGTAACAAATGCTGAAGCAATTGTTGAAACTGAAACTGTTAAAGCAGATCAGGTTGAAGAGGATGTTGTCGAAACTAAAGAATCTGCAATCAACAAGATTGATGATGAGGTTGAAGCAGAGGAAGCCAATTCAGATGATAATGCAAGTATTAATGCACGTATCGGTGTTTTCTCAGCAGATGATCGTTTTCATGAAAGAAACGCTGATATCACTCGAAATATAAACACAAGAGTAATGGTTGGTGGAGAAATTTCTACTAACAGTGATTTAGTAAAAAGCGTAATTCTCAATGGATATGCAGAAGTTTATGATACTGGTCGTCTTTCAAATGATGATAAAGAAGATCGTTTAAATAATTCATATGGAATTAGTGTTAGTACGCCATTTAGCTTAACTAATAAACTAGCTTTAGCACCTGAAATAATGGCCAATAGTTATAATAGTTATGACTTCAATGACAAAGAAAAGCTAAAAGAAAGAAGTGATAATAATGGATGGATTGGATTGATTCTTAGTTATCAAATGGGAGAGTTTACTCCTTATGCCAAATACTCTCACTTAGGGACTACAGATGATTCATCAAATGATTTTGATGCCCTTCAAGCTAGTATGAACAAGCTAGGTCTTGATTATAATAAAGGAAGTTTCGTGACAGGGCTTTATTGGCAATACACCGATTGGAATATGGAAACAAAAGATTTTACTCGAGATATTGGGTTAAATATCGGTTACCGTTTCTAATTATTAAACTGATAAAATAAATCAAAGTAATCTTAAATAAATTTTTTAGTAGAAAAATTCAGGGTGGGATAATTTGAAATACAACCTGCCCTGAATTTTAAAATATATAATTCAATCAACTTTTAGAAAGAGAATCAATCTCGACGTTGTATCGAGTGTACTAGGGGGGCACTGGTGATCTGTTTAGGGAACTTAGAAAGACTTAAATTTTTATTCTGAGTTTCCAATTAAGTATTTTCATTTTTATTCCATTTTTCTTTTACACAAATACTAAAAGCAATACCAGTTTCGATATAAGACTTTTCTCCAATAAAAATAGGGTAGCAGTTTCGAAGATTTATTAATTTACCACTCGTATTTTTTACAAAATTATCCACATCAGGAAATTTCATAAAATCTTGATTCAATATTCTTCGAAAGAAACCATCATCGATACTATTGTAAGGGACATAATCTTTAACTCTTAGAAACTCCCTTGGGAGGCTATCTTCATTTTTAGAATTGATTTCAAATTTGGCTACAAAGTTCACTATATTCAATACAGCATTATATTGCGCTTTTCGATATTTGTTGTGAGGACACGGTCCAACTTCTACAACAAACCCATGTTCGGAAAGTCGGTTTATAAAGTTAGATTTATCATCTAGTTTTGATGAGTAAATTATAGTAATTTTTTTGAACCGATTTTTTATCAATCTGGCAATTTGGCGTGAAATTGTATCTGTCTTGCTTAGGATAATCGATATGCCCATATTAGAAGTTGTTGTATGAAGATCAATTATAAAATCATTTTTGTCTATTTCTTTTGCTAATTCTTGAGCCCTTAATTTCTCGTGACCATTAGCTTCTTTGTTCTTAATTGCTCTATTGAGATCAAAATCCACGTAGCGAGTTCTTCTTGCGGTGGCCAGAGGATTTCCAATTATTGATGATACATTCACAATAGGGTTTTTGGTGATTGAGTAAACTAAATCTATGCCTAGCTTTTCATTCCCATGAGTTCCTCCGACGACTATAACTTTCATAGCTATCTTCCTTTCGCGTAGATAAATTATTATTCTATCTTATTTCGATATTATACTATTAAAGCCTACTAACTGATCGACTATATTTCTGGTCGATCAAAATTCAATTAGTTACCACTTTTAAAAACTAAGTATTTCAGTAATCAAGAAGATACCAGAACTATAGTCAGCCAGTTTATAAAGCATACATTAAATGATTGGCAGTGTATTTCTTTAATATAAATACTGGAAAAAGAAGAATTCCTCTTAAAAAAATGATAGTTCTTTTGCAGTGCTTAGTTCTTTGATAACAAAGATAATCAAACTTTTCTATAAACTTGATTAGATCTCAAGTACACAATTTGATACATTCATTTCTTCAAATAAGGATTTCTTTTTATTTAAGAAAATTGGTTTTTGTTTGACCAAAATACTAAGTGGTATGTTTACTTCCTTTTTGGATACGAAAGGATCGAAATCTTTTGCTTTTTGCCGATCATTTTCAGACACAACGAGAGGAGTTTTTCGAATAAATCCATCTTTTGTTTCCAAATTATAGATTCTAACTGGTACTGTCCCATTTTGATTAATTTTCCAAGTCTTAAATAGACGGACTCTACTTTTTTCTTCTTCTTCGATACCATCAAAGCTAAAGCCATCATCACTCAGTTCGTAGTTTTTTCCGTCCACGGACAATTGCATTTTATAGAAATCTCCATAATATCCTTCATCACGAAGGTATTCGAATAGCTCAGCTCCTTGAAGAGCTTCTCTTTCATTATGTTTTTCTTCGTTTAGCTTGGAGCTCAATTTAATGCTATATTTCTCTTTAGTACTATTAACCGGATAAATGGAACATTGAATTTTTCCGTTATTTTGGAAGAGAGAAGTTATGATATATGTTGAACTAATATTTCCGTTAACTAAGGCGGCAAGTGGAATATCTAAAAATCGATATTGATCCACCATAACTCGATCATAGGCAGGATTGTACCAGTGGTGTAAAATGTTAACATGAAATCCAATTCCATACTCTTTGGTTCGTTTTTCGGTTAAAACAAAACTAACTGAAGAGGTGCAACGATAATCTTCAACTTTTTCTATTTCTTCTTCACTATTCTCCTTGAGAACTGAATAAGCTTTATATTTTTCAACGAGATCATGATACTTCTTAGCAATTGCTAATGAATATTTCTCAATTTCTCCATCAAAATCTTCTGCTAAAATGTCGAATTCCTGAAAGGGATGTGCCCAGTCACTTGATATGTGATTTCGTTTGTTTATACTGTCAATTCCATGGATAGGTCTTTCACCGACTGTGTTCAAGTATTTTTCAACATCTTCAGCATCCCAAGGTGTATAAGCTCTTGTTCCATTTCGAATATATTTTTCTTTAAATTTTGCATAATGGAGATTAGATTTATTAGTAAAAAAGACATTAGGAACAAGTTGAACTCTTCCATCACATGTTTGATACTCACCTTTTTTCATCAATTCTCTCATGGATTTCCACCATGGTTTTAGCAAAATATCTCCCATCCGTGCTTTTTCAAGAAAGTCATAAACATTTACATTATTTTGATTTTTAATTTTATATTCAGTGGATTGAGAATAAAGATTAATACTCAGAGAAACTGACAATAGTAGAATATGCAAGATTGAAACTTTCACGAAATGATCCTTTGCTTTTGACGGTGTGTGTAGGCAACAGATTACTGTTGTACAGAAAAGATCATATTGAAACTCACCAAAATGAAAAAGTTTCATAACCATTAATTAGTGCCTTCAATTTGTTATATTTTACTAGGGAATAAATTTTATGGTGAGGAAGTTTTACTGAATAGAATATCTCTCACATTTGAATGATTACAATTAAGAAATCTGGCATTTTTAGAAAAAACAAAGATCATATTATGTTTTTTTATAAAAATGTATCCTTCATGACATGCAAAACTTGCATTCCATAATGCTAATTTTGCAATTTAGCTTCAAAGAGAAATAATATAAACCTGATAATGAAAACTTAATCAAACAAACATAAGGGGAGAGAGATGAAGTTAGTGATTATAACGTTTATGAGCTGTTTATTTATAAGTGGATATGGAAGCGAAATGCCAATGCAGCATGGCTTTATTTTAAGTGTAGATGATTCCTTTGCAAGTCATCTTGTTGCCAACGGTCATCATAGTTATCAAACGAATATTGAAAGTGAGTTAAGTATTACAGATGCAGAAGAGTTATCTTTTTATCAGCAAAGAAAGAAGAAAGGATTAGGTCTGACTTATTTTTT
Organism: Bacteriovoracaceae bacterium; assembly: GCA_028101965.1. Classification (GTDB taxonomy): domain Bacteria; phylum Bdellovibrionota; class Bacteriovoracia; order Bacteriovoracales; family Bacteriovoracaceae; genus JAOHMI01. Next base: position 4,332 of record JAOHMI010000056.1, read on the forward strand.
ATTTCAAGCCCAGAGACTTGATTTACCTTGCTTGAAAACAGGAGATCTATTGAATGGACACATTATTGAGTCAAGATTAGGTGATTATGATCCTGAGAATGTGATTGTTAAAGATGCTTCGTTATTGGTAACAAATATACTTTTAAACATAGTGAATCCTTTTTTTAAGGGCAACTCTAGGATGGTGGATCACAAAAATTGTGATTAAATACTTGTATGAGATTTAAGAGAAAAATTTATCTAAGTAAATGATTTCTTCATAATTTATTTTAATTGATGAATATTTTTTTAGCAGCAGTTTGTTCCCATTTGTTGCTTTGTTCCGGTTTAATTCGAATTATAATCAGACCTATTCCTTGGAAAGAAGGCGGATTTTTCCAAATAATATTTGCTTGAGCTGATTCACCACTTGTTTTACCTATTATCTGCCCAAGTAAGTTTCTTAATGTTACTTCATAACTAAAATTTCCAGAAAATGATTCATCTGAAATTAAGTCTATATTGATAGGGCCATATTGTTTTACTGGATTTGGAAAAATGTTTACATCTAGATTAGAAATGTTAATGGGAGCGAGAGGATTTGATTCGACAATTATTTTATTATTATATTTTCTTAGCACTACTTTATTTTGCGGCCCTAGGTATCTAATAACATTTTTATCAAATTGATTTATGTTGGGTTGATTTTCAGTTATGCGATAAAACCCAATGTTGACACTAAATAAGTCAGAATTAAATTTTCCACCGGAAGATAAATTTATTTCTGCTTGGTCCATACGATTTAAGCTAATTTTTACTTCTCCTCCATTTTGAATTAATTGATTATTAGCAATATGATCCAAGTGAATGATCTTAACTCCTCCATAGGGAAGTCTCGCCTCAGGGTTCGCACTATTACCACGATAAAAAATTGCATAAATTCCAATTTCTCTATAATTATCAATTGCGTTTGGTAGCCCAACATAGATTGAGCTTTCTGATCCTGGTGCATATCTCAAGTAAGCTGGCCTAGGAAGTTCATCATCAATTCCAAATTCTTCACTGGATAAATTCTTAATGACTTTTTTATGCATTAAATGAAAAGATAATCTATTTCCATCTTCTTCGGCCAAGCCAAAAGTCCAAATTCCATTTTCTATGTTTTGTTCAATTTTTTCTTCAAAGGGAAGAGACTGAAGGGTGACGCTAACTTCTGATCCATTGTCTGCAGTAAAGCCTTTATTGTCAGGATAAAATAAAACGGAATGAGTTTTAAATTGACTTCCTAAAATATGATATGGATCCAATTCAAAAATTTGGCTAAAATTCATTTCATTGGAAGAATAATCAATATTCAGAAGATCTGAAATATACTCTATATTATTATCTAGATAATCTTCAGTGTGACCGTTTATTATTTCATAATAATTTAGGTATTCATTTGAAATATTATTTCTAATAAATTGATTTGATAGAGTTTGGTGGATTTCGTGATCCCAGTTCATTGTAATATATTTATCTCTATCATATCGACAAAATGTATGATCTAGGCCTAACGAATGCAATAATTCGTGGGTCGCAATTGTTTCTGATACATATTCACCAATTGTGACACGAGTTGCCGCACTAATATAGTATTCAGGTTTTTTTCCTAATTCTGATCCAAAATAACCTGGATTACTGGAAACGCGGAGATAAATAAAGTTCAAAACAGTATCTGGTTTATTGTGTGGATCTATTTTAACATAGTAGGTGCGCTTATTTGGTAGATCTTCAGGGCATCCAAGCTCTTCCTCCATTGCCTGATCTAAGCAAAACTGATCTTCAGGAATTGGAATAAACCTAACAAGAGAAGAATTCTCAATCGTTCTCATAGCTTTTTTAAGTTTTGTTAATGTCTTTTCGCTAAAATCCTTCGAAATATAAATGGGAATATTTAAGGAGGGCCATCTTTTTTGTTCATCGTATGAATAATTAGCCCATTCAAGGTCAAAGTCAGAAGTGATGGGAATTAAGTTACTTTTATTCCTAAAGATAACTTGATCATTCTTTTGGTTCTTTAAATTTACCAAATTAAATTGGTTCATTAAAATTCTGTCTACAATTCGATAATTTGGTCTGTAGATCTTTAGAGAGAAGTTAAACAGACAAATTGGATAGGAAATATCTCCGATTGCAAGGACATGTTCATCTTCGATTATTTGAATAGATTCTTCTCCAATGGTGGAATAGACCTCTTGTATACAGCTTACATAACTTGCATTTTCTTGAGCTAATAAATTTAGAGATAATAGACTAATCAATAGACTAGATTTGATAAATTTCTTCATTTTTTACGTTCCGACTAACTAAGGGTTTGGGTAAGTTAATTGTATTTGGTTCCAGTTTTGATTAAACTGAATGTGTAAATATTTTATAATTTCTAGCTAATCTTAATGAGTGAAGTAAAGGTCTTTAATTCTCTTAAAGGGTTCTAACCGGGTGACAACGGTGGTGATAGCTTTTAAGTTATCAAAATGATTAGAAGTTTAAATTGATAAATATTTGAAATTTCAATTTTCACCATTATAGTCACCCGGTTAATAAAGGGTTAGACTCCTTTAAGAGAGGCACAATTGTATTCAATTATCGAATATTTGCTTAAGAAAGGATATCTCTAAGTGTCTATATTTCCATGATTATTTGTGGTCTTTAATTTTCTTTTTAGGTATTGTTTGTTTCTCCTTATTGCAAGAAATAAGTGAGTCTCCAAATGTATTGATGATATTCTTTATTTTAAGACCGCCATTCTTTTTTAATTTATATCCAGGAAAGCACCATAGATTATAATAATTTTCTGAAGTGGATTCTTTTAGCAGAATCATAAAACTATCTGAAGAGTAGATACCTTCTTCACTGGTAGACATGAAAAATGAATCTTTAAATAATCCTTCAATGAGGAAGTCGACTCTATCTTCTTTTTTATTTTTAAGGAAGTCGATTCCCTTCCTGCTATTTTCGTTTACTAATTTTTCCCACTCTTCTATTTCTTCATAATCATTTATATCGATTGATCCTGCATCTGTTGGGGTTAATTGGCAGCGGGTGCTATGAAATAATTTAAATGATTTTGCTGTATTTGGTTTATTTCGATATGTATCAATTATTGATCCTTTATGAAATAAGATAACACTTGAATTATCGAGTTCGATTTCTTTTTCATTTATAGTATATCCCAAGTTTTCTCGAAGTTTTTTATTCAAATTTAAGGAGACGTATTTACCTTTTAATGGGCTTTGTAGAATCTTACCTTGAACTTCTGGAGAGAACCAACTTGACTCGTCGTAGTATTTTGAATCAGGGTCATTCGCGTAAAAGCTATAAAAATCGTATTCTGTCAGGCTATCCACTTCAGATTCGTCAACATTAACCCATTCCGCAACTTGGAGATTTGGGTCTAAGTCTTCGAGGCATTGTTTATCTAAAGCCATGGTAGAGAAATTAATCAAGAGAGATAAAGTTAACAGAAAATACATAGTAACTAGCCCTTTGCATTGAATTTAATAAAATCGTCCTGATACTATACAGATATAAAAATTTCTAAATAATCGCTGTAAATTTTAGGTATCCTAATATTATAGACTCTTCGTCAATTGAGATGCTGCGAATGTCACTTATCTTCTTGAAATAATATAGAAAAGCTGGCATTTCGCTTGCGAATATTATGTTGCAGGAGTTTATATGAAGATAATGACAGTCATGCTTATTTTATTTGTGATCATTACGATAGTTTCATGTTGTGGAGATAGATGAAATGGAAGCGGTGGTTCTAGCAGTAAAGGTGGGTCAGGAATAGTGCTCATAGCTTCAGGAGCGACTTTTTCGATAATATTTTTCTCCACTGATTCTCCAACTTTTACTCCAACTAATATCGTCGCGTCTGACAGTGCGGTTTATTATTTCGATACACATCGTCTTCGTATTTATTTGCAAAACAATTTTATACGAAAACTTTAACATGTGTAGATACAGCAAATTACTCTACATCACAAACTTTATGCAATAGCTCTTGTGGGGACAGCTCATGTATTGAGTTTCCGTAAATCTAAAAAAAAAAATTAGACAAGCATGGTGCGATCTCAGATTAAAATATTTTATAAGGAGAGATTTTGAAATCAATCATAGAAATCTATCATCATGTGAACCCAAAATGACTAAAACTATCCCTTTAGATCGATATATGATATACAATAGATGAACTTGAAATATCTTAATATAGTTTCTGAATAGTATATTTTATTTTCTATTTACCTGAGGAACATGATTTTGAAAAAAGTGTCCCCATTACTTTCTATAAGTTTTAGACCATTTTTTATTCTTGCAGCTTCTATTGCCGCGATAAATCCTGTTCTTTGGGTATTTAATTACCTTGGACAATTATCTCTTCCGTTGCCTGTGGTAGATCCGCTATTTTGGCACGCCCATGAAATGATATTTGGATTTACAGGTGCGCTAATTGCTGGTTTCATATTAACCGCGAGTGCAAATTGGACAAATTCAGAACCATATCAAGGAAAGGCACTTTTAATTTTAATTCTGTCATGGATTATTGAAAGATGCTCTTATTTTTTGCCGCTTAATGAAAAATATTTATTTGTCTTAATGAATTTATTTTTCCCCATCTTGTGGTTTATGCTTTTGCGAAAACTATGGCGCTTTCCAAAACAAAAGTATGTTTTTTTGCCAATTCTTCTTGGTATCACAATAGGTAAACTATTTCACTCCTACGGTAGCCTCTATTCAATAGACTCTTTTGAGTTTTCAGGAAGAGAAGTTGCAGTGGGACTTATTCGATTTATTGTTTTACTTATTGCGGGTCGAGTAATTCCATTTTTTACAATAAAAAAAATTAAAGGAGTTAAAATAGATCTTCCTCGATGGATCAACCCCATAAGTTTATTGGCTATTCTTACTCTTGCGTTTCCTTGGCCGGAAAGTACCTCTAAGTTTGTTTTAGTTTCTATTTTAAGTGTGGCAATCATCGCAAATATCTCTAGGCAAATTATGTGGAAACCATTATCAACATTAAAGATACCTATTCTTTTTATTTTACATATTGGTATTGCTTTTATTAATTTAGAATTAATTTTAAAGGTTATCGGAATTTTTGATGATCAAGTACATTATACTCAAGCAGCACTACACATGCTATTGGCCGGTGGCGTTGGTGTTGTAGGGATCGGAATTATGACACGAGTTAGTCTTGGCCATACAGGTAGAGTTATTATGACTGATCTTTGGACAAAGATCGCTTTTATATCGATCATTTCCGGAAGCATTCTTAGAGTGTTGGTACCGATTTATTATTCTGATTATTTTGTTCAAAGCTTATATATTGCCAGTTGTATGTGGACTATTGGTTTTTTGATATTTCTATTTCGATATTTTGGAATTTTAATTTCTCCTAGGCCTGATGGGAAAATATATTGATTCGATTTAAAAAAAATTATTCCTAAAAATTCAAAATTATCTTTATTTAGTGATATCTTGATTTTCCCAAACGGTAAAATCATTAAATGGATTAGACGATATATTTCGATAGGAGCGATTTTGCTAAATCTCTCAGGAGTTGCTTCTCTCTTATCTTCTCGAATTTTGTATTTCAAGATTCCGCTATTTTCATTTATAATATGATAAATTGAGGTATTAGCAATTTTGGATGAAGCTGAGAAGTGGTGTCGTAGGCTCTTATTGTTACTTAGATAGTTAATTGATAAAAAATTTCAGACTATTGTCTAGCGAAGCAAGTTTTTAGAATCGATAATTATAGGTTTTTTTTCTTTCGGTATATATCTCGCTTCATAAGTTGGTTTAAGTTTAAGTTTAATCATTCCTGGTAAAGAAATGGACACAGAAGCTTGATATCGATAATCAACTTGCTGAAGATAAAATGTATTTCTCTTCTTTTCCTTCTTATCATCTGACATAGCGATTTGAGAAAATCCCAATAATAAAATAATTAATTTCATTGTACGTTCCTGTAATGGAGATTGAAGCTTGAGCCTTTGTTAATCGTGGCAAGTTTCAAACCTAAACTTTTATCAAGAGAATATTTAAATCTCACTTCTCTTAACTTGAAAGAGTTTTTTTTGTTATTGAAATTTACATTATCTAATTGCCCAATAACAAAATTGTTTATATTACTCACTTCGCTTGTTTCAAACTTTTCCTGAACTGAAATATTTGGGACGAAATTATATAAATCATCAGATAATTCACGATATTCAATTGTTAAAGCACTCTTACTTCCTATACTGGCAATCCCGATATCAAACTTTTTATTGATATCATGAATAACTCTAGCCCTGTATAGACTGAACTGTGAAAGGGGGGAATTATTATGACCAAGATCATTAAGAATATTCATTGTTTTCTTTAAATTTTGTTGAGTGAAATTTAATTTTTCAGTATCGTGATGAAGGTAAGGAACTCCAACAATTTTAAATCTGAATCTTATTCTCTTACTTCCTCCAAATTTTATTATGCCAAGTGAGTAATTATTTGAGAATGAATAAGACTTAAAAAACCTATCTATATACCAATTTCCTATTCTTGGCATATGGACAATGTTTTTTATAAGTTTAGATATTTTTTTCGAATCTCTTCTTATAAGACGATTAAACTTTCGCTTAAATTTTTTTCTGAACTTTCTAACCTTTAAGAATGATTTAATTCTAGTTTTTAGTATTTTTTGTATTTCCTCTGCGGAAGAGGCGTTTGTTGGCAAATAGATATATTGATTTTCATAGAGAGAATTAGCTTCATATTGACCTAGAGAGTTGTTTCTTTTCCATATAAACTCTACGGCAGCACCACCCGCAAATGTTAAGACGCCAACATCACCTTTGGCCGTAATTCCTGCTTCAATATCAAAGCGCATTAGTTTATATTTATTTGAGCGTGGTTTTATTTTATTTAAAGTTAATAAATCTTGATGAATGTATGCTAGGCTAGAGATTTGTTGCAATTGATGGACTTGTATTGTACTTGAAAAACCATTTGATTGACCAAGAAAACTTAATAGTATAGAAAAAAGTACTGTTTTCAATTCTCCACCTTTATATGAAATTCAAAGTTAGTAGAAGGGTTTAAGCTTAATAGTCCAAAAAGGCTAAATTGAACACCCGTACTTAGAGATAAGACTACGGTGTCTAAAACATAGTTTTTTGTTTTAGGTTTTGTTTTTTTTATGTTGCTATTTCTTAATGATTTGTTTAACGATTTATTCAGAAATTTTAAATACCAATTTCTCTTTA